>CAZFVN010000062.1:0-31133 GCA_964522395.1 uncultured Myxococcales bacterium
GGGTACAACTGTGACCGAGCATGACGTTCATTGACAACAGGAGGTCAGTTTATGGTATTATCTGCCAGGTAATCTGGTGTCTCGGGAGGATAGATGATGAGAAGGCGGATCGGGTGGTTCCTGCTGGTTGCAATGCTCTTGTGGTCGGCCCCGGCCATGGCTTTACCGGATCTTCAAATCGGACTCCTCTGGGGGACCGAAGAAAACGATAACTGCGTTACTCAGGTCCACTATATCTTGCAGGTCCTGAACTTTGGTGACGAGCCCTCCGGGCCATTCTCGATGCACGTCGTCTTCGATGCTCCAGAGCTGCCTCCCATCGAGGATCTGGGGCTATATAAGGGGATCTCCCATCTGGTGGAAGATCCTATCGAAGTTAATGGGATGTACCAGATTGAGTTGTGGTGGAAGGAAGATGGTGGGGTGCCCACCGGCGATTGGACTTCCTGGATGTACATCGATGTCCATGATGACGTGGCCGAAGAGGACGAAGAAAACAACAGCGACGGCCCCATCTTCCTACACACCTTGAACATCTCCTGTGAGCCGCCCAATCTCTTCATCGAAGACCTCGAATTCACCGTAGACGGCACCGCAATCAGTTACCAGGCGACGGCCAGCAACATTGATGTCGTGGATGTCCCTGAGACTTTCCGGTTTGACCTCTTTCGGGACCGACAGACTCAGCCGGGCTACTACGAAGAGGGGGACTACTCAGAGGAATTTGAAGGAATTGGCAAGGGTGAGACTGTCAGCGTCGAGGGGTCCTGGGATCCCGGCGAAGATGGCGTCTACATGGCTTATGCCGTGGTCGATGGCTGGAACACCGTCTTTGAGCTCTCGGAGGCGGACAATATTGTCGGGCCAATTCCAGTGGTGGTTTGTACCGAGTGCCCTGATTGTGTTGACGGAGACCCGGTGGACGGCCCCTGCAAATGCGGTGGCGAAGCGGTAGGCACCGGTTACTGCTGCGAAGGTGTTCACGTCGAAAAGGACTGTGCTTCGCTGGTGGAAGAGGCCTCTCCGGAGATGGTGGAGGCTGTGGAAGTAGAGGTTACTGAGGAAGTCATTTCGATACCGGAAGTGAGTTTCGAGGTCGTTACCGTAGACACCGTTCCCGATACCCCCTTGGCAGGAGATGGAGTGGGCGAAGTGGTTCCGGAGCCAAAGCCGAAGAAGGACGATTCCGGTTGTGCCGTGGGGGCCGTGGCGGGATTGGGTGGCTGGTGGTTGCTCGGGCTACTGGCGTTACTGGCGGCTATCCGGAGAAGAGTGTCGTAAGGAAGTGGGCAAGCAGGGCCACTCCAAACATCGTTGCCAATCCGTAAAAGACCCATCTTGGATGAATCCCGTCAGTGCTAGGAGGGATCCGAACGATGCCGGTACCCTGGAGGATCTCGGTCTCAGCGGCCTTCTTCCGGGCAGCTTTGGAGCGCGGCTCACCCTTCTTCTTCCTAGCCTTCCTTTCCACCCATTGCTGAAATGTTGTAAGGTCGTAGCCGGGGGCCTCGCTAGTCATGAGCTTGCGTAGGTCTGTTGCCAGTTTGGCGGCGCTTCGGTAGCGATCCTTGGGATTGGGAGCGAGCAACTTTTCCAGAATCTCGCAGACTGTTTCGGGGAGTTTGGCTCGTTTGGCTAGAGGTTCTAATTCCACGCCGCTGCGGGCCCGAGCCATGATCTCTGACGTGGTGCCGGTGCCGTGGGGTTTGATTCCGGTGACGCAACGTAAAAACAGGATGGCGAGGGCATAGAGATCGGTGGCCGGCTCCACCGGGTTGCCGCTGGCTTGCTCCGGGGCCATATAGCGAACCTTGCCTTTGACCAGTCCTGCCTGGGTCTGTTCAGTGGGGTCTTCCCGTTTGACGATGCCGTAGTCGATGATCTTGACTCGACCGTCGTGGCCGATCAGGACGTTGTGTGGACTGATGTCGCGGTGGACCAGCCCCAACTTCTTGTTGCCCTCAATGTCTCGGGCGGTGTGTAGTGCCTCAAGCCCTTCGGCAGCCTCCGAAAGGATAAAGAGGGCTTCGTGGAGCGGGACCTTGCGGACCTTTACGGCGAGGTCTTCAAGGGAGAAGGATGGGAAGAACTCGGTGACGATGTAGGAGACTCCCTCCTCCTCTCCATAGTCTAACACGGTGAGGAGGCAGCGGTGGCTGAGGAGGGCACCGATGCGAGCTTCCTCGAGAAACATCTTCTTGAAATGTTCATCGGCGGCCAGGTGTGGATGGAGGATCTTGATGGCGACGATGCTGCGAAAGCCGCCGACTCCCACTTGCACCGCTCGGTAGACCGTAGCCATGCCGCCTGCGGCGATCTTCTCTTTGACCTCGTAACGGCCCAACTTCATCAGTGGTCCGGTTTCCATGATCTCCTGTCCCCTACTCAGGTGACAACGTTGCTCCTCGTCCGTTCAAGCGGTATCGGATGTAATTGTAGGCCAACAGGAGGGAGAGGACAAAAAGCAGGACCACGAGGACGAGCAGTGGCAAGTTCAGCTCTGGCGCCTCGATGAGTTGGACTGCTTGCAAGACGAGGGCACAGACGGTGACAAGGTACATGAGAATCATTGGGACGAAGGTGTAGATGGTCTTGCGTTTGGTCGCAGCGAGCCAGACCGTCACTGCCATCAGCGCCAGGGCCGCCAGGAGCTGATTGGCCGAGCCGAAGATCTTCCATAGTGACATGGTTTGACCTGAGAAGATGAGGGATGCTCCCGCGCCAACGGTGAGTGCGGTTGCAACAAATCTGTTGCGGGCCAGCAGATTCTGTTTCTCCTCTGAGCGGCCGGAGCGAGTCGCCAATTCCTGGACCGTGAAGCGCGCGAGACGGGTGGCGGTGTCCAGAGAGGTCAGGGCGAACGCGGAGACCGCCAATCCGGCGAAGCCGACGCCAAGGGTGAAAGGAATCCCCAGGGCCGACATGAAGTTGGCAAGACCCGTGGAAAAGACATGTACCGGCCCCCCTTTGAGGAGAGCCAGATGCTCACTTTGTGAAACTGATACTGCGGTGAGGAGGGCGAGCAGCGCCAGGGTAGATTCGATGAGCATCCCGCCGTAGCCTACCGGTCGGGCATCGACCTCGCGGTCGAGTTGCTTGGCTGTGGTGCCCGAGGCGACCATGGAATGAAAGCCGGAGATTGCCCCGCAGGCAACGGTGACGAAGAGGATGGGGAAGATAGGCCCGAGTCCCTCTACATTGAAGGCCACAAAAGGGGCCCCCTGAATGGCTGGAGGAGCAACCAGAATGGCCACCAGTGCGAGGCCGAGCATCGCATAGAGTAGGAAGGAGTTGAGGTAGTCACGAGGCTGCAGCAAGATGTTCACCGGGGTCACCGATGCGACGAAGATGTAGAGGAGCAGAATCAACTGCCAAAATGGGATCATAGGGTCGCCGCTCGGGGTCACATCGAAGAGCCGGGGAAATGGAAAGAGTACACCCAGGTAAAGAGAGGTTCCCAGTAGAATTACACCGATGACACTGGCCAGCGCGAAGTTCGTCTTGAACCGGTAGACAGCAATGCCAAAGGCAATGGCCAGGACGATGAAGAGAACCGAGGCCGTGGCCACCGCGGGAGTAGTAACGAAGGTCTTGGCAACCACCAGGGTGAAGACCGCGACCACCAGGATCAGGGCGGCCCAGGCGAAGAGCAGAAAGAGGATTTTGCCCTGTGTTCCCAGGTAGCGCTCGATGATGGTGCCGATGGAGCGGCCTTGATGGCGAATGGAGGCGACCAGGGACATGAAGTCATGGACCGCACCCAGGAAGATACCACCCAGGATGATCCAGACATAGACAGGGGCCCAACCGAACTGAGCGGCCAACACGGGGCCGATGATAGGGGCTGCACCAGCAATCGAAGCGAAGTGGTGGCCCAGGAGGACGGGCATACGGGCAGGCACGTAATCGATGCCGTCGGTCATGGTATGGGCGGGGGTCGGGTCACCGGAGCCCAGCCCGAGTTCCCGGGCGATGCGACGGGCGTAGATCAGATAGGCCACGAGAAAAGCGGCGATTCCGACCCCGAGAAAGAGAATGGCATTCATGGGTGCCTCCAGCTATCCGGCTTCAAATATAGGCTGACTAGAAGGAGGCTGTCTAATCCGATGCGAACTTGGCCTCGATAGACTTGACCATCGGGGTGCACTCGCTCGATTGCGAGAAGAGGGTAACCTCCACCTCAAGTAGTGGGCCGTCCATGTCTGGAACGGTGAGCAGGTCGAGGGGGAAGTTGTTTGGCGGGTAAGGTCCGTAGTAGCCCTGCCACTGCTTGGCGGCGAGGTCGTCGGGGTCCTGTCCAGTGCGCACTCGGAGCTTGACGAAGCAGTTCTCCGGGTCCTGATAATCAACGTCGACATAGACCGCTGTCCACTTCACTCGAAAGCCTTCCCAACCACCGAATACATGGGAGTAGTAGCCCTGGGGTGCAGTGAAATTATGGAGGGCGTAACCGGTCATGTCGGAGTAAGTGTAGGGTCCCTTACCCACCGAGATCTCGCACAGCGCCTGTTTCGTCACGGGGTCAAATTTGGTAGCCGATGCGGCTGACTGGTTGGCGGCCCACACGTAGCCCGAGAAGTCGATGGCCATGCCGATGGGGAAGCGCCCACCACCCGCTGACATGTAACCAATCGTCTCCATGGTGTCGGAATTGACAATGGCCACTTCGCTGCTCTGGTCGTTGGCGACATAGACGTTTCCATCCTGGGAGCCGGCGATGCCTCGGGGACGTGCATGAGTGTTCGCTTTGGCCCAGGTCTTGGTGACCGGGTCATAGCGAACACCGGCGTGGTCACAGCAACAGTTCCCGATCCAGACTCGTCCCTTGTAATCGAGACCGATTCCGTAGGGCTGGAAACAGCCGACATTGGATGTGTAGGCACCGACCTGACCGACGTCGGGGTCCACTTCGACCAGTTTGTTCCCGCCCCGCCCCGAAACCCAAATCGTTCCTTCCTGGTCAATCACCAGACCGTAGGGATTGGCCGAAATGCCGATTTCCTGAACGACGTGGCCATCTGAAGGGTGGAGCCGGCGAAGCTTCTTGCTGCTCCACTCTCCGACCCAGGCGTGGTTCTCGGCATCTACGCCAAGGCCTCGCTGGCATGAGCCGCCGGGATAGACTGTAAAGAGGACACACTCATCTTCGCCCTTGGGCATTACCTCGGCACCAGTTACATGGCCGTCACCGTTGAGATCCTTGGCTGTTTGGATGCCCTCCGGTGGGTGCTTGTCGATGCAAAGCGCCTCGTCAATGGCGATTTTCATGACGCCGCCGTCACTACGACAGCCGACCCATACGTTGCCCCAGAGGTCTACCGAAGTACGAGAGGGGTTGGAGCAAACTGCGTAGCGGCCCGTCTCTTTGCATTGCTCAGTGTCAAGACGGGAGACGGTGTTTTCAGAGGAGTTGGCCACCCACATGAACGCGAGATCAATCTGTTGTGAATCTAGAGTCAGGTAACCATCGATGTTCTGCCCGATCTTCTCGGAATTCTCGGGCGTGGGATCGAAGCCTTCATAACCGTCGGGACCGACTTCCAGGGTATCGCAAAATGGGTCGCAATCACCGCACGGAGAGAGGACGCCTTCGTCTACGGAACCGTCGCAGTCATTGTCAAAGTCGTCGCACTGTTCCGGCTGCGGGAGAACCTGGCCGATACAGGCGGTCCAGTAGCCGCCTGCGCATTGGCGCTGGCCGAGCTGGCAAAGGCCGATGCCCACGGAACCGGGGTCGCCTTCAAAGCAAATCTCGATCAGTCCCTCTTGAGTGCAGGGGCAACCTTCCTGGGTCTGAGTCTCGCAAGGCGGGCAATAGACATTGAATTTGGGATTGTAGTCGTCGCAGTCCATACCAAGGTAACAGTTGGCACCGTAGCCGTCGCCATCTTTGTCAACGCAAGGGCCGGTCTGCTTCTGATCGGGAGTGGCGGAGTTGTCAGGATCATCTTCGCCGTCAAAGTAGGTAGGCGCGTCATCGATTGGATGGGAACCGTCAGCAGCGGTCTCTCCATCGGGTTGCGGGAGACCGCTGGTATCCTCGAGTTGACCCGAGCCATCATGAGTCTTACCTGGGCCAGAATCGGTGGACCAGCCGACAGTTATTTCCGGTTCATTGTTGCCCGGGGTGCTCTTGCTGTTGCTGCAAGCCATGGCGAGCAGCGCAATCAGCACCGCAGGAAAAATGTTCTTCAGACGCATGGGTGCCTCCGCTCCTGGGACTTCAATTATCGGGATTGCCGCGGTTCCTGTCAAACATATATCTTCTAAAGAGGCGCACGCGCCCTCACAAAACCCCTCAATAGATTTGACAGCGTCATTTAGATTGGGTATATCATTTCGACTTTCCAATTTAGAAGTAGTGAAACCTAGATGATGTACGACGGAGGAGAACAATGAGAGGAATTTGGACGGCAATTTTGATGGCGACGCTGCTGGTTTCGGCACCGGCACTCGCAGATTACCCGGATGACTGTCTTGGCGAAGGTGAGCCGAGTGCCGCTGACTGTGGCGATATCAGTTTCGCTGGATGTTGCGACGACCTTGGTCGTGTGATTTGGTGTGATGAGGGTCTCTACTGCCTTGACTGCCCCGATTCGGGCGCGTTTTGTGGCTGGATGGATGGCGCGGGCTGGTATGGCTGCAATGCCGAAGAGACCGGCGAGGACCCCAGCGGTGAAAACCCCCTCACTTGCGTAGAATGCGATCCCCCCTGTGGCGACGACGAACTCTGCGTTGACGGTGTGTGTGAAGCCTGTGTGCCCGATTGCGACGGAAAAGAGTGTGGCTCGAACGGCTGTAGCGGGAGCTGCGGCGAATGCGCCGAGGGCGACTGTGAAGATGGCGCTTGCGTGATTTGCGAGCCAGACTGTACTGGCAAATTGTGTGGCGAGGATGGGTGTGGTGGTACCTGCGGCGAATGCGTTGGCGAATGCGTCGCTGGCCTTTGCCACGCTGGCCCCGGTTGTGAAGAAAGTGCAGACCAGACTCCCTTCTGTGGCGGCTGTTCTTGTGAGGAGTGCGTCTGCGCAATGGATGACTACTGCTGCGGTGGCGAAGACGGCCAGAGCGGTTGGTGGGACGGCATCTGTGTCTCTGAGTGCATCGAACAATGCGGCGGCTGCGCGACCATCGAATCTTGTGGCGACGGCACCTGCGATGGTGTTGAGACTTGCGCCAACTGTCCCGACGACTGTGCATGCGAAGCGGGCGTCTGTTTTGACGGCAAATGCTGTGAGCCGTGGTGCGGTGGAAAGAATTGCGGCGACGATGGTTGCGGTGGGAGCTGTGGCGAGTGCGTCGATTCCGTCTGCTTTGATGGTGTTTGCGCTGGCCACAAAGGGTGCGGTCCCCTTGAGGGCCCGACCTGCGATGGTTGCGAATGTGAAGCCTGCGTTTGCGAAATGGACCCCTATTGCTGCGAAACTGCGTGGGACAATGTATGCGTAACCGAGTGCACCAACGACTGCGGTTCCTGCGTGGCCCCGGAAGCCGAATGCGGCAATGGATTCTGTGAACTTGGGGAAGACTGCGGCGCTTGCGCCGAGGATTGTACTTGCGCACCTGGTTGGGTTTGTGAAGAGGCAGTATGCGTTGACTCAGGTGAATGTGAACCTGATTGCGAAGGTAAAGAGTGTGGCGGCGACGGTTGCGGTGGCTCATGTGGCGACTGTGCCGAAGATTTTGTCTGCGACGATGACAATATGTGCGTTGAGGACATTTGCGAAGCCGATTGCGAAGGCAAAGAGTGTGGCGATGACGGTTGTGGCGAATCCTGTGGCGAGTGCGCCGAAGGTGAATCCTGCGACGACGACGGCATGTGCGGCATGCCGGTACTCTCCTGCGAAGGTATTTGCGGCGGCGAGGCCGATGGCTGTTTCTGCGACGAGGCCTGCTTCGAAGCCGGAGATTGCTGCGAAGACGTCTGCGATGTCTGCGCTGACCTTGAAGGCTGTGGCGACTGCGTGCTGGACTGTGAAGGCAAAGAGTGCGGCGATGATGGTTGCGAAGGCTCCTGCGGCGTTTGCGAAGCTGGCGAATGTACTGATGGCGTTTGCGTTGTGATCGCAGAATGCGGCAACGGCACCGTCGAAGGTGACGAGGTTTGCGAAGTTGATGGCGACTGCGCCGAGGGCGAAATCTGCACCGACTGCGCCTGCGTTGTTGGCTGTACTCCGGCCTGTGACGGCAAGGAATGCGGCAGCGACAACTGTGGTGGTTCCTGCGGTGAATGTGCCGAAGGTCTGGTCTGCGGCGAATCCGGCCTCTGCGCCGAAGAAGTAGTTGATGATGGTGATGTCGTATCAGAAGGTGACATCGCCGGCGATGCCTCCGGCGAAGAACCCTCCGATGGTGGCGGCTCCAGCGGCTGCACCACCACCGGTGCCAGCAACAGTTCGGCCCTCCTTCTCGTGCTCATGGCCCTCCTGGCTATGGTTGCGATTCGGCGGCAGGAAGCCTAGTTCTATGCCCTGCGGGGCAACTGGCTGAAATGACGGGGCGGCTCCGGACGGGGCCGCCCCGTTTTGCTTTAATGCGACTGCGACCGGGGCATTACCAACATTTCTAACAAGAAGGGTGGCCTCGCAGCGATCTTTCTGGCATACTATCGCAACCCGAATTTGAAGAGGAGTTGTCATGAAGAAGATCTTGAGCGTCTTGGTTCTTACGCTGACCATCGCATGGGCTGTTCCCAATGCCTACGCACTGCCCGGATGTGACCCCAGCGATCTTCCCGGTTGTGGCGGCTGTGCTTGCGAAGTGTGCGTTTGTGAAATGGACCCGTATTGTTGCACCAATTCGTGGGATGGCCTCTGTGTCGGTGAGTGCTTGGACCCCTGTGGTGGCTGCGAGAAGCCAGAGAACTGCGGCGACGGCGAGTGCGTTGTAGCCGAGGGTGAAAACTGTGCCAATTGCGTGGAGGATTGTGGCTGCGACGCTGACGCAATCTGCTACGAATTTGGGTGCTGCCCCCTAGCATGTGATGGCAAGAGCTGTGGCGAGGATGGTTGCGGTGGAACCTGTGGAGAATGTGCTGAGGGGGAATATTGTACGGAGGATTTTGCCTGTGATCCGATTCCTCCGTGCGAGATTCACGCCGCGCTCCACTGCGGTGATGTCCTGGAGCTTGATACCGCGGAAGGTATTAATGCGTTTGGCGAGTATAGCTGTGTGGGGTGGGGCGAAAATGGGCCGGAATTGGGCTTCTCTTTCGATACTGAAGTGGAAGACCTGGTGGTCATCACCCTCGAGGAAACTGGAGATGCGGACCACGACCTATTCCTCTTAGAGGGTTCTTGCCTGCCTGACAACTGCATCGAATACAGCGGGTCGGATATTGATTTTGTCGCTCTTCCGGGCGGCCACTACTTCCTCGTTGTGGACGGATATGGTGACGATGTCGGAACCTTGACCCTTTCAGTTTGGTGTCAATCGACCTGTGAGGCCGAGTGCAGCGAAGACAATCAGTGTCAAGATGATGGCTGCATGGGAGAGTGTCCGTGCGCCGACCCGGACGCCGTCTGCTTTGGCGGCGAATGTTGCGTTGCCGACTGCGAGGGACTGGTTTGCGGCAGTGATGGTTGCGGAGGAAGTTGTGGCGACTGTGCAGGCGCTTGCCTTGATAACCTGGTCTGCATGGACGGACCGGGGTGCATCTCCCAGTCGGAGCCAATGTGCGATGGCTGTGCCTGCCAGGGCTGCGTTTGCGAAATGGACCCCTTCTGCTGCGAGACTGCCTGGGATAGCATCTGTGTCAGTGAGTGTGTGGACGACTGTGGCGGTTGTCTCACGCTCGACAACTGCGGCGATGGCTCTTGTGTGCTGGAGGACCAGGAGACCTGCTTCACCTGCCCCGAAGATTGTGGTTGTGGTGAAGACAAGTCCTGTTTCCAGAATGCCTGCTGCGCAACGGAATGCAATGCTGACAATGGCTGTCAGGATGATAGCTGTGGCGGCATCTGCCCGTGCGAATCGGAAGAAGCCGTCTGTTGGGCTGGAGCCTGCTGCGAGGCCGCGTGCGAGGCAGGAATGGGTTGCCAGAGCGATGGCTGCGGCGGTACTTGTCCCTGCGACGGTGAGGAGGAAGTATGTTTCGGTGGTGAGTGCTGCGTTCCTTCCTGTGAAGACAAGGTATGCGGAGATGACGGCTGTGGCGGGAATTGCGGGAATTGCGACGGTCAATGTCTGGACGGCTTTGCCTGTCTGGACGGCCCCGGTTGTATCGCGACAGGTGTTCCGGGCTGTCCCGATTGCCCCTGCGAGGCGTGTGTTTGCGCCTTTGACGCCTACTGTTGCCAGAACGCCTGGGACAGTCTCTGTGCTGCCGAATGTCATGAGGATTGTGATGGCTGTTACACTCCAGAGAACTGTGGCGACGGGGAATGTCTCGCCGATGAATATGAGAGCTGCCAGAATTGCCCGGAGGACTGCGGGTGCGCCGATGGAGAGAGTTGCTACCAGAAGGAATGTTGCCATCCAACCTGTGACGATGCTGCCCTATGTCAGGACGATGGATGCGGCGGTATCTGCCCCTGTCTTGGCGATGGAGAGGTCTGCTTCCAGGGGGAATGTTGCTCTGCTGTTTGCGATGGACTGGAGTGTGGCGATGACTCCTGTGGCGGTTCTTGCGGGATATGTGATGATGGATTTGGCTGCAAGGATGGGGCCTGTCTACCGGTTTCCGGCCCCTCCGAGTGCAAAGGTACCGGTGAGCCGAGTGGCGACGATTGCGAAGATTTGACATACGAAGGGTGTTGCGACGAGTTGGGACGTGTGCTCTGGTGTGATCTAGGGAAGGTCTACTGCATCGATTGCGCGGCTTTGAGCCCCTCCTGCGGTTGGCAGGGTTCGCTCTATGATTGTGGCACCGACGGGAGCGCCGATCCCTCTGGCCTCTTTCCCATTGAATGTTCCTCCTGTGACCCGCCATGTGGTGATGGTGAGCAATGCGTAGGCGGGGAATGTGTCGTTTGCGAGCCCCAGTGCGAAGGCAAGAACTGTGGCGCCGATGGCTGCGGTGGTGAGTGCGGAGAGTGCCCCGAGAATCTCAGTTGCCAGGAAGGCCTCTGCCAGGTAGTTGGCTGCGATGCACTGGAGGGACCTGGATGCGGTGGCTGTCCCTGCGAGATATGCGTTTGCGCTATGGACCCGTTTTGCTGTGAGAATACGTGGGATGCAGCTTGCGCCAACCAATGTGTGGAGAGTTGTGAGGGCTGTCCAGAACCGGACCCATTTTGTGGAGATCTGGTTTGCGATGGTGACGAAGATTGCACTTCTTGCGCGAAGGACTGTGTTTGCGAAGATGGTCTGGTCTGCAGCGCTGGCGAGTGCGTTGATTGCGCACCGTCTTGCGATGGACTCGATTGTGGCGACGATGGTTGCGGTGGGTCCTGTGGTGATTGCGCCGAGGAAGAGGAGTGCGTCGAAGGTCTCTGCAAAGGTCCTTGTGACCCAGACTGCACCGACAAGGTCTGTGGCGATGACGGCTGCGACGGCTCATGTGGCGAGTGCGATGAAGGTGAGGTTTGCCTCGACGGCACCTGCGGAAAAGCGGGGCTGTGCGGCAATGGCACCATCGATGACGGCGAAGAGTGCGAGAACGATGACGATTGTGGCGCTACTGCGGTTTGCACCGAGTGTGTTTGCATAATCGCGTGTGCTTCCGACTGCGTCGGCAAAGAGTGCGGCGATGATGGCTGTGGCGATAGTTGTGGCGATTGCCCCGACGGGTCGAGTTGTGAAGAATTCCTCTGCGTGCCACCCGTGGAAGCTGACGTTGTCGGGGGGGACGTGATTGTCGTCGCGGACGCCGCTGGTGCAGAGGATCTCCAACTTGTCGATGGTGCCGGCAAGGGCGATGTTGCTGGGGAAGAACCGAAGGGTAGCGGTGGCGGCTGTTCCGCCACCACGGCTGGCAATACCTCGCCCTTGTTGTTGCTGATCATGGCAACCCTGATGTTGCTTGCGTGGAGGCGGCGTATTGGCGCGTAGCCAGCCTCTTACTAGCCTTGGCTTTCGGGTGTTAATGGAGCCTGAATTGAGAAAGACGAACTCATGCGTGTGAGTGAGATTGCGCGGTGGTTTTGAACGAGGAGGAATGTGATGATTGGAAGACGGATTGTTCTGACTGTAGCGGTTGTGGTGGCAATGGCGGCCCCCGCATTGGCCGAGTATCCTGATGACTGTTTGGGTCTCGATGAGGCTAGCGGTATTGACTGCATGGACCTCACGGATATCGGCTGCTGCGACGATGTCGGTCGAGTCGTCTGGTGCGAGAGCGGCCAGCTTTACTGTCTCGATTGCGCCAACGGCGGCCCCGAGTGTGGGTGGGACCCTGACGCCAGTTTCTACAACTGCGGTACTGACGGTGCTGCCGACCCATCTGGTGACAACCCCATAGACTGTGTCCCGGTGTGTGACCCGGACTGCACCGATGGTCAGGTTTGCATCCTCGGCGAGTGCTGCACTCCCGACTGCGCCGACAAGACCTGCGGTGATGATGGCTGTGAAGGGAGTTGTGGCGAATGCGGTGCTGGCCAGTTCTGCAATGAGAGTTCGGCATGTGAGGAGCTTCCCGTGTGCCAGCAGGCTGCGGAGCCTGTCTCCTGTGACGAAACCATCGAAGGAACCACGGTCGGTGCGACCAGCGTACTGAACGGATACTCCTGTAGTTCCTGGGATGAAAGCGGCCCGGAAATAGGCTATCTCTTTACCACTGACTATCTTGCCGCGGATGTGACCACGGACAATGTTACGGTCACCGTCGAATTTGAAGGGGAGGGCGACCTCGATATCTTCGCGCTCGAGGGGGCTTGCACCATCGACAGTTGCGTCGACGGTAGCAGCTCGAAAGTGGAAGTTGACGTGACCACTGGCAACTCATACTTCTTCGTTGTGGACGGTTTTGACGGAACTGAAGGTCCATTCACCATGAAGGTCGCTTGTCTCTCCACCTGCGTGATATCCTGCAGCGACGGCCCCTGTTCAGACGATGGTTGTAAAGGTGTTTGTCCCTGCGAGAGTGAAGTGGACGTCTGCTTTGCCGGCGAATGTTGCACACCTTCATGTGACGGGGTGGAATGCGGCGATGATGGTTGCGGTGGTTCCTGTGCTGAATGCGCAGATGGTTTTGTCTGCACAGATGGCGTTTGTGAAGAGTCCTCCGGTCCCGTCGAGTGCCTTGGCCTCGAAATACCAAGCTCCGACGACTGCATGGGCCTTGGCTACGAGGGGTGCTGCGACGAACAGGGCCGCGTTTTGTGGTGTCAAGACGGTGCTCTTTTCTGCATCGACTGTACACAAGGCGAAGGTTCCTGTGGGTGGAAGGGCGAGTTCTACGATTGCGGCACCGACGGTTCAGAGGACCCGACTGGTGCCTTCCCCATCTTCTGTGATGGTACTGGAGGCTGTGACCCCGCCTGTGCTGCCGGTGAGAAGTGCGTTGGTGGAGAGTGCGTTGCCTGCGAACCCGATTGTGCTGGCAAAGCCTGCGGGGATGATGGCTGCGGCGGAAGCTGCGGTGAATGCGCTGGCGAAGGCATCTGCGCCAACGGCCTTTGCAACTCCGGTCCGGGATGCGCCATCGAGGAAGGCCCAGGTTGTGGTGGCTGCCCGTGCGAGGCGTGTGTTTGCGCACTCGATGCTTTCTGCTGTGACACGCAGTATGACCAGTACTGCGTCGACGCTTGCATTGGGGAATGTGGTGGCTGCGCAACAGATCCGGTTGAGGGGTGTGGTGATGGTGCCTGCGCCGATGAAGAAGACTGCGGTTCCTGCCCTGCGGATTGCGGCTGCGAAGCTGGATTAGCGTGTGAAGCGGGCGCTTGCGTCGAGGTTATTTGTGAAGTCGATTGTGCTGACAAAGTTTGCGGTGATGATGGCTGTGGCGGGAGCTGCGGTGAGTGTGCCGATGGGGTGGACTGTGTCGCCGGCCAGTGCGGCGGCTGCGTTCAGGATTGTGCGGGCAAGGAATGTGGCGACGACGGATGTGGCGGAAGCTGTGGTGTTTGCGAAGCTGGCATGCAGTGCAACGACGGAATCTGCGGTTCTGGAGTAGCCGACGTTGTCACCGGTGCTGATGTTCCAGGCAATACAGACGTCACTGACGATGCGCCGAAGGACGAGAAGAGCGGCTGCACCACCGGTGGCAGCGGCAACCCCCTTGCCCTCATGCTCTTCCTCTCAATGCTCTTCGCTATTGTTGTTATTCGACGCGTGCGTGCCTAGCTACTTAGCCACAGCCTCTACTCTTGTCTGGCGAATCACCGCAACTTTGATGCGGCCAGGATATGTGAGGTCTTGCTCAATCTTCTTGGCGATATCGTTGGAGAGCACCTTCAACTGGTCGTCCGAGACCTTGTCCGGGGCCACCAGAACACGGATTTCCCGGCCAGCCTGGAAGGCGAAAGCCTCCATCACTCCCTTGAATGACTTAGATATCTTCTCGAGGTCTTCCAGCCGTTTGAGATAGGACTCCAGTTGCTCCCGACGAGCGCCGGGACGGGCTCCGGAGATGGCGTCGGCGGCGATGATGATATGATCGAGTACAGTTTCCGGGCGGTCATGGTGAGCGTGGATCGCTCCGACTACGTCAGCCGGCTCCCCAAATTTCTTCGCCAGTTGGGCCCCGATGACGTGGTGGGGTCCTTCCTGCTCCTGGTCAGCCGCTTTGCCGATGTCGTGGAGCAGCCCGGTGCGCCGTGCGACCTTGACATTCTGTCCCAGCTCGCCAGCCAGCAACCCGGCCATGTAAGAGACTTCGATGGAATGGGCCAGGACGTTTTGCCCATAACTTGTACGATATCGCAACCGTCCCACAAGTTTGACCAGTTCCGGGTGGAGACCGAAGACATTGAGCTCCATGGTGGCTCGCTCACCAGCTTGCTTGATGAGCCCATCAACCTCGGCCTGAGTCTTCTGGAGCACTTCCTCAATGCGAGTGGGGTGGATTCGGCCGTCCTGAATGAGCTTCAGAAGGGCCAGACGGGCAACTTCTCGCCGCACTGCGGAGAACCCCGAGATGACAACCGCTTCAGGCGTGTCGTCGATAATCAGATCGACACCCGCCGCGGCCTCGAAGGCTCGAATGTTACGACCCTCACGGCCGATAATGCGGCCCTTCATCTCGTCGGTGGGCAGCGGTATCACCGTTACCACTTGCTCCGCAACGTATTCTCCGGCGTAACGGCTCAAGGCGGAGGAGATGATCTTTTTGGCCGTCGATTCGGCCGTGTCTTTGGTCTCCTCTTCAATCGTTACCAGTTCTTTGGCGGCCTCAAGCTTCGCCTCGGCAACCATTTCAGTAATCAGGGCGGCCTTTGCTTCATCGGCACTCATTCCGGCCACCTGCTGCAGCGTTTCGGTCGCCTTCTGGTTGAGGCGTTCGTAATCTTCGGCCAGATTCCGGGCTCGCTCCTCGTTGGCTTCTGCCTTTTTCTCTCGCTGCTGGAGGTCTGACTCCTTGGCAGTAAGAAGGTCTCCTTTGCGCTCTATGTTCTCATCCTTCTTGATGAGTCGCTGCTCAGTCTGCTGAAGCTCTAGTCGGCGTTGTCTCGTTTCGTGCTCAAATTCGTGGGCTCGATTCTCGATTTCGCGAGCTTCCAGATTTGCATTCTTGTGAATCGCTTCGGCATTTGCGTCGGCTTCCTTGAGAAGTTTGGTGGCCTTTTCCTGTGCCTCACCAACTTCATCTGCGCTCTTCTTGCGCAGGGCATAAAAGATACCCAGGCCGACGACCAGACCGATGGCGACGCCAATGATAATATAGATAACAGGCATCGGGTCCTCTCAAGTGGTCGTTTCAACTCATGAATGTCAATTCAATCGTGCTTGAGAGAACTTCTTGGGAGATGGCTATACGCATCGCGACGCGTGGGTCAGACCGCATGAAACCTAGAACAGTGTTTCTTCTGATTTTGCGCGGCGGCTTGTGGACTTCGCCGCTATCTATTCCGGCTTCTGCCGTCCAACTGGAATCAGCCCCGAAGAACTGAAGATTCAATCAACTTCACCTTGCTTCTTTCAGCGTATATATAATCCCCCCGAAGGAGGCTCAAGCACAGCCTAACAAAGATATCTTGTTTCCTGGAGTTTTTCCAGCAAAAAAGTTGATTTGGTCCGCACTTTGTTCCGCATTTCACGCAAGCGCTGCTGTTCCTTGAAGAGGTCGTCACCAAGATTCAGCATGGTGAGAATGGCAACAGTCATTTCTGGCAGGCGGCCGTCCGGGTCGATCTCCTCCGTCTTGCTCTCAATGTACTGGACCAGTTCCCGAATATGTTCTTCGGAATCGAGAGTCTTGATGGGAATCTTGCGGCCAAAAAGTTCGATGACGATGCTATTCATGGATCACCCCTTCAATGCCAAACCACTGGCGCCATTCTAGCATTGAGAAGGGGGGTGTCAAGAAAGGGACGAGAAAAGTTTCGGCCCCACTTTGCTAACGAAATCGACCCGTTGGCGGGTGGATCTTTGAGGGGTGGTTTATACGTGTCGCTCCAGGATCTCCTGGAACTTGCCCTTAGGCAGAGAACCGGTTACCTGGTCTACCACCTTGCCGCCCTTGAAGAAGAGGACAGTGGGGATCGAGGTGATGCGATGTTGTGCCGCGGTCTCCCGATTGTCGTCGACGTTGAGCTTGGTCACCACAACGCGACCTTCATACTCTTCGGCCAATGCTTCCATTGTCGGACCCAAGGCCAGACAAGGACCGCACCAGGTGGCCCAGAAATCAACCATGACCAACTTTTCATTTTCTAGAACGACGTCGGCGAACTCCTGGTCCGTTACGTCAATTATGTTCTTTCCAGCCATCTTCTTCTCCTTCAAATCCGATCCGCGGTCAGCCCGCATTGCCTACCGTTGACGACGCCAGTCGCCGCTCTCAATTTGCGTCAAAAAGAACCTTTGTCAAGCTCTTCCTACAGAACTGTGATGCCCAACATCTTGCGAAGCCCCCCGAATTCGTCGGAGACCGCGTAGCGCAACAGATCGTCGGCTAACTCCTCTCTACTCGCCCCGGAGAGGTGCACCGGGTAGCTTTGGACAAGCTCGACGGCTGCCGGCAGGTCGTTCGCAAAGAGAAGGCCAGCTCGGCAGGAGGCCTTCTCGACGCCAACGAACCAACGCTTGACATTGAGTTCACCGCCCCGATCCCGCAACTGCCCCACCAGATCTCGGACCTTGCCCTTCTCTGCCGTGGGAATCGCCCGATCCATCTCCTTACGTAAATCGAGGTTCTGGCGTGTATCCCCCGGGGGCTCCGGGAAGGAGGTGATTACCAATTTCAGGAGGTTGCCAAGGAGCACCTGCAGCATTTCACGGTCCAGAAGACCAACCGGCTGGTGAGGGGCCAGGAAGAGACTGAGTGTACGTGCCAGCTCAAAACGGAGAGCCTTTCCCTTGCGATGTTCAAGAAGGTCCGGGCTCATTACCAACACGGACGGATAACACCCTTCCTTCACCAACCAGCCCGAGGTCTCCCGCAAATGTGTCTGCGGCCGGGGGATGCCCAATACCTTGGCGATGGTGGATACCAGCTTGCCATAAAGCTTAGAGGCCGAATCGTCGAGCATTGTCTTCTTGCTTAGTCCCAGTGACTTGGCGGTTTGCAAGTGTAGACGACTGGACATGCGCTCGAAGAGTATTCTAATTATTTCAGATAACTCCCAGTCTTCCTCCTTCGCCAACAGGGTGTCCCGCACGGTCTGGGTATCGAGAACACGAGGCTTGATCTTCAGGGCACTGGCGGAGAAGCGTTTGTAGAAAGTCTTCTCTTTTTCGCTGGCGGCCCCTAGCAGGACCAACGCGCTAGCCACATACCACGCCTCGTCGTAGCGCTTCATCTTGCCGTAGGTCTTCCGCAACTGTTGCAGGGTGGGGATATCTCGTGGCTGCGCCTGCACCAGAGCCTTGTAAGCGTCCAGCGCCCGGTCCTCACCATCTTTGGTTTGCAAATAGAGGTTGGCCGCGAGCTGCTTAGGCTCCAACTCGTCGGGCTTGAATCCGCCCGCCAACTCCAGGTGCTTGATTGCCCCCTCATTGTCACCAAACTTCTCTAGCAGGATGCGACCCAGATTGAGGTTCAATGTGTAACCGAGTTCCTTCGAAATACCTTCACCCAATTGCTCAAGCAGGGCCAGATAGAGGTCCTTCTGCGCGTCCCAGTCTGAGCGGGCAACGACCATCTGCTCCAACATCGTGAAGGCATCGAATTTGGACGGGTCGTGTTGCAGTGCCCGCAGCAGATGCTCTTCACCCGAGTCTGGTTCTTCCGCGTGGTCGATGAAGAGGGACGCCTGGGCCATGGCGAAAGCAGCCTTGCGCGCCGGGTCGCTTTCCAATTCCTCAGCCTCTCGCAATGCCTTGGTCGCATCGTCCCATCGCTCCAGGCGGGAGTAAATGTCCCCCAGTCCGATGGCCACGACTTTGGAGTCGGGCTTCAACTCGAGGGCCTTCTCCAAGGCGGCTGCAGCATCTTCGAGACGGTCTGGCAGGCCCTTCAACAACTCGGCCAGCCTGACCTGCATGGGGAAGCGACGTTCAGGGTCAGTTTCGACGTCGAGGAGTTGTTGGAGATAGTCCGCCTCCGCCTCGCTATCGCCCTCCTCTTTGCACAGCTCCAGGAGTTTGGTCAAGGTCTCCGCATTGCTCGGTGATTCGGCCAACAGTCCTTCAAGGTGTTCACGCGATTTGTCCCTGCGGCCGAGCTTCCGGTCCATATCCGCAGCGAGGTTCTTGAATTCCTTGGATCGCTCCGCATTGAGGTTACCCGAATCAAGCAACCGTCCCATCAGATCTCTTGCTGCCTCGTAGTCCTCGTCCATGTAAAGGAGAACGGCCAGCTTCTCCTCCGCCTCACCCACCCGATAACCCAATTCGATGCTCTTTCGGTAGTAGGTTATGGCGCTCCCACGTTCCAGCAGCGCCTCATGGGCCATGGCGGAGAGGAAGACCAGCGCTCTGGTGTCGTCGTCGTCCAGTTGGTCGAGTCGCTCCCGCAAAACCGCCACCAATGAAGCGGTCTTGTCCCAGCGCGCCAGGTCGGCATAAGTCTTCGCCAGCAGCAGGCCCGGTCGGGCATCGTCGGGGACCAACTCCCAGACCTTCTCCAGGACCTCAGCCGCGGCAACTTTCAGGTCCAATCGTTCACGCTGTAGAGTGGCGAGTTGCATCCCCAATTCCACCCTCTCAGTTTCATCCTCAAGAGCAGCGAACTGCCTGCCCATCAGCTCTGCGAGTCCCTTCCAATCTTCCTGGCGCTCCAAGATCTCTCGGAAGAGTTCAAAGGCCGCGTGGTGTCCCGGATCTTCTCCGAGCACTTCGGATAAATAGTTGCGGGCCGGTGGCAGAAGTCCCATCTCCATGGCGGAGAGCCGGGCCATCTCGACTTTCAGATCAAGTTTCTCAGCTCCATTCTCCACCTGCTGCGCCCGCTCACCGAGGATCCGCAGCAATGTCTCGAATCGTTTCTCCGCCAGGCAAATCTCTTTCACCCGTTCGAAGATCTCGCTGTTGTCAGGTCCACCACGCAGGAGGGACCTCAGAATCTCTATGGCCGCATCGGGGTTGCTCAGTTTTTCGAAGTGGACCTCAGCACTCTCCCGTAGCAGCTCCGACTTTTCCGCACCCTCGCTGCGCTGGCTCATCTGCTCATACTGCCAGGTCAGTTCAGTGAAGCGTTCGGCGCGCTGGAGTGTCTCTGCCAACCGCCGCCCGTAATCAAGATTGTCAGGTACCAGTGTGGTAAGTTGGCGCAGGAGGTCGATGGCGGAATCGAATTGCTCGAAGACATCGATCTCTATCTGGGCAGCCTTCTCCAGATAGGAGGCCCGTAACTCCGGGTCCGAAGTGAAGGGGATGAACTGCTTGTATGTTTTCGCCAGTGCCTCCCAATCTTCCGCAGCCGCCAGCGTCTCTTCCAGGGCTTGTTGCACTGCCGGGTCGTTGGGGGTTTTTTCCAGAGCCTCTGCCAGCAACTCACGCGCTTTGTCCAGTTCACCCAGCGCCAGATAGGCACCACCAATCTCCAGCCGTAATTCCTGGGCCCGTGCGGCCTCCGTCTCTTCGGCCAGAAGCCGCGTCGCCACGTCGGCCAGAAGTTGCCATTGCTCCAGTGCCTTACAGGCATCAAGCAGTGAGCGTAACGCTTCGGAATCAGCGATTTCCTCGGTGGCGGCGACCAATTCTTCCAGCAGCTTGCGGCCGTGTTCTTTTTCCCCAAGGCGGTTCTTGATAAGTAGCGCAACTTCTTCAAAAAGCTCGGCTCGTCGGGCCTCGTCCGCGCCTTGCAAAGAGCTGATCATTACGCCGGCGAGGTCGTGCCATCGCTCGTCGTCCCGATAGCGAATCAGCAGGCTCCGATTCAACTCATCGTTCTCTGGCCGCAGTTTTATAGCCGTCTCCAGCGCGTAGAGGGCCTTTTCGGCATCCTCAATCTGCTCTTCGCAGACTCTGGCAATCCGCCCCGCAACATAGTTCCCTTGCGCCAAGGATACTTCGGCGAGCTGCTCCATGTAGAAGGTGATAAGTCCTTCCCACTCCCCAACCGCTCCCGCGCTCTTCTCCAATTCCTGCCGGATGGACGGGTCGTGAGGGGTCTCGGCAAAGGCTTTCTTCTGGACCTCAAAGGCAGCCGCATCGTTCCCCGATTCCTGGAAGAGTCGAGTCAGCTTCCAAAGGATCTCAACTCTTGTTTGTGGAGACTTCTCCCGCTCCAGCCGCTCCAGCAGCATCTGTCCCTGAGCATCGGCATCGCCATGCTCTGTGTAGATGTGCTCCAGAACCTGTTCGATTCCGGAGTGGCCCGGGACAAGAGCCTGCCCCTCTTCGAGAAGTACTCGGGCGCCCGCCGTATCCTCCATGAATTCGAGATGGGCTTGCGCAGCGGTCAACAGCACCGCCGCCTTCTCCTCCGGATCCGAGGTGACCTCAGCCTTGCTCTTCAGGATCCCGAGGTAGGCATCGTGACGACCTTCTCGCAGGTAGAGCCGCTCAAGGTATGAGAGTGCTGTTTGATTGCTCGGATCGATGGCCAGTAGCTCGTTCCAGACAGTGACGGCATCCTGTGTGTTGTAGAGGTAGCTCGACAGAATCTCGCCAAGCTCCTGGTATAGCTCGACACGGCTCTCGCCGGGAAGCTCGTCTGCCTTCACCATCTTGCGCAGCAATTGAGCCAGCGCCGCGTAGGAGAAAGCCCCGCGGTAGAGGTTGCGCAATGCGTTGAGAGCAGTGTTGTCTGCTGCCCCGAGGCCGACGAGATGCTCGTATGCCAGGACCGCAGCCTCATGGTTCTCAAGTTCGTAGTGGTAGATGGCCGCCAGCCGGCGTATTATGGCGATGATGTCTTCTGGCTCAGTTGCGGCCTCCTTCCAATGTTCCAGCGCTCTTGCCGCGCCTTCCCAATCCTGGGCCTCTTCTTTGAGTTGCACCAGCATCTCTAGCCACTTCGTGTGAGCTCCAGTGGCTTCCACCAACTCCTCCAGGAAACGGGAAGCGCTCAAGGCATCTTCAAGGCGTGTGTGGTGCAGCTCCACCAACTTCTCAAGATACTCTGCCCGCTGTTCTGGAAGATCGGTCTGCTCCTTCAATTCCTCCAATACTCCCGCCAGCTCTTCCCACTGCTCGGTGCGCTCAAAGTGGCCCATGATGGCCCGCACCGCCACGGGATTGTCGGGGGCCAGTTCCAAACAGTCCCGATAGAGCGAGACCGCCTTGCCGGGCAAGTCCATTTTCTCGAAGTAGAGACCGGCCAACTCCTGCATCCAGTAGACCCTCTCATCAATGTCCCAGAGCTCGTCAACCTTGAGCTGGAGCAAACGGGCGGCCCCTTCAAAGTCGCCGGACTCCATCTTCTCGGCCCGCTCCAAATCCAACTGCTCAGTGTGCCCCAACTGGACATCACAAAGGTGCCCGACCAGTTGTTGCGCCTGGGCCGTGGCCGAAACGTCGTACTCCGGCCCCATGGCCGCCTCGATGGCGTCCAATTCGGCGGAGAACTCCGCGGCAGTAGCGTAACGTTGCTCCGGGGCGGGGGAGAGGGCCCGACGAATCACGGCGTCGAGGTTCTCCGGAATAGGGAAGATCAAATCTGATGGCGGTACCCAGCGGGTTTTGGAGGGTACTCGTCCCGTGAGCATTTCGAAGACGACGATGGCCGCAGAGTAAATGTCGCTTTGCCCTGATGCCTGTCCGCCCAACAACAACTCCGGAGCCGCGTAGCGCAGTGAATGGAGTCTCTCCAACGGCCGGAAACTGGTCACTCGGGAGGAGGGCAGGCGCAGGATCCCGAAATCGGCCAGATGGGGAGTGCCAGTCTCGTCGAAGAGGATGTTTCCAGGGTGGATTCCACCATGAACCAGGCCACCTTCGTGGACAGCACTGATGCCGTGCAACACCGCTTTGGCAATGCGCAATGCGACTCTCGGCCCAAGCGTCTCTCGGCGCTCAAGAAGCTCACCGAGGGAGCCGCCAACCATATGCGACATGACGATGTGGTTGGCCTGCAAAGCAGATGAATATCCAGCGTCGTAGACCGGCACAAGATGGTCGCTTTCGAGCTGCGAAAGGAGCTTGCCGGTGTCGACGAAATAGCGGGTGAAAAACTCGTTGCGTGAGAGGTCCGGATAGAGAATCTTCACCGCCTTGTCCGTCGCCTCTTCCATATCATAAACACGGTAGACCGCACCGATGCCACCGCGGCCCATGAAGCCGACAGTCTTGTAACGATCGTCGAGCACCTTCTCGGTGGGCAGCAGTCGGCTCTTGAACTGCAGCCGCTTGCGAGTAGCGTCTGAGGGATTGAGCGTGGCCACCGATCCGCCCCCTCCCCAGGAGAGAATGTAGTCGCCTAGTTCAATGGGCTTGCCATCGATCTCGGTGTCGTGAACCAGGAAGCGGCTGGTGCTGAAGTTCTCCAGACGAACGGCATGTTCATGGCGCATGCCCGCACAGAGGAAGAGCCCGTCGTGCTCCCTGCTGCTGACGTGGGAAACGGCCATAAATGGAGCCAGTTCCAACGCTTTCCGTCCGTCCGAGGAGAGCAGCAGCGGCCGATCCTCCGGCACTGGACCGGCAAACTCAACGGCAATAGGAAGGGGTTCGGTCCGATGGCCCATCCAGCGCATCAAGAACCCGCCAAAGCCATTGCTGCCCTCCGCTGCGTGGCTACGCAAGAGGGCCAATGGGTAGCGCTCCAAGAAGGAGAATTTCCCCAGCAACTCGAGGAGACTGGCCTCCAATTCCACGGCAGTCTTGGTCGCGGCTGCAGAGTCGAGCAGGGCGTCCTTGCTTTCCAACAACGATTGACCCTCTTCTGCCAGTTTATGCAACTGTTTGCGCGTCGCCGTGGCCTTGCCGCCCTTGTCCACCAACGCTCCGGTCAATTCAGGCATGAAGGGGCCCTTGCCGCTCAACTGTCGCGCAAGTTCAAAGACCAGATCACTCCATTTGGTCAGTCGCGGATAGAGGAGACTAGGAAGAAACGGTGCCAGTTTGTCTGGCGAAGGGCCTTTGGCGAAGAAGTCGCTGAGCAGCACTGCCCCGGCGTATCTCAGAAAACCGTCAAGGGTCGCCAGATAGAAGACGGCCCTGTCGGAACCCTCTGTCGCAGTTTGCGCACAACGAAAGGGCGCGGCGATGGGGTGGGGAAACTGGTGCTCCAGAGCGTAAGCTAGAAATTTGGTGCGTTCCGTCATCAATTCACCCGTTGCTGTCCAGTTGGCTGCCTTACGTTAAATCATGCTACATTACAGCGTTTATAATGGACGCTGTCAACGGTTTCTGCTATACGAAAACCTATGAGAACCAAAACGTGCAAGAGAGTGCTTTGGGCATGCCTCATTCTGGCTCTGGTCGCAGGCTGTGGACCGGGTACAAACGGACGACGATTGGCGGTTCGAGAAGGCTATACTTCCCAGCCCGCCATCTCTGCTTTTGAGGTCCGATACGATCTGGCAGGTTCAAAGGTGCCAGCGGGAAAGGTCGTTATCGACGGTGATGAACGACGCTTTGCCACCCTTAGCCAGGCCGTTGCCGAAGCGCCCGATGATGCCGTTATTCTCGTCGGAGCGGGTCATTACGAAGATGCTGTGGTAGTGGGGGGAAAACGGTTACATATTGTCGGCCAAGGACCGGACAAAACCGTGGTCATCGCCCGCGAAACCGCGCTCTACATCAGCCGCTCTGACGTAGCAGTTTCAGGCATCCGATTTGTCTCCCTCTCAGTGGGAGCAGATGTTTCAGTGACCGCAGTTTCCGAGTCTCGGGCCCGGCTCGAAGACTGTCGCTTCGAAGGTGGCACCGGACCCGGCCTTCTGGTGGCCGGCAAGACAACTCGCGTCAGTTTGACCGGGAACGTGATTACCGGCAATATGGGCGGCGGTTTGCGGATTCAGGGCGGCAGTCTCAAGCTGCTGCGCAATGCTATCGTGCGCAATGCCGTGGGCGGCATTGTCATGGCTCCGTCGCATCCCGGTGCAGTTGCCAGCCTTTCCCTCTGGCATGATACCATTCTCGACAACTGGAGCGGCCGGCGTTGCGTCTCCTTCGCGCGTTCCGGAGTCGTACCCGTTGCCCCCCTGGACAACTATCGAATCGAAGGGGCCATCATCAACTCCGGTGGGCTGGGCGAAGTCTTCTCGGAAGAGTACTATGGAACGGTCAGGCAGAGGGGACGGAACTTTATCTCCACATCGCCCCTCCCAGCCCCCGATTTCTTCGTCAATCCCGATGGCGGTGACTACCGCCCCCGTGGAGCAATTGTCAAAGATGAACTCGGCATCGAATTGGGCGCTTTTCCCTCCGAGGCTGGGATGGCTGAGGTGCGGAAGATCTTCAACAATGCCCTGGTCTCCGAAAAGCTGCAACTGGCATACGTGACCTCCCTCTTCCTCCCCGCCAAAGAAAGAGCCGAAGTTCACGTCCGCATACAAAAGGTCCTCTCCGGTTGGGTCGGCGATTTTCTTAAGTACAAGAGGCTTGGGACTCGTCTCTTCGCCGCACTGGGATTGGCTCGAGTGGCTCCGGAACACTGGCGCCTCGAAGTGATTCTAGCCAAATTCCTCGATGGTTTTGTGGAGCGCTACACTTACGCTCTCAAACCGCTCAATTTCTTTCCCGATAACCCGGAATTTGGCCAGCGCATCGAGAACTATCTCAAAGGGCGAACCTCTTTCATCCCCCGTTTCGTTGTTACAGGGGAGGAGAGGGAGCAAGCCTACGTTCTTAGCGGGCGGGTCACCAAACCGCTCATCACCCAGGAATCGCAGCGTTATTTCGAGGTCCCCCGGACTGTCTCCAATCCCTACCATGAGAAGGTCAAAACTGCTGCCGGCATGCTCGAATCCAGGGTCATCGAGCAGCAGAAGAAGATCGATGACATCGACTTCACGTTGACCAATCCTCACTTCACCCATGCCCAGAAGAACACTCGATATCGAAAGAACTTGCAGAAGAAGAAGGAGAAGTTGGCAACGGGCAAAGCGCGACTGGAGGCCCAACTCAAGGAACTCACTGATCAACTTGTCATCTCCAAGCCGGTCTTCGACCTCACCGTCAAGGGGCACATCACTGAGGCGGAGGTGCGTGGCTCGATTTTCGCCACCCTGGTCCTCGCCCCCGCCGGCGATATTATGATGGATACCACGGAGGTCCTCTCCTTCCGCCACATCCGACTTGATGTTGCGCCACTCCCAGAGTATGGCTACGGGGGCGCCAGCATCGTCCCAGCCAAGATTGCCCCAGAAGAGCAAGCTGCCCGCAGCATTGCCGAGAAGATGCTCCGCTCTTTGATTCACATCGAAACAACGGAATTGCGCCGACTCCTCGAGCAGTATCGGCTCGGCACTATCGACAATGATGAAGAGGACAAACTGGTCGAACTTCTGATCCTCAATGCGGATCTCTATCGCAAGGCTCTCGAGGCCCAGGCGGAGTACGAGACTTTGCGTCGCACCGCGGGTCAAGCGGTGGAACCACTCCAGGTTGTCGTCGGCTACGATGAGCGTAGAGGCGTTGGTAAGAAGGGCGTCACCGTCGATGTTCACTACGAAGATAGTGATGCTAAGAGCAAGCGGCTGGACGAGCTGGGAAGTCTCTACAAGCCGTACTGGGAACTCAATCTCCTGGTCGATAATTTCCTCAAGACCAGGTATGGAATCAATCAGAAGCTCTTTTTTGAAACCCGTACGATCTTCGAGCGAATGGTCGGAAAGAAAGAGTAGCCCCTTCCTAGGGAAGCCCCCGAAAGAGATAACCCATCGCTTCACCTGCCTCCGACAGGTTTCGTCTGGTGCCGTGCCCGAGGAGGGCCAGGAAAGTGAAGAGTCGGCCGGTATCCATGGGTACGAAGCGAACCAGTTCGGGTTGCGGTTCGTTGCCGACGAAATAGGCCGTGCGACCGTCCGCGAAGAAGACGAGGGTTGTTTGGCGAGGATGGCCAGGGCTGTACTCGTAGTTCGGATCGTAGACCGCAAAGGCTGTCGCATCCCCGTAGCGCCAGCCTCGGTAGACGATGAAAGCGTGACCCGAATCCAACACCGAGAATCGGCCCAGTGTATCGCGCAACTTGAAGACCTTTCGACGGACCCGAAAGCCGGCCACCATAGGCAGCTTGCCCCCAGCCAGTTCCTCCCATATTAGCTGTGCCGTACGAGCTTGTTCATCTCCGCCAAAGAGTGCTCGCAAGGTCTCCTGCAAATGTTGCGGATTCAGGTTTTCAAAGTGGAGCGAAGACATCAGCGCCATTACGAGATCGGGCTGCTTGTCCGAAAGATCCCGAAAACTAGTACTCGACCGTACGGCAACGCGGCTCGACGTCAGGATGCCATTGAGTAACCTGGTTGCCGTCAGAAAATCCCCCCCCACTCCTGAGCTATGTTGGCCGAACTCGGCGCGCTCGAAAAACAGCTTCACCACCAGCGCGATACCGACGCAGGTCCCCTGAGTCAGGCGAGAGAGAAGTGAGCGTTCGAAGTTAGCGAAGGAAGGGGTGTCGTCATAGGGGGAGAAGCCGGTGCCAACCCCCTGTACGAAAGCCGCATTGGGGCGCGTACCCGGGATCAGCGGCACTTCGTGGGAGCGGCCACCAGCCCAGATCCTGATAGGCTGCCAGCGGCTGGCGTCGCCCGGTGCACGCGCCTGGTCAAAGTAGAAATGGACTACCGTCGTTCCTTTTCCGGAGAGGTGCTTTTCGCCATCGAAGAAGACTAACGCATCAGGCAGGGAGACCCGCCAGGAGCCGTGGTAGTCGACCTCCAGCGAGAGACGCTCAAGCATTTCATGAGGGGTCACTTCGAGGCGGGCAGGAAAGACCTTCAGCTTGCGCCAGAAAGTCTTCAACTCTCCTTGATGGGCAGTGCGGAAGGGACGCTCCCAGAGCGGCTCCAGATGCACTTCACCCCGTTCCGTTATGGGGTGAACCTGCCACTGGTAGCTGGTGTCAGGTTGAAGTGTTCCGTAAGGCAGTTTGGCAGAGCTACGATTTGTTCGGGTGCGATAGAGGGGTGCTCCCGGAGAAGCTCCCTCGTGGATTTCAAAGAGGTACTCGTGGTCGTCCGTTTCGGGCCATGAGAAGAGCGGCTCAGTTTCCTGAATTCGGGCATCTGCGGGGGGCCACGGAATCTCCTGGAAAGTGGGGTCGGGGGTGGCGAAGAAGAGCACGTAGAAGAGTAACGCGGCGGCCAGGATACCCACTATCGTGAGGCCAAGAACGCACCACCGGAGCCAGGGCCAGATATGCCTTAGGAATCTCCAGATAGTGCTCAACGACTATTCCTCCAAGAGAGTATCCCGTATCGCTTCCAGGGTCTTAACATTGGCGGACGAGATCTCTTCCCGAGTCTCTTTGCGGGCAGAGGCCAGGAGTGCCTCAATCGTCAGCAGTCCGGTCTTTGAAGCGACGTAGGCGGCGCACCCCAGGACGAGCTGAGTCCGTTGTCGTTTCAGACCTAACGCCTCAGTGGGAATCTCTTCCACTCGGGCCGGAGTAGCAAGTGGCAGCAACTCTGGAACGGCGTATACGGTCGTCGATTGCGGGAGGGACGCCAGTCGAGCCATATTCCTCGCCAAACCCTCCGGTGCCGTCAAAATCAAGATGTCAGGGACGTCCACGCCCAGAGCGTTGACGGGATCGGGCTGGAAGATCATTTCGGCGATGGAGTGGCCCGTCATCACCGTCACCGGATAGTCGTCCCGCTGGGTTACATGCAAATCACTAAGCGCTCCGGCTCGCCCAAGCAATATGGCCGACGAGCGTACCTTCTGTCCGGCCCGTCCAGCCAGCAGCAAGGTTCGACGCCTGGTAATTGGTTGGGGAAACTCGGCTTCCAGTCGCTGGCCATGGCTGGGAGGGGCGCCCGAGACGCGCTCAACCCCGGCCTGGAGCTGTTGGGAATACCCCGGACGCTGGCGATCGAAAAGAACGCCCGTCTTAAAGCCGTGCTCTTCGAGCATCTCATCCAAGGCCTTGCGGCTTACCTTGTTGCGCTTGGCGAAGTAAGCGGTGCACATCTCCCAGATTTCCACCGCAGCAAAGCCGGGGGCGGTAATGGCCTGGGCAATGACGTCGGGCAACGTCTTGTCGTGGAACAGGAGTCGCGCAGCGAAGTTCCCCTGGGCTACATCTACCAGCCCGGTAACGTCTAGCGGATACTCAATGTTGCCCTCGCTAGTGGTTGCCGTGATGCCGTCGTGAGGAGTGGTGACTGAGTGCTGTCCACCGGTCATGCCGAAGTTGAAGTTGTTGCAAACCAGCACCGTCAGGTCGACGTTTCGCCGCGCGGCATGGAGGAAATGGTGTCCGCCGATGCCCAATCCGCCATCGCCCACCAGTACCACGACAGTCAACTCTGGGTTGGCTAACTTGAGGCCCGTAGCGTAGGTCACACTTCGCCCATGCAGGCCGTGAAACGTGTGCGTTTTGAAGTGGCGGTCAGAGATGCCGATGCAGCCGATATCGGTGACGATTGCCACTCGATTGGTCGGCAATTCAAGCTGTGCCAGACTTGCCGCCAGAGCTTCGAGCACCTGGGAATGAGAACAGCCCGGACAAAACGGGAATGGCCTGGTAGTTGGATCGAGGTAGGTTCCGGGGCTCATCGCAACCCTCCTTCCACGGTGATTTGGCGGCTATCGAGGAGCTCTCCATCGATCCGGTTGATTCGTACCACTTCGTGGGTTGGGAGCACCCGTTCAATCTCCCTGGCGTAAAGTCCCAGGTTCAACTCCGGGACGACGATTTTCTTCATCCCGGCGGCGGCCTTCTGGATCGCTTCGACGGGGACCGGCCACACTGTGTAGAGGGTCAGCAGATTCACCTTGCCACCCGCTTCCCGTATTTCATCGACGGCCGCTTTGGCAGAGCGGGCGCTCACTCCCGAAGCAATAATCAATGTTGCTGCACCAGCTTCGAAGTCTGCCAGTACATGAGTCAGTTCCTGTCGCCTTGCCATTATCTTGTCGTTCAGGTGGTCAAAGAGTCTCTTGACCTCGGCGGGCTGTTTGGAGAGCAAAGCTCGCTCGTCGTGCATGGAGGTGGTGAAGCGGACCTGCATGTCGGCCCCCAGCGGCAGAAACTCGGGGATTTCAGTAGGTTCTTCATACGCGTATGGCAAATAGGGGGCTCTCCCGGCGTAGAGTGTGCGCGAAGTAACGGCTTCACTGCGCCACGCTTCAACGTCCACAGTTTCCATCGTTTGGATGAGATCTTTGGAGGTATTGATGATCACCGGAATCCGCAGCTTCTCTGCCATTTGGAAGGCGAGAGTCGTGAGCCAGTAAGAGGTTGCCACGTCGGTGGGGGTCAATACTACCATGGGTAATCCACCCGATGTCCCCCACTGCACGAATTGGACATCACCTTCCGCTCCCGTTGTTGCCCCCCCTGTGGCCGGTCCCAACCGCTGGACATTGACGATGACGAGGGGCACCTCGCCCATGATGGCGAGGCCCAGATTCTCGGAGTAGAGACTGATGCCTGGACCGCTCGTTGCGGTGAGTACCCGTCGGCCGGACATGGATGCGGCGATACACATTCCCAGGGAGGCAATCTCATCTTCCCCTTGCACCGCAACGGCCCCACGCCTGGGCAGTTCCCGCATCATCCGTACCAAAATCGCGCTCGAAGGTGTGATCGGATATCCAGCAAAGAAATCGCAACCGGAATCCAATGCCCCTCGAACCACCGCCTCTGCACCATCCAGATACTCTTTTGCCATGCCAGCCTCCCTTCCCGAGACGGGCTTATCGTATAGATAATGGGCGCGATGTAAAGTGGTTGAATTCAGCTAATTGGAGCCGGCTCCAGGAGCCAGGTGTCGAGGCCCGCGGCGCGCCACCGTTTGGAGAGCATCCTCCCACTTGCAGAGTCTGGTGCGAAGCCCACCACGAGATCGCCCCCACCCGCCCCCGAAACTCTAACCGGAGCTGGCCCTGCAGCTTCTATGGCTGCCCGTACCGGGGCCGTCAAAATGGCCCCCTGAGACCCGCTATCCAGGATAGAAAGGGTGCCATTCGCATCCTCGCAAGCCTCAATGATGGTTGCCCAGTCGGGTCCGTTGGTGAGCGCCTCTACCAGGGCCCTCGAGCTGTCGATGTGTTGCCCTAGGGCTCTTCGCATTGCAAGGTCTTTCTTCACCCCTTGAAGCACGGTTGCGATCAAGGGGCCGGTGGGCGCGGCTTCACCTGCTCGGGCTGCCACAATGGTCAGTCCCGGGAAGAGCGAAGCCCGCTCCACGGCGAGCGGTGATTCCTTGGTAGGGGCGGAAATGCGCACGCTCCCCCCATGCAAGATAGTGGCAACGTCGTAGCCGGAACCACCACCCTGAGTGCTACCGTGCGCGGTTACTCCCGCTGCGATCAGGGGGTCTCTGCCGTGGAGCCTTCCAGTGAGACGGGCCACAGCCAGCAGCGAGCCGGCAACCAACGATGCACTGGCCCCCACCGGCACGCGCCCCGGCACGCTCGCAAAGGAGATCGACAGGGGCTTCAAATCGGGCAGCAGTCGAGTGGCCTCTTTTAGCGCAGCAACAACGTAACCCACCCCCATATCCGCGTTGTCAATGGCGGCCAGCGTCATCCCCCCCGCTCTTAGCGCGAGGTCGGGCAAGGAGATTTCCCAGCCGTTGGCCCCCGCCCCC
>CAZFVN010000063.1:0-30830 GCA_964522395.1 uncultured Myxococcales bacterium
GACACATCGGGGACTGTGGTGCTTTTCACTCAACAGGCTACAGCGCAATTGCCTCAGCACGCGAGGCCACCCTTGCCCTTTTTGCGCAACTGGGTAGAATCTCTGGGTTAGCGCTTCTTGTATCAGGGGGAGAGAGGAATGACTGTGCGAAGAGACTTCACCCTAATGGTCGGGCTTGGCGTCCTGCTACTGGCTACAGCAGGTTGCTCCACCAAGAGTTCCAAGGCTACTGGGGATGCACTGTTCCTGGCCGACGGCAAACCCATTGGCGAGGACAGTGGAGAGGAGCCCACAACTCCCCTCGTTGAATGCAACGTGACTGAGGATTGCCCGATCGAGCTACCGGTTTGCGACCAATTCTCCAACTCTTGCGTCGAGTGCAAGAAGAACGACCACTGCGCCGGTACGGACACGCCCTTTTGCAATCCTGCCTGGATGCAGTGTGTGGAATGCGTCATGAAGGACCACTGTCCCTCCGATTATCAGCACTGCCTGGAGGGAACGTGCTCAGATAAACCCTGTTTTCCAAAGCACGCTAAGTGCATCGGCAACAGCGTTCACATCTGCTCTGCGGACGGCATGGACCCCAACTACGAGGTAGTCCCCTGCGGGGACAGGATTTGCCACAAGGGCAACTGTCTGGAATGCAAGCCCAACGAGACCTCTTGCAAAGCAAACTCGGTAATCAAGTGCAAATCAGATGGTAATACCTATGACACTCTGGAAACTTGCCAGCCCCCTTTGGAATGTCTCGCGGCCCAATGCATGTATTGCTACCCCGGCGACAAGATGTGTGAGGGGAATGTGGCCATGCGCTGCAACGTGGAAGGGACTGCCTGGGAGATGGTCCAGGATTGCTCCGGTGGCGGTTTGACCTGTTACCTCGGGGCTTGCCTGAGCCCCTGCGCCGGCGACATCAAGCAAAACACCAACGCCGGCTGTGAGTTCTTCGCCGTTGACCTCGACAACTACGAGTCCTTCGATAACGACGCGCAACATGCGCAGTTTGCGGTGATCGCCTCCAATACGTCCAACGAAAGCTCCGCTGATGTCACCGTAACCAAGCCGGACGGACAGACTATCGCAGCGACCATTCCTCCCATGTCACTGCACAAATTCGAATTGCCGGCCACCTGGTCAGTGAATGATACGATGATTGGCCAGAATGCCTTCCGCATCGGTTCGTCCCTGCCAATTGTCGTCTACCAGTTCAACCCGCTCTCCAACGTAGTGGAGGTCTTTTCAAACGATGCCTCGGTGCTGCTTCCGGCACCGAGTCAGGGTAGCGAGTACTACGTCATGACCTACGGTTTTGGCGGCAGCGTCCCCATGACCGAAGAGACCCCGTCGAGTTATTTCACGGTAGTGGGGATTTCCACGGTACCAACCGAGGTTACCTTCACGGTCTCTGCTCCCACCCAAAAGGGTGGCACCATTCCTGCCCTGCTAAAGGGCGAGAGCCACACCGTGACCCTCCAGCAAGGCGACGTCCTCAACGTCAACTCCAGCAGCCCCGGCGGGGACCTCACAGGCACCCACATCAAGGCTAATGCTCCGGTGGCGGTATTTGGTGGTCACGAATGCCCATACACATCTGACCTCTGCTGCTGTGACCACGTGGAGCAACAGCTAATCCCCATCACCACCTGGGGAACGCACTATATTCTGTCCAAATCGTGGGAGCGCTGGAAGGAGCAGGACTACGTTCGCATTCTCGCTTCTCAGGAAGGGACCAAAGTGACCCTCAATCCTTCCATCGATCAAGTGCCAACCCTGAGTGCGGGGCAGAGCTACACGTTCAAGACCAACGTCAACCTGGAAATAACTTCCAATAAGCCGATTCTAGTTGCCCAGTTTCTGTCGTCGAGCTACGAAATCCTCGGTTCGCCCAATGCTCAGGACTGCTGGTCAAACTCTGATTGCCCGTCACCCTTCACTTGCGAAACAATGTATGGGCAGTGCGTTGGACCGGACTGCAGCAACGCCAACCAGTGCATTACTGGAACCACCTGCGAGATAGACATGTTCGGAGGATACTGCGCGCCGATTGGTGACCCGGCGTTCATCCTGGCGGTCTCGGCCCAGCAGTTCATGGATTCCTACGTCTTCCTCACCCCCGATGCGTACCTCCGGGACTACCTCAATGTCATCGCCCCCATGGATGCCCAGAAGGTGGTACTCGACAGTAACCAGATCAACCCATCAGCCTTTGTGCCAGTCGGTTCCAGTGGCTTTGGTGTCTACCGCACCGAAGTCACCGATGGCATCCACACGATCTGGTCCGACCGGAAGATCGGTATTGTTGTTTACGGCTACGACAACGATGTGTCCTACGGCTATCCGGGGGGCATGGGACTGCTGGAACTGGATCTCTAGGCAGACCGTCTCCCCCCTCACGCTTCCCTTGCCCTTTCAGCCCTACTATGTAGAATCACAGCGGCATTGCCTTTAGGAGGTTGTGAAGATGAGAGGACTCAAGATGCGATTGGCGGTTGTAGTAACTGCCCTTTCGCTGGTGGCAATCGGAGCCGGTTGTTCCAGCAATGGTGGGGAAGTGGATGGGGGGGTTGCATTTACGGAAGATGGTTACACGATCCTTCCGGATGGCAAGACGGTTCAAGACGATACGGGCAGGAATGTGGTGGGCCCCGATTGCTCGGTATCTCAGGATTGCCCACTGGATGCGCCCATTTGCGACCAGTTCACTAACACCTGCGTCGAATGTAAGAAGAATGACCACTGTACCGGGGACGAAAAGCCCTTTTGCAACCCGGCGTCGAACCTCTGTGTCGAGTGTGTGATGAAGGACCACTGCCCGTCGGAATACCAATTCTGCCTGGAGGGTACCTGTTCTGATAAGCCTTGCTTCCCCAAGGCGGCCACCTGCGTTGGCAACAGCGTACACATCTGTTCTGCGGATGGCATGGACCCTAACTGGGAAGTGGTGCCGTGCGTCGACAACGTCTGCCACAAGGGCAACTGCCTGCAATGCAAACCCAACGAGACCTCCTGCAAGGACAACGCGGTTATTGAGTGCCACTCCGACGGAAACTCATACGATGTCAAAGAGTCCTGTGTCGAGCCGCTGCAATGCCTGGGTGGCCAATGCATGTATTGCTATCCCGGCGACAAGATGTGCGAAGGCAACGTTGCCATGAACTGTAACATCGAGGGTACCGCGTGGGAGATGGTCCAGGATTGCGGCAACGGGCTGACTTGCTACATGGGAGCTTGCCTGAGCCCCTGCGCCGGGGATATCAAGCAGAATACCAACGCCGGCTGTGAGTTCTACGCCGTGGACCTGGATAATGCCAAGGAAGGCGAATACGATGCTCAAAACGCCCAGTTTGCGGTTATCGCCTCCAATACCGACAATGATGCATCGGCCGATGTAACCGTCACCAAGCCCGACGGCCAGACCATCGCCGCGACGGTGGCGCCCATGTCGTTGCACAAGTTCGAATTGCCCGAGAAATGGGGTTTGGATGGGACCAGCCTGGGCCAGAACTCCTTTAAGATTTCGGCCTCCCGGCCAATCGTGGTTTACCAGTTTAATCCGCTCTCCAACAAGGTACAGGTCTTCTCCAACGATGCGTCAGTGTTGCTGCCCTCACCCAGTCTTGGCAACGACTACTACGTGATGACTTTCAAGCAATTGGATTCGACATTCCGCGCCTATTTCACCGTCGTGGGAACCTCTACCATACCGACAGAAGTGACCTTCACGCCCACTTGTACGACATTGGCGGGTGAAGGTGTACCGGCCATAACCGCGGGGCAGAGCCATACGGTAACTCTCAATCAGGGCGATGTGCTCAACGTCGAATCCGATGACCCGGAAGGCGACCTCACAGGCACGCATATTACTTCCAACGCTCCCGTTGCGGTCTTTGGCGGCCACGAGGCGACCAACACTCTTGACGAATGTTGCGCCGACCACCTGGAACAGCAGATGTTACCGGTCAACACTTGGGGGACCCACTATCTAGTGACCAAGACCTGGGAGCGATGGAAGGAAAAGGACCACGTCCGGATTCTCGCTTCTCAGAATGGAACCCAGGTAACATTGAACCCCAGCATTGTCCAGGTGCCGGAACTAAACGCGGGCAAGTTTTTCCACTTCCAGACCAGCGTCAATATCGAAGTTACTGGCAACAAGCCGATTCAGGTGGCCCAGTTTCTGGCCTCCTCATATGAAATTCTTGGTGGTGGCTGCCCGGCGCCGTTCTCCTCCAATGGCCTGCAGTGTGTCGGTCCAACCTGCTCAACTGCCTCTCAGTGCCCCTCGGGAACGACCTGCGAGATTGAACCCATGTTCGGTGGCTATTGTGCTCCCATCGGTGACCCGGCCATGATGTTGGCCGTTTCCAAGGAGCAGTTCATGGATTCTTACGTCTTCCTGACACCCGACGCCTACCTCACCGACTACCTCAACGTCATCGCCCCCCTTGATGCGCAGAAGGTGGTGCTGGATAACAACCAGATCAATCCCAGCTCCTTTGTGCCAATTGGCATGAGCTCGTATGGAGTCTTCCGGACGGCGGTGTCCGACGGCATCCATCAGATCTGGTCAGACAAGAAAATCGGCATCGTCGTTTATGGGTACGACAATGATGTATCCTACGGCTATCCTGGTGGGATGGGCCTCCTCGAACTAGACTTGTAACCTCGGATGCGTATCTCCCTCGTCACCCGGGTCTTCGCCGGCTTCTTCACCGTCTTCTGCCTGCTTTCTGGAGTAGTCGTCTACTCGGTCCTCACGATGGCCCGTATGCAGTCGGAAGTGACTTTGGTGAAGCAAGGTCTGGTGCCAGTTTCCGCGCGCCTCGCCGCGCTCAGCCAGGAGCTTAGTCAGGTCGCCGCGTTGCTTGACAATCACGGCTGCGAAGAGACTATCTGGGTGAACCACATGTTGCCCGAATTCCGTCCCTTCGTGGCACTTGAAGAGATTGCCCTAGCGAGCGAAGAACTCGCGGCACAGGAGTACTTGAGTCCGCAGAGTCGGGAGCTCTTCACTGCGGTGGCTCTGGGCGCAACTGCCGTAATCCGTGAGAAGAACCTTCCTGAGACCCTGGGTGGCGACCTTCAGGCTGACGGGATCGAGGTCGACCTACGTAGCAATCACAAGTTCTATCACAAACTTGTCAAAGATTTTCTGGCCATCTCAGCGACGGTGCCCGTTGACCTTCCTGATGCCCGACTGACCCGCACCCGGCACAGCCTTTCCACTGCGACGGGCTACCTTGAACGACAGGTACGTGAGTTCGGTGCCACCGCCAATCTCGCCATCAATAGCGCCTGGGAGAATGCCCGGGAGCGGGAGGCGGAAGCGGTTACCTGGGCCTTCTATCTGGGCATCCTGGCCCTCATCGTTACGTTAGTTATTCTCGCCCTGCTCCTCTATTGGCTCAGGCCTTTGAAGACCCTGCGGACGGTTGCCCAGCGGATTTCAACGGGCGACTACGACCGACCGGCGCCGATCCAGCGGAGCGACGAGATCGGCGAACTGTCGGAAGAGCTGAATAAGATGGCGAGCCGTCTCAAGGAGCGGGAGGAGATGATTCGCAAGCAGGCAGAGGAGTTGCTCCGGGCCGATCGCTTCTCCACCATTGGCAAGATGTCGACCCAAATTGCCCACGAGATCCGTAATCCGCTTAATGCTCTGGGACTGAAACTCGAGTTGCTTGACGAAAGCCTCGACGAAGCTCGCCAGAGCTTACCGGACGCGACATACAAAGAACTGCATGACGCCACGGTTTCAGGGGGAAAGGAGATCGACCGCCTGCGGGAGATTACCGAGTACTACCTGCGATTCGCAAAGTTTCCTGAAGTGGAAAAGGAGCCGGTCGACCTCCACACGGTGCTCATGGATGTCCTCTCCTTTTACGAGGAGGAGGCGCGGCGTAAGGGCGTCACAATTGAACGGGAGATTGATCGTCCGCTGCGAGGGCGAGCCGACCCAAATCTACTACGCCACGCGATTGCAAATCTACTGAAGAATGCAATCGAAGCAATCACCTCGGTGGAAAGTGAAAAGGGGCTCATTCACGCGACCGCCCATCGGGATGGAAAGCGTATTAGAATCGCGATTCGGGACAACGGCTCGGGACTTTCACCGGAAGAGGCGAGTCGCGTATTCGAACCCTTCTACTCGACCAAGAAGAGCGGTACGGGACTGGGACTTACGCTCGTCCAGCAAGTAGTAGTTGAGCATGGCGGCACCATCAGTTGCGGTAGCACTCCGGGCGAGGGAACCATCTTCAAGATCTCAATCCCCGAATAGCCATTCCCTTTTGGCATCCGTGGTGAACCATGTCTATAATGAGTCGCGACACGGCTCGTGGGGTAAATGCTGGTGAAGAGATTCATTCGACTCGTTCTATTCTCGACCCTGGTCGCCTCAGCTTGCGGGGGGAAGAGCTCCGCGGTTCATTACCCGGGGGCCGACACCGGCCTCGATAGTGACGTCACCGTTGAGATTGATAACCGCGCATTCGCTGACGGTAGCGGCTCATCCGATATCATGAGAATCTCCGACCTGGGTAACGATTTGCCTGACCTCCAGGAGGTGGCCGATGGCCTCGGTGACCTCCTGGGTTCTTTGGACCTTGATTACGTTGAACTTCCGGACACCCCCGATCTACCAATAGATACAATCGAAATCGTGGATTTGGTGGAAGAGGATGTCATCGACCCGGCCACCCTGATTGTCCCCTGCGAGTCACAGGAGGATTGCGGCCTGACCGGCATCTGCCTGCAGAACGGCACGGGCCAATCGTGGTGCTATCCATGGTGTGAATCTGAAAAGGACTGTCCGCCGCTCTATGAGTGCGCGCTCCCGGTTGGTTTGGAAGACCCGGCTTGCCTTCCCCTTCAGGCCCCTACCCAGTGTAAACCATGCGCAAACGTAACGGATTGTGAAGGGGTGGATTTCAAGTTTGACGTCAGTTGCGCCGACCTTGGTGATTCCGGGTCGTTCTGTGCTCGGGCGTGCACTCCGGACGATTCCATGCCCTGCCCGTTCGGCTTCCAGTGCAGCGCAATTCAGGAAGGTAACCAGGAGGTCAACCGCTGCATCCCGAAACCGGGCAAGAAGTGTTTTTGCAGCACCTACATGGAAGGACTTGAGACGGCCTGTTATTACACGAACTTCTGGGGGGCCTGCGAGGGCAGCCGAACCTGTACGGGGAACACCCTCACGCCTTGCACCGCCAAGATTCCAGTTCCCGAGGAGTGCGACGGCGAGGATGACGACTGCGACGGTCTTGTGGACGAGGGGCTGGACAACATCGGGCTCACTTGCGTCATCGATTACGACCAGGGCTCCTGCCAATTCGCTATGTTCTGCGGAGATGGCGCCTGGAAATGTCCCGAGGTAGAACTGGCGGACATTTGCGAGGCCAATCAAATGGGCTGCATCTGGTGGGGCTCCATCCTCGATACCAACGATGATGCTGACCCCAACTTCTGCGATGATGATGATGATGGTGACGGCTTCCTGGATGTGGATGACTGCCAACCTGTAGACCCCAATAGTTTTCCCGGCGCGAAGGAAGTCTGTGACGGGGTAGACAACGACTGCAACGGGATCTCCGACTACAATCAGATTGGCCTAAGTAGCTGCACCTCCGAGGGCACCTGGGGGATTTGCATCGGTAAGGGGTTTTGCATCGACGGCGAGTGGGTCTGCCAGCCCGGCCCTCCCGGCCCCGAGAATTGCCCCGAGCCGACTGACAATTGCACCTTCTTCCCCGTCAACCCGCAACTGGACTTCGATGGAGACGAGATTCCCGACTTCTGCGATAATGACGACGATGGCGACGGAGCTGACGACGACGGTGACAACTGCGTGCTGCTCTACAATCCCAACCAGTTCGACCTCGACGGCGACGGCGACGGTGACCCATGTGACCCCGATGATGACGGTGACGGCTCCTTTGACGAACTGGACTGTTGCCCCTATCTCTACAACCCCAACCAGCTAGACACAGATGAAGATGGCACCTGTGACGGCTGCGACCTGGACGATGACAACGACCTCATCCCCGACCTGGACGACAACTGCCCCTTCGTGGCCAATCCCCAGCAGAAGGATAATGAGGGCGACACCATCGGCGACGCCTGCGACAACGACGACGACAACGATGAAGTTCCCGACGTGACAGACAATTGCAAGACCATTGCGAATCTCTTTCAGGAGGACAATGAACTTGATGGCATCGGGGACGTCTGCGACCCGGATGACGACAACGATCAGACTCCCGATGTGACGGACAACTGCCCTCTGAGTGCCAACCAGAATCAGGAAGACCTCGATGAAGACGGCCTCGGCGATGTCTGTGATGACGACGTCGATGGGGATTCGTCCAACAACGACATTGACAACTGCCTGCTGATTCCCAATTTTGACCAGCTAAATACAGACGGGGACGCGCTGGGAAACGCGTGCGACCCGGATATGGACAATGATGGAGACATCAACACCCTGGATAACTGCCCCTTGACTCCCAACCCCCTCCAGGAAGACCTCGATGGAGACTGCCCGCCTACGGTCTATCCGAAGGATGTCTCCTGTGGCGATGCTTGTGACGAAGACAAGGATGGGGATGGGTGGCCCAATGATGATGACAATTGTCCGGTGCTTTCCAATGCAGAACAGGAGAACCTCGACGGCGACGAATTCGGCGATGACTGCGACGTCGACCTGGATGGCGACGGCACTGACAACGACCTGGACAATTGCCCCAAGAACGCCAACGAGGACCAATTAGACACTGACGGAGACGAACTCGGCAATATTTGCGACGCCGATGACGACAACGACACTCTCTTCGACAACGAGGACAATTGTCCCACTGTCCCGAACTTCGATCAGACGGATACCGACCTCGATGGAATCGGCGATGCCTGCGACTCAGACGACTAGCCTCGCAAATGGCCCTTTGGGCACGGGCCTTGATGGACTCGTTGACGAGGATTTTCAATTTGTCCGCGACCTCAAGTTCGGTCTCCTCTGCAATCAGGCAGCGGTTGACCGCAACGGCACCCATCTAATTGATCATGTGGTTCGCCGGGAGCTTACACCGGTACGGGTCCTCAGCCCGGAACATGGCCTCTGGAGTACCCATCAAGATATGGAGGCGGTTGCGGAGCGAAGCGACCCGGTTTTTGGCCTGCCCGTGGAGAGTCTCTACGGCAATGACCTCGCCTCCCTCGACCCGGCCACGGAGCAACTGGCTGACCTCGAAGTGCTTCTGGTCGATTTGCCGGACATCGGGACGCGCTACTACACTTACGCTGCCACCCTCGCCCGCTGCATGCGGGTAGCCTCCCTCACTGGAACCCGCATTGTGGTCCTCGACCGACCCAATCCCATTGACGGAGTGACGGTAGAAGGTGGACTCCCCCACGCCTCGCTAATCTCCTACGTTGGTGAATTACCGGTCCCCCACCGTCACGGTCTCACCCTCGGCGAGTTGGCCTGCCTGGCGCTTCAGGTTACCAACATTGACTGCGACTTGACTATCTATCCGGTACGGGGCTGGCGGCGGAGTCAATACCTGGACGAACTACCCTTGCCGTGGATTCCTCCCTCCCCCAACATGCCTACGATAGAGACCGCCTTGGTCTATCCCGGCCTCTGCTTACTGGAAGGCACCAACGTCTCCGAGGGACGGGGAACAACGACTCCCTTCCTGGTCTTCGGTGCGCCTTACGTGCGCCCTCGGGAGCTGGCCAGTGAACTTGCTCGGGAGTTGCCTGATGGCGGTTTCCTGGTCACGCCGGTCTCCTTTCGACCGGAATTTCAGAAGTGGGCCGGTCAGATTTGCACTGGCCTGCGCCTCCAGGTAGTGGACCGAACCCGCTTTCGCCCTCTTGCCTTCGGGCTGGCACTGATCAAGTGGTTGCAAGCCCTCCACCCCGAGGACTTTGACTGGCGCCGAGAGGAGTATGAATTCGTTACGGATCGCCTCGCCATCGACCTCCTCCTGGGCCACCCGGAGACGCGGCCGATGTTGGTTAACGGGGTACCGATCCGCGAGATTATTGACCACCTGGAAGCCACGGCAAGAGGGTTTGACAAGAGACGTAGAGACGTGATGTTATACGAATGAAAACATACGGGGCCGGGAAGGCCCCACCTCCCTCACGGTCGCCGCTCGCAGGGATAACCGGAAGGAAATCGATGAAGATTGCAGTTTTTGGCGGAAGCTTCGACCCGCCCCATATGGCCCATGTACAGTGCGTCGCCGTGGCCCTGGCCAGCGGCGAAGTTGACAGCGTTTTGGTGGTACCCTGTTATCGGCATGTCTTCAGTAAGGAATCGACGCCTTACCGCCACCGCTTCGAAATGGCTAGGCGGGCGATGCAGATCTTTGGCAAGCGAGTAGAGATCAGCGACATCGAAGAGCAGCTAGCAGGACCCAGCAGGACCCTCGATACGCTCAAGGCACTAGGTGACGTAAGGCCTGCGGATAGCTGGCGACTGCTCATCGGCACCGACATTCTCGTCGAAAAGGAGCAGTGGCACCGCTTCGATGAGGTCGCCAGATTGGCCCCACCGCTAGTAATCGGACGGAGTGGGTGGGACGAGGCAGCGGACACCGACTTCGCCCTTCCGGAGATCTCCAGTAGCGAGATCCGGACACGCATCACCACCGGACAAAGCCTGGGCCACTTGATTCCCGGCGCTGTCTGGCAATACATCAAGAAGGAAGGACTCTATGGCTCCAGCAAGTAGACTTCTGATCGTCGGGGCCGGAAGAGTGGGCACCAACCTCGCCCGCCTGGCCGCTTCCCGCGATCAGACTGTGACCCTGTGGAATAGTGCGGCGCTGCCCGCTGAGATGCAGGCCGCCCTGGCCAACCAGTCGGTTACCGTGGTTCAGCAAGACGAACCAGAGGGGGCCTTCGACCTCGTCCTGCTCTCAATCTCGGATGGCGCTCTGGCAGAGGTCGCTGAGCTGGTGGACGGTTGGCACGCGGCCGCTGGAATTCCCCTCGCCCACACTTCTGGTAGCGTCGGCCCACTGGCGCTGAAGTCAGGGAGAACGGCAGGAGTCTGTCACCCGGCCTTCGCCTTTCCTACGCCCGATTTGCCCCTCGAAATACTGCAGACTGCAGCCTTTCTAATTGACGGCTCCAACGCTACTCGTGCCGCCTTCGCATCCCTCGTCCGCAGTTGGGGGAGCAGTGCCGTCGAGGCCCCCGGGGCGGATCAGGAGCTCTACCACGCGGCCTGTGTTACGGCCTCCAATTTCCTCGCCCTCATGGGTGATAACGCCGGTCAACTACTGGCCGCGTCCGGCGTCCCGAAGGAGGGTCGTAATCTCCTCATCTTCTCGCTTATGGGTAGCGTCCTCACCCACGCCCGAAATGCATCCTTTTCCAAAGCCATGACTGGGCCCGCCGCCCGCGGCGATGCCCCTACCCTCATCGCTGAAGCGACCCGCATCGCCCAGGAAATCCCAGACCAGTTCAACCTCTTCCTGGAGGCCAACCTGGCCCTGCTCCAACAACATGGTCATACCGCTGCAACCGAGGAACTGATGGGGTGGCTGGATAATATGGATGGTGAGGAGTAGGGGGTGGCCTGTGGGGCTTGTCTTTGCGTCGCCCCCGCAATGCCGTCCTTTGAACGAATACAAAATCCTCTCCAACGGGAGAGGAATTAAGGGAGAGGGTTTCGCGCTGAGTATTAGCAGAACTCACCTCTCCCCCTACTCCGCCTCTTGCGCCTCACCAGTCATCGGGACAAAGCGAACCGCCAGCAGTTTCTCTAGAATCAGCTCTCCCTTGACCTTTCGATAACGCACCAGTTCCTGGACTCCGGTGCCCACGGGGGCGACTAGACGGCCGCCTTCGGCGAGCTGGTCGAAGAGCGGCCGGGGCACTTCCTTGGGCGGGGCCGCGGTGAGGATAATAGCATTGAAGGGAGCTGCTTCAGGCCACCCGCGGTACCCGTCACCAGTTCGCAAATTGATGCTCTTATAACCCATAGCGGCCAGATCGTTGGCCGCACGCTTGGCCAGCGGCTTGACGATCTCGATGGAGTAGACCGCTTTCGCCATTTCGGCGAGAATCGCGGCCTGATAGCCAGAACCAGTGCCAATTTCCAACACCTTGTCACCCGGCTTCAACTCCAGCGCCTGGGTCATGAAGGCGACGATGTAGGGCTGCGAAATGGTCTGATTGTGACCGATGGAAAGGGGCCTGTCTGCGTAGGCTTCGCTCCGCAATTGCGGCGGTATCAGCAGGTGACGAGGCACCCGGCTCATGGCGGCCAGCACACGCTTGTCGGAGATATCCCGTTTTGCCAGATGGTCCCGAACCATGACCGCCCGAGCAGCCTCAAAGGAGTCGCCAGGCTCATCTTCGCCGACCGCACGACAGGCCACGAACATCAGACAGGCAGCAATTGTCAGCACCGTGTTCACAGACATTCCTCCGACTCAAAGATAGCACTTCCTCGCCACGGGAAGAAGGCAACAGGCAGATCCGAGCTTGACGGAACCCCGCATTTACGGGCTAGCTACTGGCACGCCCCTTGAACACAATCCTTCCCCTGCCATTCGCAATCACCTGCCGCGTTGCAACACTGATCCGTTCCAATTCCGTTGTCGACAATCAGCACGTCATCTAGGTTCCAACCCGACATAGTGAACACCCCGGCACTTCCAATCTGGAATCCAAATCGTACCCGCAGTCCAGGGTCCGAGAACTCTGTCAAATCAAACTGCTGCTTCGTCCAGGAATCGTCCTGCACTCCTGGCGCCCCTCCGGTCTCCCAGGCCACATGCCACGAAGACCCGTCGAAGACTTCAACCCTGTTCACCATGTAGCTAGCGTAGTCACTGTTGAGCCAACGCCAGAAGACGAGAGTAGGCTTGGCTGCTTCGCTCGTATCCACGACCGGTGAGACCAGGTAGTAGAAATCATGAATCTCCTTTTCTGCATTGCCGCCAATGACAACACCGGCGAGGTAGTTGTCATCGGTCTTCGTGTGGTCAGATTCCGGATCGGGACTACCCTGGGATTGGCCGCTCGAGCTCGTTGCCAGACCGCGCTCCCATTCCGTTCCATATGCCCAGCCCTTATCAGTTGAGAAGTCATCGGAAAAGAGGGGGACCGTACAACAGCCTGGCACCCCGGTTCCCGCGTAGAGGCAGTTACCTTCAACGCACTGCTCCTCTGTGCAAATATCATCTCCGTCGTCGCAATCTGCAGCGGATTCGCAGCATAGGTCTTCGTGATTGCACATTCCATCCACACAAACATCGGCAGTACATAAGATTGCATCGTCGCATCCCCCACAGGAGGTGCCACATCCATCGTCACCGCACTCCTTGCCGAAACAAGAAGGGGCACAGCAATCCCCTGTGATGAGCGAGCAACCCTCCGCGGCGTCACAACATTCGCCATTACACATCTCGAAGTCACATTGGCATGTCCCAGCCAGGCACTGCTCCAGGGCCGAGCACTGGCCGCAGCTACCCCCGCACCCATCCGGACCGCAATCCTTGCCGCCACATTCGACTGCACAGCAATTGCCCGTCACCTGTGCGCACACATGGCCAGTAAGGCAACAACCATCGCTGCACTCTTCGAACTTGCACTTGCATTGTCCGGCTATCCCACATTCCATCAACGCATCACATGCTCCACAACTTCCCCCGCACCCATCATCACCGCAAACCTTGCCTTCGCAGTTGGGCTGACAGCAACTACCTGACATGCACTTCTCGCCTTCCCCACATTCCCCGCAGGGATCGCCGCAAGGATTGGGGCCGCACTGAAGAAAATCGCAGATTTGCTCACACGGTACCAATCGAACCTCGTCCACCAGAACGGCCGTATGGTAGAGCCAACCCGAGTCCTCCTGCAGGGCGAAAGCCAATTCAAACTGCACGGGCGAGGGGCCGTCCAAGGAGAGTTTGCTCCACGTTTCAACCCACGGGGTCTTCCAGACGTCCCCTTGATCAAACACTGCTTCCGTCGAGTAGAGCCCTGCGTAGTTCGCCCCGCAGCCCACGCATTCGGCTGGGGGACAAAGCCCATCAACGGTGTACTCGCCAAGGGTCACTATTTCGTTGCCGGAATTGACGTTGATTGCCAAACTGTCCTGATAGGTCGAGCCGCACCACTCTTTGAACTCTTCTGAGTAGAACTGCCAACGCACTCCTACCCCATATTCATCAGCAGGAAGACAATTTGGAAGTACCGCCGAGCTCTTCAAGTCATCGAACGTTGCGAGCAACAACATGTAGTCGCCCACGAGAGGCATACTCTCCCAGAAATGCGGCGTCAATTGAGCTTCGTCAATGGCCCAGTCGGCCAGCGTACCAGAAGCGAATGTAATATGGGTGCATTCTGGTTGGGAGCCGCATTGCGCACACGAACCGCCACAAATGCCTGCCGCTACACATAGAACAGACTCATTACATTCGCCGCAACTACCTCCACACCCGTCGTCTCCGCAGGTCTTTGCAAGACAATCGGACGCACAGTCAGCACTGCATGTCCCAGCGTGGCAATACTCATCGACGGGGCAATTGCCGCAGCTACCACCGCACCCATTCCCACCACATTCACTACCATCGCAGTTTGGCGCGCACTCTCCAACACAGGCACCAGCGTCAGTGCAGATGTCATCCTCCGCACACTGCCCACACCATCCTCCGCAACCGTCGGAACCGCAGGAAGCGCCGTCGCATGCGAGCAGACAACTGGTTTCACATTGCCCGGCCGGTAGACAATCGATCCCTTCGGGGCAGGTGCCACAGCTTCCTCCACAGTCGTCGGGACCACACTGCTTGCCCGAACAAGGCCCTCCGACACAGAACCCCGCAAGACACTCTTCGCCGCAGAGACATTCGCCGCAGTCACCCTGGCACCCATCATCCCCACATTCCTTGCCGTCACACCCGTGGAAGATGCAAAGATGATCCTCGCACAATTCCCCGCACGAACACTGGCCGCAATTACCTTCGCAACCATCATCACCGCAGTCCTTTCCGTCGCAAGCATGGAAGACGCAAGCCCCGTCATCACACGTCTCTCCACACACACATTTTCCGCAAGAGAATCCACAGCCGGCATCACCACAGAGCAGATCATCACAGGATGGCAAACAGGGACAGTCCGCCTCGTAGTCCCCTTGCGATAGGAAAGCCCCGGATACCTCCAGAACCGTGTCCAGCAAGACCATTTCCTTGCCTTCCGCTCCTTCCGACAACGTTCCCGGCAACAAGTGGATGGCGCACTCTATCGCCACGCAGCTTTGGGAAGCGTCAGAGCCCGGGACGAAAGTGGGAATCACCTGAATGTAACTATCTTCCAAGCCGTCCTGGAGGTGGTATTGGCCTTCCTCGTCGTCAGAAAACCCGGGGCACATGGAATCGGCATGGAAGGTCACCTCTTCGATGTTCAGTCTCCCTTGCAGGTCGTACGTATCACCCGACACAACAGAGAGCGTGCATCCTTCGCCCCGCTTGAACTCGAATACCAGATGGGCAAGGCAACCGTCCTCCCATTCATCAACGTCCCGTTTGTGCGTTATCTCGACGCTAACTGAATCGAATTCCACCGGTTCAACTTCGTTCCCGAAGATCGCACCACTAAGTTTCTTTCCTACTGGACACTCATCACAAATCCCTGCAACGCAAACAGAGTCGGTCTCGCATGTCCCGCACGAGTCTCCGCACCCGTCGTCTCCACATTCGATTCCATCGCAAATGGGCTCACAGCCCGCGTCATGAGAAACATCCTGGGCGTCTAGGTCCGGAACTGGTGCCAGGTCAAGAATCTCCTGGACATCCGGGACGACAATGTCACTACCACCCGTTGAATCCACTTCGGGGACGAGAAGGTCACTACCATTCGTTGAGTCCTTTACGTCTACGCCGGTGCGTCTACCGCTAACCTCCCCCGCATCCTCTGTCCGCACCTCAATCTCAAGGGGGCCTCCTGCTCCAGTGCACCCCATCAGAAGTGCAGTAAAGAGGACTCCCATTCGCAGGATACCCTCGCAACCTGACATTTCACGCTCTGAATTCACCATTATGTCCCTCACAAACGAATACCTACCGATCTTTGCTATCCGGATTTTCAGCGTTATTCTACGTGCTAACGCAAATAAGGTCCAGCAAGACAATGGTTGTTGGAACTCACGCCATTCCCGCCCATTGGCGGCAGCACTGGGCAGATCATATGAGATCTCGGCAACTACGGCACGGCATCCTCACATTCCGGTGTCAGGAGCGAGGATAGGGCGCAAGTGCCTCCTCCATGAGCCATTTCAATTGCCCCCGCCACGCCATTCTCATATAGTGACTGGCGCAATAGGGAGTGTGTCATGGTTCGATATTTCACTTTGCTAACTCTAGTTATCGTCGCCTGCTCCACCAATTCCGGGTCTTCAGATATTGTAGTCGACGCGGCGGCTGACGGTACCGATCTGAATGCCAGGGTTGACGCTGTCGAAGACTTCGCACAGGGCGAAGATGGCACAGCAGACACGTTAACGGACACTATGGAACCCGACGATATCCTGCGGGCCGGCACTGCCGTGGCACCGGTTTTCGCGCCGCTGGGCATTCCCACAGCAGGCTATGGTCAGGGGATGGATGCCGGCACTCCGCACGGTCCTTTTACCAAGGCCTTTGCCTCAACCCAGCGACAGCAGACACCCATCCAGGCACGCGCCCTCTATCTCAGCCGAGGAACCGACGAGCTTCTGATAATCCGGTTGGACAAGATCGGCACCACGGCAGAGATTCTCGACGAAGTGACCCGTCAGTTGGATGAGCAGACCGGACGCAGCTTCGACGGTAAGCTCATTCTCGCTTCCAACCACTCCCATCTCGGTCCCGGCAGACTCTGGGAGAACTTCGTCGGAGAGTTCGCCAACGACCTATTCTGGCCCCACTACTACAAGCGCTACGTGGCCGACGTTGTGAAAGTTGGACTCGCCGCCATTGACGATGCCGAGCCGGCTAAGGTTGGCTATGGCAAGACCGAATGCCCCGAATGCCACAACGACCGCCGCTGTGAGAATCCGGAACTGAAGGATTCCACAATGTGGCTGGTGAAAGTCACTAGAGTAGATGGCAGTCTGAAAGCGGTGGTAGTCAACTTCGCAATCCACGGCACGGTATTCGGGTGGGCGGACTATGTCCTGTCAGGGGATGCCCCGGGAAGCATCGAGCAGAAACTTGAAGAGACCTTCGAGACCCCGGTGGCAGTGCTGATGTTGCAATCATGGGGTGGCGACATGTCGCCGGCGAATCCGGAGGTCGAAATGGTCGAACCCCTCAACCCCACAATCCCCGGAGACTACGACCGTCTCGACCGCATTGGCTACGCGGCTTCGCTGCGCATCAACGGGACCCTGGACTCAATTGTCACCAGCGCCGACGTTCCCTTTGCTTCCGTGACTGCCCGTCCGGCGATTGACTACGATCTGGTGGGCTACGATGAAGGTGAATGGAACTACCCTAATGGCGGCATGATGTGTGGAACGAATTCGGACTCTCCCTGCTGGCAAGAAGAGGGCGAAGCACCGAATATGGCATGCATCCCAATGCCCCCCGGTCTAGCTCCCAGGAAGTTCACCATCTCGGCCTTCCATATCGGCGAGCTGCTCTTCGTAACGGTTCCTGGCGAACCCCACGCAGATTACTCTCTGGACGTGGCCAAAGCCGCTGGGGTTGCTGCCGGCTTCGACGACGTCGCCATTGTCGGATATGCGCAGGACCACTGGGGCTACATCATGAAAGAGTATGACTGGATGCTGGGTGGCTATGAGCCAACCGTCAGCTTCTGGGGACCCAAGCAGGGCGACTATATGGCTGCGCAGATGCCGCACGTTGCCGCCCGGCTCATGGACCCGACCTACGAATATCCATTCAGTGACGAAGCGCCGTTTGACGAGACGTCAGAAGGGGGAGATTCCTCGCTCTACGAAGTAATGGATTCCATTGCTCCGGCGAATGTTGTCAAAGAGCCACTTGAGCAGATTTCGCCCACGGGAGAGGCAATATTCACCTTTGCCGGTGGCGACCCATGGCTGGCTACTCCGCGCGTCGCTCTCCAGCAAGAGGTGGAGGGCCAGTGGCAAGATGTGGTGCGCCACAATACGCTGCCCTTCGACAACAGCAGCTATCTGATGGAGACTTCCCTGGCTCTGGCGCCCTCCTGGGAGGAAGACAAAGAGATCACTACCCGTGATTTCCTCTGGACAATCAAGTTACCGGCAAAGCGCAACGTCCCTACTCCTGACATGGTGCCCGCTGGCACCTACCGCTTCGCGGCCGCCGGCCCTATGCAACTGGACGGCACAGTGGAGGACTACACCATCGAGTCGGCCCCATTCACCCTTGAGTAGCCATCATGGCAAAACGCCTCCCCGACTGGCTGAAAGTCCGTCTTCCATCCGATCGAGGTGACTTGAAGCGGGTGGCAGGATTGCTTCGGAAACATGGGCTGAATACCGTCTGCACAGGGGCGCGTTGCCCCAACCTGGCTGAGTGCTGGGCCTGCGGAACTGCGACCATAATGATCCTGGGGCAGAAGTGCACCCGGAATTGCGGCTTCTGCGCCGTTGACTCCAACATCCATCCGCCCCCCCTCGACCCGGCGGAACCGGAAGAAGTAGCGCGCGCGGTAGCTGAACTGGGTCTGAAATATGCGGTTTTGACCTCTGTCACGAGGGATGACCTGCCCGATGGCGGTGCTACCCATTTCGCACAGACCGTCGCGGCCATTCAAATAAACTCCCCGGAAACGCGTATCGAGTTGCTGATCCCCGATTTGCAAGGTGACATCGAGGCCATTGCGGTGATCAGGGAATCGGGTGCAGAGGTGATCGGTCACAACCTGGAAACGGTGGCCCGTTTGACGCCGCTGTGTCGGGATGGTCGAGCCTCGTATGACCGCTCACTTTCGGTCCTGCGGGAGCTGGCAACCGGAAGAGGTGGTCCCGAGGTCAAAACTGCGCTGTTGCTGGGCCTTGGGGAGAGTGAGGCAGAGGTAATTGAGACCATTCAAGAAGCGTATGAGGCGGGTACCAGACACCTCGCCATGGGACAGTACCTGGCCCCCTCTACAAACCACACCGCGGTGGAGCGCTACTGGACACCGGCTGAATTCTATGCGCTCGGAGAGAGAGCCCGCAAAATGGGGTTCCGTTCGGTTGCTTCTGGCCCCCTCGTCCGCTCGAGCTACAAGGCTGACCAGTTTGCCGGAAAGCGGCTCACTGACAAGTGACGGTCAACGCGTAATCGCCAATTCCATAGTTGGGACCGAATTGGGGTGGGGCCTTTCCGTAGCCATCTACTACCACGAAGTACTTGACCCCCGCCTCACCATCAAAGATCACTTGATTGGTACCCCAGGCGAGACAACTGGTGGGGTTGCAACCCTGGCCACTGTCAGCAAGAACAAAAAGGTCTAGATCCCAGAGTGTCGAGGTCAGCATGAGCGTCACTGGCCCGTCTACTTCAGGCTCGAAGGTATACGCAAACTCGGGGCCGTCATACTGACCGGGAGTGCATGAATAGTGGGCGACAGCATCAGTAACATCGGCGGAAGCCGTGGTCCATTCGTCAACATCACCGCACTCAATTGGATAGAGAGCCTTGCATTTGGCGCAGGCGGTCTGTCCCGCACAATCGACCTCATCGGCACAGTCCAGCAGCCCGTCACCGTCGTTGTCCAATCCATCGTCGCACACTGTTTCGGTGGCGGAGATACAATCAATCGCCAGCTTGTAGGTGCCCAACGCCCCCTGGTAACCATCGATGATGATGTTGTATTCAGCACCCTTCTCGGCCACGAAATCAACGTGGTCCAGGCCGTGCGCGATGCAGTTCGCGGGGTCGCAGAGCAATCCTTCCACCACCAGGACATCGGTGGAGGCGTTTTCCAGGGCCAGACTGACTTGCACCTCGGTATCAAATGGAGCTTTGAAGCGATAAGCCATCTCGGGACCATTGTATACCCACTGGGTACACGCATACTCTTCTACCGCGGTAGTGGATCCCCAGCCGAAGTTGGCAAAGGCCTCGGCAAAGCCGCAGCCCACCGTCTTGGCTGGCTGACAATGTCCCACGCAGGCTACGGCACCATAGCAATCGGGGTCTTCACAATCGGTAAGCACGTCCAGATCATTGTCGAGACCATCCTGGCACTGGGTTTCAACGAAGGCCGGGCACTCCACTTCAATGGCAAAAGACCCCTGGGCGAGAGCGTACCCGTCAATGACGAAGAAATAGCTCTCGCCGGACTTGGCTGGGAAGGTCACCTTCTTGAGTCCCCAGGCGATGCAATCGGTTGGGTCACAACCACTACCCTTGTCCTGTAGAATCAGAAGATCGGTTTGCGCCGACTCCCCGAGGAGCCGAACCGTCACATTGAAATCCCCTGGAGCATCGAAGCGGTAGGCAAATTCCGGACCTGTGTAGTCCCATTGATTATCCAGGCACCCTTTGTTCTCTTGGACGCTGTTATAGGTGATGATGCTATCGGTACCACCGATGCCGTAGTTGGAGCCAAAATCGGTAACTCCGCAGCCAATGGTCCAGACCGGTTCACACTGAGGTTCGGGGCAAGCAGCGTCACCTATGCAATCAACGTCCTGGCAGTCAACGAGGTCATCCTGGTCATTGTCTTCTCCATCATCACACTGGGTCTCGCTGTGAGGGACGCAGTCGAGGGTCAGCCCGTAGCTGACGCCTTCGTCCAAGGGGCTATCGACGACGAAGTAATAGACCTGGCCAGCAAACATGTCGAAGCTGAGCACTCCGGGGCTGGAAGCTCTACAGTTGGTACCGTCGCAGCCAGTCCCCTTGGCCTCCAGAAGGAGAAGTCGAGTTTCGATGTCGGTGGTGGTCATGGCGAGGGTGGCAACTCCGTCGAAGGGAGCCACAAAGGAAGAGGTGTACTCCGGGCCAGCAAGCTTCTCTTCCGTGCATGAGTAGGCGCTGACATTGTCAGTAGAGCCGTCCCCCGCCGAATTCCATGAGTCTGAGCTGCCACAGCTCATGGTCCACTTCGGAAAGCAGGTCTTGGCGTTGCATTGGTTGGAGGCTCCCGGCAGACATACTCCCTCCTTGCAGTGATCGTTGACCGTGCAGCCATCACCGTCATCACAGGGATAGAGCGAGAACTCTGCGAGACAACCGGTAACCGCGTCGCATGAATCCACGGTGCAGGAATTGCCGTCATCGCAGGAGAGGGGAGCTGAACCGACGCAGATCCCCTGCTTGCAAAGGTCCCCGACGGTACAGGCATCGCTATCGTCACAAGGGCGGCCGTTCTCCCGCACAACCTGGACGCAGCTACCGGAATCCGACTCACAGAGGTTCTTGACACACGGATTGTCACCGGGGTCGGGGCAAACCACTACCGTTGATTGGGGAACCTGGCACTTGTCAAATATGCACTTCACCGCGCCATTGCAGAGGTTGTCGTCATCGAACTGCTCGCAGTCCTCATCACTTTCGCACGCACATTCCTCGCTGTCATCACCAATGCAGGTATTGGCTTCGCAGCGGTCACTCTTGGTGCAGGAATTGCCATCGTCACAGACGTTGTCATTGGGCACGAAGACGCACCCCTTGTCGGCTTTGCAGGAATCGGTGGTACAGAGGTTTCCATCGTCGCAGGACAAGGGGTTTCCCATGCAGAGTCCAGTAGCAGCACAAACGGTATTCAGGGTGCACTCGTCGCCGTCGTCGCAGGGCTCCCCTGGTGACCGGGGACCGGGCACACATTCGCCTATATGTTTGCTACAGACAGCCCGCTGACAGGGGGCTAATTCCAGGATCGCGTTGATACAGTCGGAATCCTTCGAGCAGGAGTTGTCCGTGCCATCTGGCGATTCGACGAAGTCCTTATCTGGAGGCCCCCAGTCGAACCCCATATCGCCGCCACCAAAGTCCCAATCGGAGAGATCGTCGGGCTGAGAATCGGGCGCGAGATCGGCAGGGGAAGAACCATCGGGCAGGACAGTGAGGTCGGCCTCGCCACGCACATCCGTGTCATTGGGGTCGATGACGTTATCGCCTTCGGATGTTCCGCAGGCCGTAGCCAGCCACATAAGAAGAGCACACAGTACGAACAAATGGTGCTTCATTACAGTCCTCCACGGGGTGTGCGATCCCGGTGGTCAGGGTTGGGCGCCTATTCTATCGGTTTTGTCTTAGCTGTGCAAACCCAGTTGCAGGTCAATTTGAAGGTCTGCCAACGGGCGAAGTAACCGGTCTTCCGGGCATCGCCGGAGGCCACATCTGGTGAGCAGGAACAACCGGTGTCGCCGGCAACGCGATCAGGCGGGGAGGGAGGCTGAGCTCCCGGCGGGGCGAGTAACTCGAAAGAGGATGCAGATTGGCCGATTGTAATCCCGTCGATGAAATAGAATTTGGTGCCACGCGGCAAACCTCGCAGATTCCTGGCACTGTCAAGGTCCACATTAAGACCGGCCACAATCTTCAATAACGCCACGTGGTTGTTCGCCATTTGCAGCCGCTTGGCGGCGTCAGGCCCGCCACGCTTTGGATGAGCCACGATGGTGAGTGACGCCACTTCATAATTGTCTCGGTCAACTTCCATGTCAGTGCTATGAATGTTGGCACCAAAACCGAAGCCTGCCGCCATTTCGACCATTTGTACAAGGACCCGGTCACGGTGAATTTCGGGCAGGTAGAATTGCGAGCAAACCTTCGCCCCACAGGGGACCTGGGCGACAAGCACGTCATCGGAGGTGGCCAGTCCAGCCTTTTCGACCCAGGCGACGAAGGCTCGTTCCACCATCGGCCTGTCGCTCGCCCGAGACCCGGTCCCAGGGATGGCAAGGCTGATGAATAACGAGGTTGCGAAAAGCAGCCGACACATATTATGAAGACTCCTGCGCACAGGGACTTAGGAACCGGTGAGCAGCCGCTCGCCAAACCGTGATTCGAGACCCGCTTCGGCGATTTTGGCAACGGTCGCCTCACGGTCGTAGTCGAATCGATGGACAATCAACTCCCCAGACTCGCTGTCATAGAGCGCCAGCGAACCATTGGGGTTTCGGTCACGAGGTTGCCCCGTACTGCCGACACTAGCGATGAAGCGGGCATCATCTTCACGCTTTATCTCGGCTACCTGGATCTCCTTGGCCTTGCCGTCCGTGAGACGGAAGGCACGGACGAGATGCGAGTGGCCGAGCAAAGAGAGTCCGGTCAACTTGTCGAACATTCGAACATGAGCCTGGGCATCGTCCTTGAAGACAACATAAAAGTAACCGCTGGGACAGATGGGTGCTGAGTGGAAGAAGCTAATGTGTTCGTCGGGACGCCGGTAGGTATATGGCAGTTGGTAGAGCCACTCGAGATTCGACGTCGAGAGTTGCCGGCGGGTCCATTGGATGGCCAATCGTGCAGCATCGTAGTAATACTCCGTGGACATCGCCCCGATAACCGCGGCATCATGATTGCCAAGCAGCGTAACGGCATTCAATTCACGCAACATCTCGCAGCATTCGTTGGGACTGGGGCCGTAGCCAACCACGTCTCCCAGGCAGACGATCTGCTCGACCTGCTGCTCATCGAGATAATCCAATGCAGCCTTGAGCGCTTCCATATTCGAATGGACATCCGACACGATGCCTATTTTCATCCGTCCCTCCGCATCAATCTATCCATTCTAACGCACCACAACGACACGGTAAACCATATTCGCTTCTCCTGAAAACATTTGCGCTGTACGAGAGGCAATTGCGGCGTAGCCGCCTCTTTGGCCGGGGACTCGAAGTACACCATCCGGGTCTTCTCCGGGTGGAGTTCAAGACCGTAGCGCCCAAAACGCCTGGGCAGCGCCACCATCATCCGTTCCGCATCCGCCTTGCGCTCAAAGAGCATTACCATGTCGTCCGCATACCGGACCAGCTGCCCTCTGCCGTTCAGCCGTGTGAGGATCGTTTCGACCCACCATTTGTCCACCACTTCGTCGAGGTAGATGTTGGCCAGCAACGGGGAGATGACTCCTCCCTGCGGCGTGCCCTTGTCAGGGTACGTCAGTTGCCGCCCATTCATCACCCCGGCGTTGAGCCATTTAACTACGAGTCGAGTCAGCACGCCATCACCGACGTGGCATTGTGTCAGGTTGCTCTCCGAACGTCTAAATCTCACCTTAAGACCGCCGTCCCATCAGGCCCCAAAGATGCCGCTGCTCCATTCTTCTAACCGTCAGGGGCTCAGATGGATATTTGCGGACAACTCAGGATGATTACTTGCGGAGCAAGTGACTACGACCAGTTCCAAGAACCAGGACATAACGGACCGCGAATACCAACAGGAACGCAAGGAACAACAGCAAGCCCCGCGCCTCTGGTACTGCACTTCCTGAGGAAAGCGCCGACGTTCGACACCCTTGACCTTCACCCGACCGGTCAGTGTCGGGAACTGCTGGCGATGTCTGGCACTCCCCATCTAGACACGGCTCAGGAACTTGCTCTACCTTGAGCCCCCTCATCATCATTTCGGCAGCCAACAAGTCCTCAACTTCGGTTATACTCCCGTCCGGTTTCCGGAGCGGTTGGTCCGCGCACACTTGCACGGGCTCAGACGATTCACCAGCAATGTTGTGATTCATCAGCCATATGCAGTTGCCGACAAGGTCGGCAGTGTGACCTGCCATGAGTATAGGGCACTCAATCGTCGACAGGAGCATCTTGCTCGGCTTGTGCTGGCCAATCCATGCTGACCGGACCACCGCGCCGGAACTAAGTTCACAGTCAAACGCAACGATGGCAAGAGGAAGCTCATCGAAGCAGTCTTGCTGCAGGAGTTGTGCTTGACACGATTCGGAAACCACATCTTCGAGTTCGGTGCTTCCCGGCGCTCCAGAGAAGACAGATGCAACCAAAACTTGAGCGGGCGTTTCCGCCTTCTCCGCCGAAACCGAAAACGAAAACGGGCCGTATTCGAAAAGCGTTGGGCAACCCAAGGATCGACACACCGTGACTGTGAATTCATATGTAGAATTGGCCTCAATTCCCTCCGGCACAAAGCTCCACCATCCACGCCCCTCCTGCTCACCTTCAAGGGCCACGTCCTGTGCAGATACGGAAACCTGACTTCCCCACCCTCCTAAAACCCAAATCCTTGCATCTAGCGGAATGCTCGCCGAGCCATCACTCGGCAGTACAACAAGCTCTGCTGGAGCAATCCATTCACAGACCGCTATGGCATTGCCTGCCAAACCCAGGATCGTTGCTACACCAAAGACATAACGCAGCAGGACAACTCCCATAGCTCTTCTCATTGTAATAACCTCCATACCGCGAATTCTCGTCAGCATGCGCTAAACCGTCTGAATACTGCGGTTGCAGCAAACCAGTGTCAAGGGTTTGTGTCGTTGAACCACGTGTCACAAGTGTCGCACCACCAATCATCCCGAACGTCATCCCCCCCATTGTCTGTCGTGCTATTCCAGTCATCCCAATCAGTTGCCTGGTCCCATTCGGCCTCGCTGTTTGGCAACATCGAACTCGCCAGTTCAGTCCACGCAGAGGTCGGAGTACCCCCAGTGTTCCGTCCGACGTAATGGGTTAGCTGAAGGTATTGTTCTGCCTCTCTTGGAAATGGACAGTCAGCGTGGAAAGATGACTACTTCCCGGAGGAGGCAGCGGCATGGCAGGCCTCCTTGCGAAATGGGCCAGCAGGAGCGTTTGCCCTGCGACTCCCTCGATGACGGGTGTGCTCAATCGCTAGAACACGGCCTCGGTCCGCAGGGTGACCGCGGGAGCGTTGGGGCCGCGGGGGGTTGGGTGGGGGGGGGGTGGTTGGTCGGGGGGGGGGCCTGGGTTTGGGGGGGGGGCTGTGCTGCGAGGCACCCGAGGATGGGCGATGCTCCTGGATTTCACGACGCCCCGTCCCCGGGTCTCTTCCCCGGGTCTCTCCGGCGCAAGATGGCCGGGGATCACTCTACCATCAGCTTCTGGGGGGGGTATCTTCCCCGGGGTCTCTCCGGCGCAAGATGGCCGGGGATCACTCTACCATCAGCTTCTGGGGGTGGTGGAGCAGCAGGTCGAGGTACTTTGGTAACTGACTGGCGAGGCGATAGGGCGGGTTGAGGAGTTGGAATTCGACGCCGTTGCCTGTCGACACCTCCTGCCGCGATAGGGGACCACCGTACAGGCGAACCGCGTAGCGGTGGCTGCTACGCACCATGAATTGGTGCAGCGAGCGCAGGCGGCCACTGCTTCCCGCCTTGACTTCAACCGGAATGATCAGACCCTCATGCTGAACGACGAAATCCACCTCCGCGCTGGCTTTCCGCTTCTCACGCACCCAGAAACAGAGTTGGTGCGGCGAGTTCCCTGTGAGGACGACCAATTCCTGACCCACAACGTGCTCTGCGATCAAGCCCTGATGAATTGCGTGTAGCTCTTTGTACTTGAAGAAATGCCCCTGCAGCCCCAACACTGCGTTGACCAGCCCCGTATCAAGATACTGCAGTCGAGGAGCTTTCCCCACGTCCGGCACAATTGGAATCTCCACCGACGCAGGTTAAGGTGGCAATCCCTCCCGTCAAAAGGTTTCCGCACTGCCGTGCTACAATGTCGCGGTAATGTCTGAAAAAATCTGTAACGATGTCGGGGCAAAATCGGTACAATCACGTCACAATGTCGGGGCAATTTGTACATATAGGGATGCGTTGTCTCTTGCCCGGCAGCACCGCTCCGGCGACCTGGCGCAAGTGTGGGTCCCCGATGAGGCTCATGAGGCATTGCTGGTGCATAGAGATCCCCCGCTGCGCTTCAGGATGACATCCTGGGCGACAGCGCAATTGCCTCGGCATTTGCCGTTGCCTTTACCTCTCTCTATCCGCTATCGTAGCCCCATCAGGAGGCCCCAATGCGCATGCTGATCGACAATATCGGGCAACTGCTCACCATGGATACCACCCTCCACGATCTGCGCTCGCCCGTTGGCAGTCGCACTCTGGGCATCATTGACGACGCGGCCCTGCTCATTGATGGTGGCCTGGTGCGCTGGCTCGGTCCGGCGGACGAGATTCCCCCGGCCGTGGCCTCCGGGGCCCGGAAGGTCGATGGGGGCGGACGAGTCATAATGCCCGGGTTGGTAGAGTGCCACACACACCTGGTCTTTGGCGGCAACCGCGCCCATGAGTTTGCGATGCGGGCTGCCGGGGCAAGCTATGAAGAGATTGCACGGGCTGGTGGCGGCATTTCCAACACTGTGAAGGCGACCCGCCAGGCCACCTCCGACGAACTCTTCCAGTCGGCCATGAAAAGACTCGATGGCTTCGCGCAGATGGGAGTCACGACCGTCGAAATCAAGTCCGGGTACGGCCTCGATAGGGCCAGCGAGTTGAAGCTGCTGGAGGTCATTCAATCCCTGCATAGGGAACACTCGCTGGACGTTGTCGGGACCTTCCTCGGGGCCCATATCGTACCTCCGGAACAGCGGCCAGACCGCACCCGCTACATCGACCAGATCTGCTCGGAAATGATCCCCGAAATAGCGCACCGTCAGCTCGCCGAATTCTGCGATGTATTCGTGGAAGAGGGAGCCTTTTCGGTGGGCGAAGCGAGAGCGATTCTCACTGCCGCCAGTGACGCTGGCCTTGCCCTCAAAGTCCACGCCGAACAATTGACTCACACCGGGGCCACCCTGCTTGCGGCAGAGCTTGAGGCGGTCAGTGCCGACCATCTGGACCACGCCACCCGGGAAGATGCCGATGCCCTGACTCGCTCCGGCACCGTCGCAGTGCTCCTTCCTGGGGCGACCTTCTTCCTCGGCAAATCCCGCTACCCCGACGGCAAGCAGTTCATCGATGCCGGGGCCACGGTCGCCCTCTCCACGGATTATAATCCAGGGTCAAGCAATACCCAGAACCTCTGGCTCATGGGTACCCTGGCTTGCACCCACTGCGGCCTCTCGCCCGCGCAGGCCCTCTGGGCCATGACTCGAGGTGCTGCCTCCGCCATCAACCGCGAGAAGACCAAGGGACACCTTCGTCCCGGCGTCAAAGCCGATTTTCTCATTCTGGAGGCAACCAACTGGGAAGATGTGCTCTATTTGTACGGCCACAATCCAGTTGCTGCGGTGTACAAAGCCGGAGTGCTACTTTAGCAGTTGGACAGCTTCGTCGGGGATCTTACCGTAGTAGACTTTGCCATCAATCAGAAATGCGGGAGTGCCCTTGAGTTCGTGGGTAATGCCTTCCGCTACGTCATGCTTGATTGTGTCGAGAACGGTGGAGTCGTCCATGCAGCACTGGAAATCCTCGGGATTGAGCTCCAGCCGCTTGGCGATCTCAACGGCAGTCAGTCCCTTGGCGCGGATATCCTCAGCGTACTGGAAGAGAAAATCGTTCATCTCCCAGAACCGGCCCTGGCGGCCAGCGCAGACGGCTATTTTCGAGAGTTCACAGGCGCGTTGATGGAAGGGACTGGTAATGGAACTGTTGCACGCCTCATCGAGGGGGTAGTGGCGGTGTATCACCTTTATTTTGCCGGGGTGGTTAGAGAGCAGTCGCCGCACTTTCATATGTGCTTTGCGGCAGTAGGGACACTCGTAATCGGTGAACTCGTGGATGACCATTTCAGCATCTTCGAAGCCCACCCACTGGTGCTCTTCGGGGGTGATCCCCATCTGAATGTGCGGGCGTCCGCCCGGCTGGCTGCAACCGCACTGGTCGGTACACTCTTCACCATGCAACTTGTTGGTCCATTTCTCCGGTGAATCCAGCGCCTGCTCGGGGGGAAAATCAGAGCCCTCTTCGAGCACCGCAAGATTACCACCGTAAACCCAGGCTCCGCCAAGCATTCCAAATCCACAAATCGCCACCAGGGCCACGAGGAGAGGTCGCTTCACAATTGATTGAAAGTCATACTTGATGGCCCCGACTATTGACGTCCCGGTCATTCGAATTGCCAGAATCGCCATGGCCAGCAAGCCAATATTTATGGCATCGACAGCCAGACAGAGGAGACACCAGGAGCCGATAAGGAACTTCATGATATACATGAGGATGAAACCAACCAGGACGAAGACGATCGAAATCAACAGCAAGTATCCACGGCCAAATCCGTCCTTCAGACGAACCAGACCCAGCAACGCCAGCAAGGCCAGAAACGCGTAGCCGGCCACGGCCCACACGGAAACGGGCCTCCCCATTATCGTGGAGTAGTCTGACAGGGCCACGGTTTCACAGTTCATCCCTTCGCTGACTGCGCAGAAGCTCTGGTAGTCGGGATCAACCCGGGAGCGCACCCAGACATCGGTCAACTCGACTGCAATGAACCCCCCAACAATCGAGAGGAAGATGAAACCGATGAGCGCGATGCAGAGCCGCCGCCGGCCATTGCCCGAGGCGATAGTGGGTGTTAGCTGGTCTGGCATCGCGGCCTCCATGTGCATACTTGCAGGCGCATTATAGCGCCCTGAACTCCACCTTTCAACCCACGCCTGAACCCGCGTATTCCCGCACATACGTATAGGTTTCTGGACCGTTTGGGCCAGAGTGGTACCCTAGCGACAGGAGGTTGGACATGGCTGTCAGTTTTGTCACCGCATTGCTGTTGTTGGCTCAGCCCGTGGCTGACCCCACCTACTTCGCCTTCAACAGCCCCCACTGTGTTGTTCACAGGTTATCGCAAGGGAATCCTCTGCCGCTCATCGTCCGTACCGAGTATCCCCCCTGCCCATGGACTTCCGATGAAGCCGCCCAGATCGAGGTGGGGCGTCACCTCTCGAACTACTCGTGGTGGAATTTTGACCGCACCAACAACCTCGAGCTGGCTTCAGCCAAAATCGATGGGACCATGCTGCTGCCGGGCGAGGAGTTCAGCTACAATGAAACGGTCGGCGAACGGACCGAAGCAAATGGATACAAGGAAGCGAAGGTCATCGCTGAATATGGATACACTGATGGAATCGGCGGGGGTGTCTGCCAACCAGCCAGCAATCTCTACGCTGCTTCGTTCTATGCCGGCCTCGATATTACCGAACGGTGGACTCACCGCTTTCGAGTCAAGTATATGCCTCCCGGACTCGATGCCACCATCGACTGGGGTAAGAAGGATCTGAAGATCCGCAACAACACACCATTTCCTGTGGTCTTCCAGATGGGCAAAGTCGGGCAGGGGGAATTGTTGACGCGGGTCTACTCACCGACCCGGACGTGGCGAGTGGACTACAAATACGAGGTGGTCAAACAGGTGCCTTCGAACACGGTACGCTTTGAGTTGGAGGAGGCGGTGACGGATCCGGTAGAGTACTATGGTCGTCCCGGCTTCGAATTGAAGAAGCTCATTTACCGCAAAGACCTGCGTACAGGAGTGCGGAAGAAGGTACGCGTCGTGAATGACGAGTACCATCCCAGTCCGTGGACGCTTAGAGTGACCGCGTATCCGTCGGGCAAGAAGGTCATTTCCGGTCTCTCACCCAAGAAGATCAACTCGCTGCTCAATGATCCCCGATATACGGTAGATTCTGCCAACTTCTCAGATCTAGAACGACTGGCGGGAGATTGGATCCGCTGGAGCTACGTCCCCAGGAGCAAGCAACGAGCCTTCGTCCGCTTCTCCCAACTCAAGAAGTTCGTCGACCTCGCCAGCGTTGCCGCCCCCGGCGAAGTAAAGATGCCCTAAGTCAGAACACGAGATTGATGGAGGGAGCGTGAAGGGGTACGCCTCGGGACCGGCGTTGAGCCGCAGTCCGAGGGGCTCCCCGGAAGCGAAGCGACCTCTTCCCACTGCCAGGGTGCTACGCGACCCTGGCTCAGTGCGGACCACGAAGAAGGCCAAAGGGAGCGTG
>CAZFVN010000064.1:0-30815 GCA_964522395.1 uncultured Myxococcales bacterium
CAGGTGGTCCCATGCTTGTGGCCATCAGGTGGTCCCTTCCTTGTGGCTAGCGACACGCTAGGACTACTCGACGCTAGGACTACTCGATGCCAGGACTACTCGATGCCAGGACTAACCGATGCTAGGACTACTAGGACTCTTAGTCCGCTAGGACTCCTTGTAGTGGTCTTGTGCAACGATGGTGTTTGCTTGTCTGTCCGTAGCGGGTGGTCTATCTCAGGTCGAGGATGACTAGACGAGGAGGGCTCGCGACTAAACAGGGGGGCTCGCGACTAAACGAGGAGGGCTCGCGACTAGACGAGGAGGCCTCGGAGGATTTTCAGTTCTTTCTTGTAGCGTTCTTCCGCTTCCGGCGTTTCGAGGGTGGCGGGATGGTTGGTGAAACGGGAATCGTTGAGCCAGAATGACAGGGGTTTGAGGCCAATGAACCCTTCACCGATGCCTTCGTGGCGGTCCCGTCGGGAGGCCAGTTCCTTCTTGGAATCGTTGATATGGAAGGCCATCACCTTGTCGAGCGTTACGGCCTCAAGAAGTTCGTCGATAACTGTGTCGTAGCCGGCCCTGGTAGTGTAGTCATAGCCGGCAGCGAAGGCGTGGCAGGTATCAATGCAGACTCCCAGGCGGTGGGGGTAGCGGGCTGCCCCGATCATGTCGCGTAGATGCGAAAAATGGAGCCCGAGGGTATTGCCCTGTCCCGCGGTGTTTTCTAGCAGGATAGTGGTTTTGCTCTCATCTCCAGCCTCTTCGATGATCCGGTTGAGGCGGCTGGCGACTCGCTCTACGCCGATGGCGAGACCGTCGGGTGTAGAGCCGGGATGGAAGACGATGAACTCGAGGCCAAGGGCATCGGCTCGGCGCACTTCGTCCACCATGGCAGCAACGGACTTCTCCTCCAGGTCAGGCTTGTGTGTGGCTAGATTCACGAGATAGGAGCAATGTGACATGTTGGGCCCGAGGCCCGTCTCGGCGTGGCGCTTACGAAAGGCCTCTATCTCTTCCTCGGCCATGGGCTTGGGCTGCCACTGCCGCTGGTTACGAGTGAAAATCTGCATGCAATCGGCGGTTACTTCGAGGGCTCGGTCAAAGGCCTTGGAGACTCCTCCAGCCGTACTGATGTGGGCTCCTAGTCGCATTCTACCTCCAGCAGATCATCATATGTGATGTCGAGAATCTCCAGGGTCAACCCGCCCAGATGTGCAGCCATCTGCAGGCCGCCATCGACGTCAAAGACGATATGCGTGGCATCGACGGGAAAGGCCCCCCAGGTGGGGTCTACCGGCAACCATCCGCGGCCATCTATCCACACTTCGACCCAGGCATGGTAGGCGAAACTAGGAGGGGTGTCGGAGGCGAGGACGATACCGGAGAGCTGGCGGGCGGGCAGGTCTACCGCCCGCAGCAAGGTGATCAACCCCTTCGAGTACTCAGTGCAATCTCCTTTTTTGGCCGCCAGGATCTGGGCTCCGGTGCCGCCTCCGGAGCCGAGGCTGTACTGGAAGTTCTGGTGGACCCATTTGGTAAGTGCCAGTGCCTTCTCCAGCGGTTTCTTCTTCTTGCCGATGTTCTGGGTTGCCAGGAGCACAAGGTCTTCGGCATCGCAGGGGATGTCTGCATTGCAGGCCAGAAACTGCTTGAGTTCCGGGCTCTTGTTGACCGCTGGAGCGGCGCAGGCATCGACCTCAAGCGTCACGCTGTTCTCCACTCGCTCGACCACTTTCTGGCGGTTGTTGGCTGCCATATCGAGTGAGCTTTCGCCCTTCAGCCGGGCCTTGAACCGTTTCACAGCGGTTACGCGGGCGAGGTCAATTTCGCCTTTCGCTGCGATAAAGGAGGTGGAGTAGAGATCCAGCAGGTCGAGGTCTTTTCGCAACGCGGTCTGCTTGTCTTCCAGGACGATACGGATGGAGGGGCCCATGGCGCCCTCCAGGATGACACCCTCTTGGTTGACCAGTGTATCCAGGTCCATCCCCGTTTCGTCGAGGATTCGTATCTTGTAGAGTTGTTGCTGCTTGCCGAGCAGGGTCCGTTTCTCCTTTCCCTTTAGGGTGTAGCGTTGCCAACGACTCTTGCTCGTAAGCTCGTCGAAGCTCTGGGACTTGATTTCGTCGCCGTCCTTCATTCTGGCAATGCATGCCCAGCCGACTGCATGGGCCAGAAGGTCGCTCTCGAGAGACACCCGGGAACTTCTCGTGCGCTTGTCCGTGGTCACCTCATAGACCAACTCCTCAGCTTCCCTGGAGCCGGTGATTGTCACTATCCTACCATCTTCATCGCGTGTCGATTTGTAGGATTGCATGGCAAAGGGTGGGGCCAGTGCGTAGCAGGTCTCTTCGCGTGACGTAATGGTGCTAACCTTCCCCAGAAAGGCCAGCTTCAGAGTGAATTCAGAGGCGTTGCAGAGCGCCTTCTCCTGCTCGCCCCACCGTTCTCGTTGCCAGCCGACCTTCTTGCCCAGCACATAGATTCCATACCACCGTTCGCCCAGTTGTCCCCGGGCCATGGCCAGCACTTCTTTGGGCGTCGGTTCAACCTCTGCGGCGCGGGCGACGGGAAGTGCGAGGGTGAAGATGAGTATGAGCAGGGCAGTAACGGAACGGCATTGCCCAACTTTGCGAGGCGAGTTCATGGGTTCCTCCAGCGTGACTGAGACACTGTAGACATTACCCTAAACCACTGCAAGTACAGAGGTACGTCTGTAAACTGTTGACTCGCCTTGGGGCCGGTGGTAATAATGGCCGCAGTTGCGTTAGACGGGTGATAAAGTGGGCGGAAAAGCGAAAAAAGTTACGGTAGACACGTTGCGATGCAAAGGGTGCGGCATCTGCGTGGAGTTCTGTCCAACCGCTGTATTGGAGTTGGCGGACGGGAAGGCGAAAGTGGTGCATCTTGAGAAGTGCACCGCGTGCAACATGTGTGATCTGCGCTGCCCGGACTTCGCCATCACCGTGGAAAAGAAGGTCGACGAATAGCGCCTGGACGGAGCAATGATGGAGACTGACGCACATTCCGGGCCCGTACTGATGACGGGTAACGAGGCGGTCGCGCATGCGGCCATGGCAGCCGGCCTCGGATTCTTCGCAGGTTATCCGATTACACCCTCCACCGAGATTGCGGAAACGCTTTCGGTTCTGTTGCCGAGAGCTGGTAAAGTTTTCGTGCAGATGGAGGATGAAATCGCGGCAATGAGCGCAATTGTGGGTGGTGCATTGGCCGGTGCCAAAACACTGACCGCGACCAGCGGCCCTGGCTTCTCATTAAAGCAGGAAGCCATCGGCTATGCGTGCGTAACTGAGGTGCCTTGCGTGATTGTCAATGTGATGCGTGGCGGCCCGAGTACAGGGTTGCCGACTCTCCCCGCACAGGGCGACGTGATGCAGGCCAAATGGGGCACTCATGGTGATCACCCGGTGGTGGCGTATTGCCCGGAGCGGGTGGAAGAGGCCTATCGGTTGACCCTCAAGTGCTTCGATGTGGCTGAGCGTCTACGGACTCCCGTGATGTTGCTCATGGATGAAATCGTCGGGCACGTAACGGAACGAGTTATTTTCCCCGTGGCAGGGGCTATTGACGTCACTTCCAATCGGGAAACGGACCTCACGCCCGAAACCTACCGACCCTATGCGTACGACCAGGAGCTACCTCCCCCATTGGTACCCTTTGGTACCGGATACCGTTATCACGTGACTGGTCTGCTCCATGACGAGACTGGATTCCCGTCCAGCGACACGGCCAATGGCAATCGCGAATTGCGTTGGCTAATGGACAAGGTGGACAACAACCACGACATGGTAGTCGACATTGAGCTGGTAGACGTGGAAGACGCGGACATTCTGCTCTTTGCCTACGGAGCCAGTGCTCGCAGCGCCAAAGGTGCCATGCGTATGGCGCGGGAAGAGGGGCTCAAGGTTGGCCTCTTCAGACCTCGCTCAATCTGGCCCTTTGCCTACGAAGAGCTCAGGGAAGCTGCCAGGAACGTCCGGGCCATCATCTCCATTGAGATGAACCTTGGGCAGTTGACCAACGAAGTCAAACTGGCCGTCGAGGGAGAGGTCCCCGTCGTGCCCTTCTTCAAGGTGGGTGGGGAGCCGGTGCTTCCAGACGAGATCCTCGAAGCCATCAAGGGGGTGTGACGATGCGGGCGGTTGACTATGACAAATATCTAAGAGCCGCACACGTGCCTCATATCTGGTGTCCCGGCTGTGGTCATGGCGTGGCACTCAAGACCATGGTTAGAGCGGTCGACACGATGGGGTGGAAGAACAACGATGTCTGCCTCGTATCGGGCATTGGTTGTTCAGGACGGGCACCGGGATATGTGGATTTCAATTCTCTCCACACGACCCACGGTCGGGCCATCGCTTTTGCTTCTGGAATCAAGCTCTCCAATCCGAAGCTCAATGTAGTCATCGTCACCGGTGACGGCGATGGTGTGGCGATTGGTGGTAACCACTTGATCCATGCGGCGCGGCGGAACCTCGATATTACCGTGATCCTCTGGAACAACTATATCTACGGGATGACGGGAGGGCAGGTGAGCCCGACAACGCCTTTGGGGTGCAAGGCTACGACGGCCCCATTTGGTAACCAGGAGCACTCGTTCAATATTGCCGAGTTGGTTGCCGCGGCGGGGGGCAACTTCATTGCCCGAGGAACGGTATTTCATGCGACGCAGCTAGAGAAGTTGATTGTCCAGGCATTCTCGAAACGAGGATTCTCCTTCGTCGAAGTTATGAGTCCTTGCCCGACGGCTTACGGACGGCGTAACAAGCTCAGAAGTGCGCCGGCGATGATGCAGGATTTGAAGGACCGCTCCATCCCGGTTGCTCGGGCCCGCAAGATGGAACCCGATGAAACGGAAGGTAAAATCATCACCGGCGTTCTAGTGGACCGGGACAAGCAAGAGTACACGGACATCTACCAGAATCTGGTTGCAAATCTGAAAGAGGCGTAAGCTATGAGCTGGCGGTACGAAGCGAGGCTGAGTGGTTCGGGTGGGCAGGGGTTGATTTTGGCCGGAAAGATCCTCGCAGAGGCGGCTGCCATCTACGAAGACAAGAACGCGACTCAGAGTCAGTCATATGGACCTGAGGCACGCGGCGGCGCCAGCCGGTCGGAAGTTATCATTGCCGATGGGGATATTGATTTCCCCAAGGCAACTCGACTGGACCTGCTACTCTGTCTTACCCAGGAGGCGTGCGACAAGTATGTTTGCGACCTCAAGGACGATGGTCTTCTCATTGCGGATAGCCGTTACGTGAAGCGGGTCCCTGAGGGATCCTACCGAGTCATATCCACTCGCATTTCGGAAGTGGCGGAGGTTGAAGTCGGAAGGGCAGTTACCGCCAACATGGTTGCCCTGGGCGTCATCGTCGGGGCCACTGAAGTGGTCTCCCCCGAGTCCGCCGAAAAGGCCATCTCCGCCCGTGTCCCCCGCGGCAGTGAGGAGTTGAATCTCAAGGCCTTCCAGTTGGGACTGAAGAGTGCGCTAGAAGCCAAAGCGTAGGCCGGTGGAAGACCATCTCCACAGACTCCGCCAGCGAGTTTCTCGCTTAGGCAAACACTACCAACGATATTTAGTGACCATAGCGAGCAATCTGGGTCAGGTTGTCGAGCGACTGGAAGAGCACCAGATGCTCGATGATGTGGAACTCTGGGACCTCACCTCGGCCCCTGGGGAGCAGATGAGACTCATGGCCGAAATCGGTGCCGACCTTCGGGAGAAGCTCGATTTCATGGCCACCTTCTACTCCCTGCAGTTTCTTCACATGAATCTCCTCGCCATCGACCGGCTGGAGCTGTCGCTCTCAGATGGGCGCGAGGGGAGCGATGCGTTTCGTGATTTTCTCGACGCCCAGGCGGCCAACTACCAGCGTCTCAACGCAGTCTATATCGACGGTCTCCTAACTCTCTACACAGGGGACGAGGCCACTCCGGAGTTTTGCATCTGTGTCGTGGGGACTCGCTCCGATCAGGATGACGTTGATGCCATGGTAGTTCACGAAGGGAACGTCGGCGTCGATGTCTTGAACAGGGCCATTGGCAAGGTCGTGGCGGAGTTTTTCAGACGGGCGGGTCGACTTCATCTCTATATCGCCGAGAGAATGCGAATCAGCGGCTATACGCACACCATTGATGCCTACAAGCAGGCTTTGGGCAAGGATCTCACCGATTTCGTCATGATCTGTGAGCTTCTTTCGGCTGAACCGCTCCTCGGAAGTTGGAATGTCGCCACTAACTTCAAGCGCGAAGTAACCAGGCGCTTCTATGGAAAGCAGGCTAGTCGCGGCAAGTTTCACGTGGGTTTTCTACGCGGCTTGCTCGGTGAGGTGCATTCACTTCTTGTGCAGGATGTCAGCCGGGAACGCATTGATTTCAAAAACGATGCCCTCCGTCTTGCCAAGGGAATGGTCCTATCGGTCCGTGTTGTCAATGACATCCACGAAACGCAACCGGTGGAGGCACTCGACAGGCTGCTCCCGGCGATGCCGCGGTTCCATGAGAACTTGAGCACGCTGAAACGGGAGTTCCTATACATAGAAACCCTCAGATTGCTCTACCATATGCTTGGCGTGGAAGAGGAAGAGGTTGAATTCGACCATGAGTCTCAGGAGACTCTAAGAGCCGTGGCAGATGTCATGGGGCTCATCGAGAAAGGCGGCGTTAGCGCCGCGGACCATCTTGTCGTGCGTTATTTTGAATCGGTGGAGAGGGTTCGTGACGTCTGTCGCAATCTGATGACCTACCTGGCCGACCATGTGCGCAAGGTCTCCGGTTATGGCTCGCTCGGGACGCGTCAACGGACCTCGCGAAAGGGCCGCAACCTGGCATCCGAACTCGCTAGCTCTGTTCGCGCATTCTCAGGGCATATCTTCTTCGATGACGTACTCATGGCGCTCAAGGCGAGACACGGTCGTCTGGCCAGAAGTCTGGTCCGCGATCTTGCCAAACTGAAGGGAAAGAGGCAGACGAGGGTCATCGACAGCTTCCTCGAGTTTGCCTCATCTGATCCCATGACGATGCTCGAGCTGATACTCATCATCAAGGGCGTGCCGGGCGACGATGGCTCAGAACTGTTCGCTATCATGGTTGATGGATTCCTTGTACGGATGGCCGGTGCAGAGACCATATTGCCAGGGCTGCTCGGCGTGTACAACAGCGAACCGGCGCTGGTAAATCGTTTCATCGAGGCAATTCCGCCTCGTCAGCGACGACAATTCGAGGACTTACTCGACGTCGATCTCTGGGACGAAGAGCAGCGTGAGTCGCTCGACCGCTTTCGCAAGTATGTCTGGTTACGAACTGCCGGTTCTGAGTACTATCGGCGCATCTTCCGTCGGGTCATTAATCGCTACCCTCACTTCATTCGTCACCTCGGGGACGTTAGTCGTTTAAGGCGCTATGCATCCGGTTTCCTTGCGGTGCCAGAAAACGGCTTCGACCCCGGCCAGATGCGAGCGTCGTTGGCTGATAACTACGATGTTGCCTATCTCGCGTGCGCCATCGATGCCCTCAATGGTACCGCTCTGGAGCACTACCGCTCGGCGTTTATTGAGTTTGCTGACAAGTATATCTCCAATCTGTACAACTTCTGCAAACGGACGGTTGCGAGGGAAATCGGACCTGGAGTTGAGACCGGTGACCTCTTTGCCCTCTTTGCATCGGGAGGTTTCGCCCGCGCCCAGGCTTTTGACGACGACTACGACCTGATTCTCATTGTCAATTCGGACGACCCTTCGGTTTTCAGCTTCTTTCGCCGGCTAAGTTCAATGTTCCACCGGGAGCTTGTGCGGCGCGGGACCCTTCCCCAGTACCGTTTTTCGGATCACTTCGGAGAGTATGTAACTCGCTTCTCGCAACTCAAGGAGTGGTTTGTTTCGGGTCAGGCCGATGTGGTGGATAAGACACAACTTCTTGGGGCTCGGATGTTGGTGGGCAATTCTCCGTTCCTGCGGAAGATGCGCAGGGAGCTGATTGAGGAACACATCCTCGATGACTACCAGGCATTCGTGAACGAAATTGTCTCTGATATGAGGTCACGTCACAATGCTTTTGCCAGTTGGGGCCACGAGCTGATCAACATCAAAGAGGGCATGGGTGGCCTGCGGGATATTGAGCAGACATTACTTATTGTCAAGGCTCACCATCGTTTCTATCAGCCGGTTTCCAGTCAACTCTTCCAGGATCTGACTGCGCTTGACACCTGGCATCGTGAGGGACTCCTGGCACTTCAGGAGCACCACGCGTTCCTCCGGCGCGTTCGTGACTTGTATCGCCTCACCGTGGCCGCCCATGACGACATGACGAGGGAGGACCTCCAACCGGTAGCGACCATTATGGGCATTGTCGGGGAAGATGGCGAAGGCAACGTGGCAATGCTCGTCGAAATGATCTTTGCTCGGATGCGGCGGGTGGCACTCATCGTCTCAGCAATCGCCAAGGACATTTCTGGTCTAGCATCGCCAGCGGATTGAGAATCTCTTGTATCCCGCGTAGTTGAGTGGCACAATGCAAGTGGCGTAAGGGGCGCTGTTTATCTTCAACCTAGAATCGGAGGTAGTCATGCGGCGCAGTTTCGTGGCTTTGGTGGCGACTGCTCTGCTTGCGGCTTGCTCTGCTGACGGGGGAGTAAGTGAAGATGACAACGGCATGGTTTTCGGTTTCGATAGTGGCGGAAAGAACCCTGCCGGCACGGGCGATACTCTGGGCGAGGATGCCATAGAAATCCCGCCTTGCGATGCCGATGAGGATGGGGATGGATTCGGCGATGGCTGCTTCCTGGGGCCGGACTGCGACGAGGGCAACCCCATGCTGAACGTTTACTGCCCGCCGTGTGACTATGGGATTTACGAAGGGTGCACCTGTACCAATCCCGGAAGTCAGATTGATTGTTATCCGGACGAAGCGAGTTTCATCGGCATTGGGGAGTGTAAGGCAGGTCAACAAACCTGTGACGACGGTTACTGGGGACCCTGCTTCGGCTATGTGACGCCCTACGCAGAAGAGTGCGATTATCTGGACAATGATTGTGACGGCGAGGTGGACGAAGAGGTCCTCAATCCTTGTGGTGATTGTAACGCCGGGTGCAATGCTCTGGGGGCCGGTCCCGATGACGAATATGGATTCGATCTAAACGAGGAATCGTCCTCCGGTGTAGCTGAGAACGTGGATGGATATATCGTCCTCGATTCCGAGAGCTTCAATATCCAATATATCTGGATCGCCAACTCTGGCGAGAGCACGGTTTCAAAGATCAATACGGAGACGGGCAAAGAAGAGGGACGCTATGACGTCTGCTCCAATCCCTCTCGCACCGCCGTAGACCTGTACGGAGATGTGTGGGTCGGTTGTCGCAACGACGGCGGCGTAGCCAAGATTCTCGTCCATGAGTTGATGTGTGAAGACAAGGATGGAAACGGCACCATCGAGACCTCCAAGGATGTTGACGGGAATGGCGTAATCTCTGGTGGAGAGATGCTGGCAAATGGGACCGATGAATGTGTCAAATTCCAGGTGAATCCAGGTGGAAGCTGCCAGCGTGCACTGGGGGTGGATAAGCAGAATCATGGCTGGGCCGGTGCCTGGAACGAGAAGATGCTCCGCCGCATGGATCCTGATGACGGCCACGTCGTCCAGGAGATTGGCATTCCCGCGAACCCTTATGGATTGGTCATCGACAAGGGCGGCGTCATTTGGGTCTCTGGGCGCGGCGGGTCGGTACTTGTGCGGGCAGACCCGGCCAATAACGATGTTCAGAGCTTCACTCCGGGTGGCAGTTTTGATCCCTACGGGATCGCCCTGGACTACAAGGGACGAATTTGGACCGGCAACTGCTGCAGCGAGCACGTCGCCTATCGTTTCGATCCGCAAGCAGGGACTTTCGCTAAGGCCCCTACGTCATCCCGGCCGCGCGGGCTGGTGGGCAGCCTCGACGGCAAGGTTTACGTTGCCAACGATGAGAGCAACAAGGTGGCGGTGGTCAATGCCGACACATTGCAAACCACAGGATATGTGGACTTGGGCTCCGGTCGGTTCCCCATCGGTATGACCATCGATTTTGACGGGTTCATCTGGGCGGTCAATCAGTCCTCCGCCTCGGCCACCAAGATTAACTCCCAGAATCTCTCTGTTGTGGGCGAGTATCCCACCGGCACCGGTCCCTACACCTATAGCGACATGACTGGCTACATGCTCCATGCCTTCACCAATCCCACCGGCTACTACAAGCATCTCTTCGGTGGGTGGGGACTCCGGCTGCGCTGGACGGGACTGATCGTCGATGCCTATCTTCCCGGCGGCACTTCGATCAAAGTTCGCTTCCGCGCCGGCAATACAGAAGAAGAGTTGGCACAGTTGCCCTGGGGCGAGAGCATTGGACCTTTTCCACCGCAGACCTTCCCCCTGGATCTGATGCCTTACAATCTCTCGGGTCACTACCTCCAGGTAGAGATTTCTCTCTTCGCCAGTGAGGACGGGGTTACGCCCATTGTCAAGGGCATTGAAATCCAGTTCGACAACGGACATGGCGGAGAGTAGACAGCCGGCCCCAATAGAGTGGGCTCCACCGGGTCCAGAGTGAACGCTGAATTACGCACCAAAACGAGAATAAATTATACTCGGCCTCAAAGTTATTGTTGACTGTTGACACTTGGCGCCGCCTCAGTATTGTGGTCATCAGGGTGCGGAGAAGGTGGTGTGGGCGATGGTTGGATCGCACCCTCTTGATGAGGCGCTGACGGACTGTTGGGTCTGTGGCGAGTGTGGCCGTCGGCCTCTCTACCGGGCATCTCCTTGGATGGGCCCCTGGGCACTGGACGGTGTGGAGATGCTCGGTTCTTCTGTCTCTTCCTATTCCCCAGTTGTCCGTCAATTCTGATTTATCTGCTGTCCGTCAATTTCAAATCATCTGTTGTCCGTCAATTTCAAATCATCCGTTGTCCGTCAATTTCAAATCATCCGATGTCCGTCAATTTCAAATCATCTGACCCGATCAGAAGAAATAGCGCGACCTTTGTGACGCACCATCGGTTGACCTCTTCCATGGCGGCACCAAGGCTGGCCCGATAGCCAGCTCAACAGTTATGGAGGTTGACCATGGAAGCGAAGCAGAAGCTGAAAGATCTGGCAGTCAGCGAAACGGGGTTCGTCTTTGACCCCCACACTGGCAACTCCTACAACACCAACGAAACCGGTCGCACCATTCTCCTGGCCCTGAAAGAGGGGCTGGAGCGGGAGGCAGTTGTCCTGGCGCTCAAGTCCAGTTTCGAGATCATCGGTGATGACCTTGAGAGAGATCTGGACGAGTTCCTCTTCCTGCTGCGGGAAAACGGAGTTCTCCCTTCGCAATTCACCTTTTAGGAGAGAGCCATGAAGACCATCAAGAGCACCATTGCGGTTACCGGGCTGAACGCCACCGACAATCCAGGGCCCGGTCTGACGGTAATCCGTTCCATTCGCGAAGCTCCGGAATTCGAGGGGCGGATAGTGGGGCTTGCCTACGACACTCTCGACCCCGGTATCTACGCCCGTGACGTCGTTGACGACGTCTTCCTGCTCCCCTACCCGTCGCAGGGGATCGATGCGCTCTGGGAGCGTCTGACGTACATCCGCGAGCGGACCGGAATGGAAGTTGTCATTCCCACACTAGATTCCGAGTTGCCGGCATTTATGGTGCTGGAAGAGCGACTCAAAGAGAAGGGTGTCGGGACCTTTCTGGCGACCAGGGACCAGTACAACCTTCGATCCAAAGAGCGTCTGGCCAGGATGGGTAGCGAAGCTGGCATCCAGGTGCCTCGGACAGCCGTGGTTTCCGACGCCGCCGCTCTCTATACAATTCACGAGCAGGTCTCCTATCCCTGCTTTGTCAAGGGGCTCTTCTACGGTGCTGAATTGGCTCGCTCCGTTGACGAGGCAGTCGCTGCCTTTCACAAGGTAGTGGCAAAATGGGGCGGACCGGTAATCGTCCAGGAGTATGTCCACGGCGAGGAATTGGACGTGGTCGCGGTGGGGGATGGGCGAGGTGGCCTGGTCGGGGCCGTGCCCATGAAGAAGACGACCATCACCGACAAGGGCAAGGGGTGGGCCGGAGTGGCTATCAAGGACCCCAATCTACTAGCTATTACCGAGCGGTTCATGGCCCACTCAAAGTGGCGTGGTCCCTGTGAAGTGGAAGTCATCAAGGATCTTTGCGGTGGCTACCATCTGCTGGAGATCAATCCGCGATTCCCTGCCTGGACATATCTCAGCGCAGGTGCGGGGATGAATCTGCCCTTGGCAGTGGTTCGACTGGCTCGAGGGGAAGCTGTGACACCGATGACGAGATTTGAAGCGGGAACCATGTTTGTTCGGGTTGCACTGGACCAGATCGCCAGGCTCTCAGACTTTCAACAGGTTGCGTCGACGGGCGAGATGATCTCGTCGGGAGGTGAAGCGTGAGTAAGCCTATCTATGAACGACCGATGTTGGTCCGCCACCAGATGGGGGCCATGAACAAGTTTTCCCGGACCCAGGCAAGCAGGCCATTGACTGCGATTGATGGTGTTCCCATCAAGGAGTTAGTGGCGAAATATGGTTCGCCTCTCTTTGTCTTCACCGAGAGGAGCCTGGTCGAGCGCTACCAAGAGTTGCGTGATGCCGTTGCCCTGCGCTATCCCAAGGTCCGTCTTGCCTGGTCCTACAAGACCAACTATCTGGACGCGGTCTGCAAGGTCTTCCATCGGGAAGGAAGCTTCGCCGAGGTGGTGTCGGAGTTCGAATATGACAAGGCCCGTCGCAACGGGGTGCCGGGCGATCAGATTCATTTCAACGGTCCCTACAAGCCGGAAGGGGCTTTGCGGAAGGCCCTTGGCGAGCATGCCAAAGTACACATCGACCACTTCGACGAAATGGCTCTGGCCGAAAAGATTGCAGACGAATTCGATTTCACGCCTGAAGTTGCCCTGCGGATCAACTTGCAAACCGATGGTACCCCGGCCTGGAGCCGTTTCGGATTTGACCTTGATGGCGGGCAGGCCCAGGACGCCGTGCGGAGGTTGGTTGCGGGGGGAAAGCTCGCTCTGGCCGGACTGCACTGTCATCTGGGGACCTTCATTCAGGAGCCTGACGTCTACCGGCAGGCAGCCGAAAAACTCGCCCGGTTCGCCAATCAAATCCGGGCTGAATTTGGCATTGTCCTGGACTTCCTCGATACGGGCGGCGGGATCGCTTCACGAAACACCCTGCATGCCCAGTATCTGCCCGGCGAGCAGGCTACTCCCTCCCTGGCTCGCTACGGCGAAGCTCTGGCCGACGGTTTGGCTGCTCTTGATTATCCCTCTGATGAGCTGCCTACCCTGGTTCTGGAGACGGGTCGGGCGCTGGTGGACGAAGCAGGTTACCTGGTGACCTCCGTACATGCCAACAAACGGCTACCCGACAAGCGTCGTGCCCTCATTGTGGATGCCGGTGTCAACCTGCTCTTCACTTCCTTCTGGTACAAGCACGACGTCATCCCCGCACAGGATTTCCAGGGGCTGGCGGAACCGACAGTGATCTACGGACCGCTTTGCATGAACATCGATGTGGTGCGAGATACTCTGCTCTTCCCCCCCATGAAGCCAGGTGATCTGCTGGTCTTTCGTAATGTGGGAGCCTACAACGTCACCCAGTGGATGCAGTTCATTACCTATCGACCGGCCGTCGTGCTGATTTCCCCCGAAGGGAAGCATGGTCTTATGCGGCGAGGGGAGAATCTCGATTCCGTCGTGGCGCACGAAGAGGTTCCGGCGTGGTTGTAACGACCCCTCATGACCGGCGTGAGCCGGCTGCGGTGGCGAGTCTGCCCCGCATCGTCCTGGAGGCGGTGCTGGGCAGTTACTCGCAGATTCTCTTCACCCGCTCCCGGGCAGTAGGAGTGCTTCTCCTCGCTGCGACATTCGTCGCGCCAGTGCAGGGGCTCTTCGGTCTGGGGGCAATAGTGTTGGCCCTGAGCGTGGCCCGTCTGTTCCATTTCTCCAGCGACTCCATTCGGGCCGGCATTTTCAGTTACAATGCGTTGCTCGTCGGTCTTGGCATGGGAGCCCTCTTCCAACCTTCCCTCGCGGTTATCGCCCTGGCGATGGTTGCGACCCTCCTGGCGGTTGTGGCAACCGCTACTCTCAACGCCGCGCTCGGGGCCACCTTTAATCTACCCTCGCTGACCCTTCCCTTTCTCCTTGTCTTCTACCTTCTCCTAGCTTTTGTCGGTGATTTGCGAGGAGTTGATGCCGTTTCCCCAGCCTACGTTCCAGCAATGCAAGGCGAGTATCTCCCTCACTTCGTAGCCTCCTACCTGAAGTCTCTGGGGGCGCTCTTCTTCTTGCCCCGGGTCGATGCTGGGGCGATGATCCTGGTGGCCTTGCTCTTCTATAGCCGCATCGGCTTTGTCCTTTCCGTTCTGGGCTTTGCCGTGGCCTACCCCGTCAGCCTCCATTTAGTGGCAGTGCCAGACGCTGAGCTCCATTTGATGATGGGATACAATCTGATCCTCGTATCGATTGCCCTGGGTGGCGTCTGGTTTGTGGCGCGACCCACATCGATGTTCTTTGCCCTGGCAGGCGTGCTGGTCGGTGCGGTGCTAACGTTGGGGGGCCGGTCTCTGACTGCGAAGATGGGACTTCCACTGCTCATTCTTCCCTTCAATCTAACTGTGATTCCACTGCTCTACGCAATGCGACTGCGGACCCGGGACGGTGCTCCGAAAGCAGTCGATTTCTGGATGGGCACCCCAGAGGAGAATCTCAATTACTTTCAAACCCGCATGGCTCGCTTCGGCTACCTCTACTATGTGCGTTTCAGCTTACCCTTCCTGGGAAAGTGGGTTTGCACCCAGGGCAATGATGGTGAACACACCCATCGCGGCCCCTGGCGCCACGGTCTCGATTTCGAGGTTTGTAACGGGGACGGGCGAGTCTTCTCCGGTTCCGGCACCTCCCTGGAGGATTACTGCTGCTACCGACTCCCGGTGCTCGCCGCGGCCGACGGAACTGTCGTGAAAGTCGTGGACGGAATCGCCGATAACCCGCTGGGCGAGGTCAATACCGATGAGAACTGGGGAAACGCGGTTGTTACCTGCCACGGGACCGGCCTCTATTCCGTGGTTGCTCATCTGGCCAGGGGCTCACTCAAAGTCAAAGAGGGCGAAGTCGTAAAACGGGGGGGCATTCTGGGACTCTGCGGCAACTCAGGGCGTTCCCCCATCCCTCACCTCCATTTTCAACTGCAGGCGACTGCTCGGCTGGGAGCTCCAACCATTGCGGCATCTTTTCATGAGATAGTCTCTCTGGGCAACGAAGAAGAGACGCTTCATGCCAATTCTCTTCCAGCCATGGGTGAGACGGTGCGCAATCTCGAAAGAGACCCCAGTCTGGCTCGGCTCTTCGAATTTCCCATCAAGGAGCGATTCGAGCTAGGCTCGGCAACTGGTCGGAGCCGGGTAGAGTCTATCGTTTCGGAGATCGACTTGTACGGCAATTTGATGTTGCGGAGAGAGGGAAAAGGCGGGTACATCTACTTTGAGAATCAACACACGACTTTCACAATCTACGACTACATCGGGTCAATCAACGCCAATCTCTACTTGCTGCAAGCGGCTCTGCCGCGCATTCCCTTTGACGCCGCTCGCTCGCTCGTTTGGAGCGATCATCTCGTGGCTCGTCACTTCTATCCTTTGCCGGTGAGGCTGCTGCGGGACTTCATCTCGCCCTTCCTGGGACTTGGCGGAATGCGGATGCGCTATCAGATGGAGCGGGCATGTGGGGTATGTACCGTAACTGGTGAATCGGAGGATCGCGATAGTCGTGGCAAGCCACTGATGCGGACGGTTGCCACCGCACGTGATGGTATTGGAGTTGAAAGGGTGGAAGTCAGTTTGAGGGGTAAGACGCGCAGCGCGCTGCGCTCGAGAGTTGCCCTATCGGGAAAAGCTAACACTGTTACTGGAGGAGAGACCAATGGTGAAACTGGAATGGATCGCAGCGGTGATGGCGGCCATGATGCTCGTGTTAGTGGCATCGGTTGGTAGAGCCGGGGGAGAGCAGCAAGGCTACTTCGAGCAATCTGTGACCCTGGAGAGGGAGCAGAAGTATCAGGAGGCGCTGGACATGCTCAACAAGATTACTGGTCCCACCGCCCATGAATATATGGTGGAGTTGCGACGGGGTTGGCTCAACTACCTGCTCGCCGACCACGAAGGCTCCATCGTTGCTTACCGTCGGGCCGTTCGTCTAGACTCAGACTCCGTGGAGGCGAAGCTGGGCCTGATGTTGCCCCAACTTGCAGCACGAAAATGGGTCGATGCCGAGACGACGGGCCTGGCGGTTATCCGTCTCGACCCGGAGAACTACCTCGCCAACAGTCGTCTGGCCTATGTCTACTACAACCTCACGAGGTACCGTGATGCTGCTGGGTATTACGCCCGTGTGGTCAAACGGTATCCCGGCGATCTTGAGATGCGATCCGGCTATGCGTGGTCGCTGTTCATGCAAAGAAGACAGGAGTCAGCCCGCCTCGAATTCAAGAAGATCCTTGCGGTGTCACCAGGTCACAAAGCGGCCCTCAGGGGTCTCAAACTCTGCCCCTAGATTCCAACCACTCTTCCACCAACCGCCGGGTTTCGCTCGGGGAGCGGTGATGTACCGCGGTCATCCCCAAACCTTGTGCTGCCTGAGTGTAATCTTCGATATCGTCGATGAAGCAGCATGAGGTGGCTGGAAGGCTCAGGCGATCTAGCGCCGCTCGATAGATCGCCGAGTCGGGCTTGGTGGCACCGACTTCGTAAGAGAGAATGAGGTGCTCGAAGTGATGGAGGAACCCGAATTCCTCCTTCACCCATGGTAAGTGGATGGCATCTGTATTGGAGAGCAGCGCCAGGCGCACCCGGCCGTGAAGTGACTGAAGCCACTCGATCATCTCTGGAATAGGGACGAAGACGTCGGCCCAAACGTGGAGAAACCCCTTTTTGTCCAGGCTCCCGCCAAAGCTCGCCTCAAGCGTGGAGTGCACCTCGTCGATGGTCATCTTGCCGCGATCGAATCGAGGGCGGATTCTATTCTCGACGATCTCCCGAACGGGCTCGGTGGAGATTCCAAGCATCAGGGCCAGGGCCTGGTAGCATCGTTCGTGGTCAAATGATACGAGTACGTTTCCCAGGTCAAATATGACTGCGGTCGATTCCAAGTTCTCCATTTCTACAGACTACCGCCAATTCGGGAAGTTGGTAGATAAAAGAGATCTGGGCAAGAAGGATCTCGGGAGCGGGAGGAGGGGTGCGCCCATTATTGGTCGAGTTGTTTGCTGCCCAGCGCTTCTCGTATCTGAGCCAGGAGTTTCTCGGTTGAGAAGGGCTTCTGGATGAAGTGCATTCCTTCCGGCAGCCCGGTTCGTTCGCTGAGTACGCTGTTGGTGTATCCGGACATGTAGAGCACGTTCAGGCGGGGATAGATGTCGCGCAGCTTCTCGGCCAGCTCTCGACCGGTCATGCCGGGCATGACAACGTCTGTTAGTAGCAGGTCAGGGGGCATGTCCAAATTGCGGGCGACGGCCAGAGCCCGCATTGGGTCAGGTGCACTGAAGACTTCGTATCCTGAGGTTTCGAGAATGGTACATGTCAATTCCCGCACTCCAACGTTGTCTTCGACGACGAGGACTGACTCCCCGAGGGATCCGCTGGAGGGATGCGTGGTCGCCTCCTGTCCCTCAAGCACTGCGGCGTCAGTGGCAGGGAGATAGATTTCGAAGCGGGTCCCTCTGCCGAGCTCTGTATTGATCTTCACGGAGCCGCCGAGGCCGCGCACGATGCCGTAGACGATCGCCAGACCCAGTCCAGTGCCCTCACCCTCATCCTTGGTTGTGAAGAATGGTTCGAAGAGACGCTGTTGAACTTCTTCGCTCATCCCCTCACCCGAATCGGATACCGTCAGCACTACGTATTCCCCAGGTTCCAGGTCAAGGATACGTATCGATTCTTCTACAGAGGGGGTCCTGTCTGTCGTGGAGAGTTCTAGTTTCCCGCCACCCGGCATGGCGTCACGGGCGTTGGTGACCAAATTCAAAATAACTTGCTCCAGGCCCGAGGCATCGGCCCGAATGTTCTTAACCGAGTCGTCAGTATCCATGGCAAGCTGGACCGTGGCGCCAACAGTCTCTTCGAGCAGCGGGCGCATTCGAGCTACTACATCATTGATGTTGAGGACCATGGCTTCGGTTACCTGATTCCGACTGAAGACTAGAAGTTGCCTCGTGAACTCCGCTGCACTGCGGCTGGCCTCAAGGATCCGTTTCGAACTGTCATGAACGTCAGCCTCAGTGCGTGGTCCATTCAGGAGGCGTTCAGCGTGTCCCTGAATAGTAGTGAGCAAATTGTTGAAGTCGTGGGCGATACCACCCGCGAGGCGACCGATGGCCTCCATCTTCTGGGCCTGTTTGAGTTGTTCCTCCAACATCTGAACGTCGGTGCGGTCCATGCCGACCCCGAAGAAATACTCAAATTCACCTTGTGCGTTGTAGACTGGGCTGCCGTGCCACTCCACGAGTCGCTGCTCTCCGTCACTGGAGATGACGTGATTGTGGATCATCGGGGGAACTCCCCCCGCGGTCAACTCATTGAAGATAGCCAGCACCCGCTCGTGCTCATCTGCTGGAACAAACGTCTCAAGGTATGGTTTGCCCGTCACTTCGGCATGGTCGTATCCCAACGCCTTGAGCATAGCCCTGTTCATCATGATCAGCCGTCCGTCAGCGCCAATGGTTACGAAAAAGGTCGGACCTGTCTGAATCAGGGTATCGGCAAAATCACGCTCTCGCTTCAACTGGTCACGTGCTTGGAAGAGGTCACGGAAGATTGGACCGATGAGGGCGGTGCCCACAGCCATAGCCAGGGAGATGGCGAACGTAGAGGCGGTGGATGCCAGCGAAATAACTGTGTCAGACGCCATTCCTTGCGCAATCTCTTGGAGTGTCAGCACTCGATTTACGAGCATCAGTAGAATGCAACCGAAGAAAACGATCCACACGAGGCGACGTCCAGTAATTGCAATCAGGCGCAGCGACAAGAGCGCAGTTACCAACTGGGCGACGATTGAGAGTGAAACAAGAACCACGGCGGTGCTCACGAGAACCTCTCCAATATGTAAGCCCAGTCTGATGTTTTTTGCGGAAGATGGCAAGGCTCATAGCGCTTTGGTCAGGGGAGTTGACGTCGAGCCATTCGATCGCGTAGATTGGAATGGATAATCCCGCGTGAACTGGAGTTGAGGCCCTCGCATGAGCGAAATCCTGACTGACGAACTTCTAACCGACATTGTTTCGATAGATGAGCAGCATCGAAATCTCTTCGTGCGAGCCGGAACCATCGTCGATGCCATGCGCAAGAGCCATGCTACCAAAGATGTGCGACGCCTCCTCAAATTCCTCGACAGCTATTGCGCCGAGCACTTCCAGACCGAGGAAGCTGCCATGGAGCGATTTCACGTGCCGGACATGCTCAAGCATCGTACCGCCCACAAGATCTTTCTGGGAAGAGTGCAAGCCCTTTGCGAAGAACTGGAGGCCATGGGCGCCAGTGCAGACCTGGCGGAACGTGCCCAAATGACTCTGGTTGACCTCTTTGCCGAGCACATCATGGAACATGACCTGCCCATGGCTCGACATTTACGTGAACGGGCCGGAGGTGACTTCGGACTCTAGTCGAGAGTGGCGCAATTTCAATTTGTTGACCCCCGTCAAAGACTTGGGTTCAAAATGGGTCCATATTGCTGCTCGGTGGGCGGTGCGAATGGCGCTTCGTCGACCACCCGCGATTCTAACCGAAGGAGCAATTACATGTTCTGTTATCAATGCGAACAGGCTGCAAAGGGCACGGGCTGCACGAAGGTGGGTGTTTGCGGCAAGGATTCTGAGACCGCCGCCCTGCAGGACCTGCTTCTCTATGCCACTACCGGCATCGCCCAATATGCGCATCGGGCAGCGGAGCTTGGGTACCAGGAACGGGAAATCGATGTCTTCGTAGTGGAAGCTCTCTTTACTACTGTAACCAATGTCAACTTTGATGCACCAAATGTGGCAGGTTGGGTGCGCAAGGCCGCTGCGGTCAAAGAACAAGCTCTCAAGCTTTATGAGGTAGCGTGTGACAGGAACAACGTCTCACCTGAGGAGTTGAATGGGGCCACCGATTTCACACCGGCCGACACCTTTGACGCGCTCGTACAGCAGGGGCAAGACTGTTCCATAAGTGGTCGTATCAAGGTATTGGGGCCCGATTTGGCCGGTCTGCAGGAATTGACAATCTACGGCCTTAAGGGAGCTGCGGCCTATGCCGACCACGCACAGGTTCTCGACGTCTACGACGGTAACATCTTCGCTTCCTTTCACCGTATCCTCGAAGCACTCACCGCGAAACCGGATGTCGGAACCTTGACCGCGCTGGCACTCTCAGTCGGCGAACTCAATTTCCAGGTAATGGAGCTCCTGGACAAGGCAAACACGGAGACCTTCGGTCATCCCGAGCCAACCAGCGTCAACGTCAATCCTGTAGCCGGGAAGGCCATCCTCGTATCCGGCCATGATTTGAAGGATCTCAAAGAGCTGCTTGAGCAAACCGCTGGCAAGGGGGTGAACATCTATACCCACGGTGAGATGTTACCCGCGCACGCCTACCCTGAACTCAGGAAATACGACCACCTGGTCGGTAATTACGGCGGGGCGTGGCAGGACCAACGCAAGGAATTCGATGCGTTCCCTGGGGCGATTCTCATGACGACTAACTGTATTCAGTTGCCCAGACCTACCTACAAGGGACGAATCTTCACCACCGGGTTGGTTGAATGGCCCGAAGTGACCCATATAGCGGATGGCGATTTCACGCCGGTCATCGACGCCGCGCTCTTCTCCGATGGTTTTACAGAAGACGCCGAGAGGCATGAGATACTGGTCGGTTTTGCGCACAACGCGGTGCTGGGCGTAGCGGACAAGATCGTGGCAGCCGTGAAGTCCGGTGACATCAAGCACTTCTTTCTCGTTGGAGGCTGTGACGGTGCCAAGAGCGGACGGAATTACTACACAGATTTTGCTGAATCTGCACCCGAAGATACCGTCATCCTGACTCTTGCCTGTGGGAAGTTCCGCTTCAACAAATTGGACTTTGGTGATATTGGCGGCATCCCGCGGCTGCTCGACGTGGGGCAGTGCAATGATGCCTATTCAGCCATCAAGATTGCCCTGGCCCTGGCCGATGCATTTGAGACCGATGTCAACTCGCTGCCGCTTTCCATGGTGCTTTCATGGTACGAGCAAAAGGCTGTTGCCATTCTCCTGACTCTTCTCCATCTGGGCATCAAGAACATCAAACTTGGTCCTAGCCTGCCGGCCTTCGTGTCGCCGGCGGTGCTCGACGTTCTCGTGGAAAACTTCGGTCTTGCTCCCGTGACGAACGTGGCTGAAGACCTCGCGGCCGCATTGAGTTAGTCGAGAGTGGCGAAGGCTTTCACAACTACTGGAATGTCGGCTTCGAAGACCGCTTTCTCCCCGCCTGCTTCCAGCGCGAAGATTTTGCGTCCCTTCACGACCAGTCCCAATAGGTAGAGGTAGTCCGTTCCCTTGTACTTGCGAGCGAAGAGGAGCCAGCGCCCCTCTCCCTCTTCAGAGGTGAACTTACCCTCTTCTTTGAACTCATATCCGCGGGAGAGGGTCAGGTGTTTGCGTGATGCTTCGGTCCAGTAGGCCAAGGTTCCCTGCTTCTTGTCCTGGTTCCGGTGAACTCTAATGGCGACCACTGAGGCATCGGTGGAGACGGCCTTGTAGTCATAGAGTCCCGTCCGCTCCATTTGCGCGTATCCATCAGGGGTTCGCAGGTTGATGCAGCCTGCGGCGAGGAGAATCGCAACAAAGATTATCGTTAGTGTTTTCATGGTCTCCTCCCTATCGAACCAGGTTTTCTACGCCGAGGGTGTCAAGCCATCCCCAGGGTAGTTTGAAGGTGCGCTTGGTGCCTGAATGGGCGAGTCGCAGTGTTACTGTAACGGTGGCTAGAGAAACCTGGTTGCCCAGGAGTCGCAGGCGGCCTTCCATTCGCTCTATCTCCTCAACGACTCTGCCAATCTCCTGCTGCACCGCCAACTTCTCTTTGAGCTTGCCTGCTTCGTCCAGGAGTGTGTAGAGAGACTCCAGGTACTTCTTCTTAGACTTGAGTCGAAGTTCGATGTCGTAGTATTCTTCGGTAATGTCCTGGGCGCGAATGTCAGTGAGCCGGTCGTCCACCCTTCCCAGTTTCCTAAGGTGAGGTTCCACTTCACGAAACTGGGCGCTGGGGATACGCAGGATCATCGTGTTGCCTGAGAGTTGCTGAAGGTGGCCACCCTTGGATTCGACGAACTCCTGGACGGCTTTTTGAGTTGCCAGCAAGTCGTAGACGTCGACCGTGAATCGGCCGGTGTAGATGACCTTTCGAATGATGGCGGCAACTGCCGGACCGTTGTCTCCCGCCATGCGCCCGCGGCTGGCCACCCCGGCCCCGCCCATTGGTTTTCCTTCCAACGCAAAGGTGCCATTTATAGTCGGGGCCGGCTCCATGACACTATCGAAAAGCGGGCCGTGAGCACCCCCGCACCCAGCTCCCGTGAGGAGTATTACACCTGCAAACAACAAGAGCATCCGGTACATTTCAACCTCCATATCAGTCGTCGATTGGGTTTCACTGACACGCGTGGAGGCCGGATGTTCACAAGAGGATGCGTTTTAGTGTAAGAAATCGTTGCAGGGTTTGGCTTGCATGGTGCGCAACATAGCCTGGAGAGGCTAGAAATAGACCGAAGCGTCCAGGTACATTCCGTGGAGTTCGATCTCGTAGTCTCCCGGGTAGGCGCACGCCTGACACTTATACTCAGTGTCGTCCGGACGCTCGTCTAGATCGGCCTGGGTCACAGTCGCGGTGCCGTAGCGGTAGGCATAGGCCGCATTGACCTCCATGCCAATCTTGCCAACGGTGAATTCCGTCCCAATTCCACCGGTGAAGACCTGTGTGGGACCGGGAGGTGTACCAAATGCCGAAGGGTAGGTCTTGTTGGAGACCGTGTCGTCATAAACATATCCGGTACGGAGCTTGAGCAATTTCGGCAGCACTCTGTACTCCAGACCGCCGCGTAGGGTCAATGAGTCACGCCAGCGGAACTGGCTTTGCAGAGGCGGGAGTTCAGGGAATCCCTCTAAAGGCTCAGCAGCGATGACGGACTTCTTGTTCTGGCTGTTGAATCCATACTCTGTATCAAGTGCTATCCCGATGGGGCCGAGATCCGCTCGAACGCCAACACCAAGCTTCGACGGCAATGTGAATTCCATATCCGTCTTACCAGAATCCAGCAGAACCCTGCTGGAGTCGGCGGTGACTTCCGTGGTCGTCCTATGTCGATAGACCACACCAGCCTGCAACCAGGGTATTGGTTGCCACTGGAGTCCTAGTTTGAAGCCGGCCAGATTCACCCCTGACATGGACATGTCGAGCACACTTCCATCCACTCCCTTCTTGCGGTCGAAGTTCAGCAGCGTGACTCTGTAGGTCGCGCCAAACTTCAATCCGAAGGGGAGGTTCACTGCCAGACCGGGTGCTACTTCAATGAAGACCAATTCAGTCAGGTCGTGGAACTCCTTGTTGGTGAACGTGTAGTCGTACGAACCCGCCGCGGAAGCAACCGGATATGCCCCGATACCCAGGGTCAACCAATCGGTGACCCGGATCCCTGCTCCAGCCAGAAAGAAGGGAGCAAAAACCTGGTTGGATTTGAGAGTCGTGGCCCCAGGGGCCGGGTCAGATTCCTCTGGACTGGAAACTATATGTCCCATCAAGGGAGAGACGTCGAGGGTAGCTGAAAAGAACTTCGTGTGGCCCAGACCGGCGGGATTGTGGAAAATCGCCGATGGGTCGTAGACGTAGCTGATGGCTGTTCCGCCCATGCCCATGTGGCGGGCAGAGTAGAGTATCGGTGTGTCATATCCGCCCGCAAAAACCTTGCCGCTGCTGGCCATTACGACCAGCAGCGAGAAGACAAAGCAAATCCGCTTCATGAATGGCATTGATTATTCTGTCGGCTCAGGCAGACCGGAGCATGCGTAGAAGGCTTCGAAGCAACCTTCTTCGGTCTGGCAAGCAGCACATTCATCGCTGCCCGGCTCGAGGAGGCATACATCCAGGCAGAAGTCTTTGGTGCAGCCAACCATGCCGGCGTAGCAGGTGGAGCATTCGGCGGAGAGGCCGGTGCCCGCAACCAGGCAAGCCACGGAGCAAGCGCCGATGTTATCCGGGTCTTCGCCCAGGCAGCCTACGCCACAATCGGTGGCCGCGGCAGTGACACCATCACGGAGTTCTTCGGTGGCCAGCAGCGCGTCGTCAGCTTCGTTGGTGCATGCGCCAGTCGCTTCGACGACTTCGGCAACGACTTCTTCCGGAGTCTCGGCTACGTCTTCCGGAGTCTCGGCAACGTCGCCAGTTTCCACGACGTCGGTCGGGGTGTCATTGTCATCGTCGCCACAACCCACTACGCCCACGACGGATACGGCAAAGAGCACTGCAAATACTGTGTTGAGCAATTTCTTCATGATCTCCTCCTAGTTTCGATTCATGACAAATCTAAGTGAGCACCCGAGGGCACTGAACATCCATGTCCGGAGCCACCAGCGCCCACCGCTCGAATCACCAAACATGAATCAAATCGCGCAACACGTTGCCGTCGAAATCACGGTTTGTCAAGAAACTTCCTCACTTCTCATGGCAGTCAATGCAGGGTCTCGTTCCTAGGTAGGCGTACTTGTCCACGCCGTCGCCTTGGCGCATAATGGTTACTTCGATGAAGGAGAACCGATGACTGACTTCAATCAGTCTCTCTTTTGCGTTGTGAGCACACTGGTGATAGCGGCTTGCGGTCCGGTCACTCCACCGACGACGTTGGCGGACTTCAAGGCCGCCGATGATGCTCGCAAGCTGGTCAAGCACCCAAATCCCACCGTCCCCCCCATCTCTCCAGAACCGACGAGCGGACCTTCTGGTCACAAGTCTGGGGGGCCAAAGGACCCCCATGTTGGTTGCCGGGCGGGAGAACCCGTTGCCTGTCTCTTGTTGGGAATGCTTTACGAGCGAGGGGCTGGAGGAACGCCTGACCTGGAGAAAGCCGTCGAGACCTACGGGAAGGCGTGCTCAGCGGGACAACTTCTCGCTTGTTACAACCTCGGCGTCCTCACTGAGAAAGGGAAGGGTCGGTCCGTCGATGTGAAAACGGCCCGCTCACTTTATGCCAGAGCATGTGATGGTGGCGAGGCGCGTGGTTGCAGCAATCTGGGGTATCTTGATGAACACGGCCTTGGCGGTAACAAGGATCTTGCCGCTGCGGCCGCGAATTACGGCCGGGCTTGTGTCGGGGGTGCGATGATCGGATGCAATAATCTGGCGCAGTTGCACCTCACCGGTTCCACCGTTGAGCAAGATTGCCATGAGGCTGCAAAGTTCTTCACGCAGGCTTGTAATGGAGGTTACTTGCGTTCATGTATGCGCCATGCCTGGTTGCTGGCTGCCGGGAGCGATTGCTCCGATGCCGACGACGAAACTGTGGCGGTGGACCGAATCAAGACCCGCTGCAATGCTGATGCCGACATGGTGGCCTGCACCGCATTGGCACAGTATCTGGAGCATGGGCGCGTTCTTGAGCGAGACCTCGATGACGCTCGTTTTCAATATGAGGATGCCTGCGAGGAGGGAATCTCCTGGGCCTGTAACAATCTCGCCAACCTCCACCGCCGCGGCGAGGGCGGGGACGTCGATAGCCCCCGGGCCGCCAATCTCTATGCCCAGGCTTGTCAGGCCGGCTTCCTTCTCTCCTGCGCTGACCTCGGTGCCATGATGGTCAACGGCGATGGCGTGGCCCGCAACGTCAAGGAGGGAATCACCCTCATTCGCCGGGCGTGCAGTGCGACCACCAACCTCTCATGTGTGAGTCTCCTCTCCTTTTGCCATCTCGCCGGCATCGCTTCGGCGTGCGATTGACACTTTCGCGCCCAGTGGCCTAAAATGGCAACCGATGGTGGGTCAACGAATTGTTCCGAGAGGATGAATCCGCGTGCTGACTGAGACCTTCATACATGTGCCGGGTGTTGGCTTAGCCGGTGAACGAAAGCTGTGGAAGCAGGGTACTACCGATTGGTGGAAGGCAACCAACCATGTCCATGGACTCTTTGCCGCAGCCGGCGACGGCCCCCTCGAGAAGACCCTGCGGGAATGCCTGAAGGAATTGAAGGACGGACGGTTGGAGATGACCGCTTCACTCCTGGACAAGCACGACCACTGGCGCGCCCTCTGCTTGCGTGAGAATGACTCGGTGAAGCCGCTACGCTGGCTCGCCCTTGACATCGAGACAACCGGATTTGCTGCGGATGACGATGCCGTGACATGTATCGGTCTTTGCGGCCACGCAACGAATTTCGAACCGGTGGCCCTGGTTGCCGGCGAACTCCACTGGGCCAAGCCGCTGGTGAAGTATCTGCTGGAGTCGGACATTCTCATAACCTTCAACGGGCGCAATTTCGATGTTCCTTTTCTGGTTCGCGCCCTACGCCGACTGGCCCCCATCTTCCCGCCCTTCCATCTCGACCTATATCCCCACTTCAAGAAACTTGAGCAGAGGGGCGGATTGAAGAAGATACAGAAGCGACTGGGGTTCATTCGTGAAGGAGCCCTCGACGATGTAGATGGCTACGCCGCAGTACGTCTCTGGAGGGAGCACCAACGGGGCACCCCCGGAGCAAAGGATACTCTGGTGCGCTACTGCCTGGAGGACGTAGTGGTCCTCTTCGACCTTGCTATCTGGGGCTACGAACAGGCGGCGTTGAAACTTGGTCGTGACTGGCGCTGCTGGCATCCGCCCGCAGTCTCGCTAGAAGACCTGCCTTACGATGACCAGTTGATTCGAAAGATGCAGGGTCGCTAGGGGGTCATTGCACCCACCCCATCTCCTGACATACACTTCAATGGAACAAGAAGGAGAGGACCATGCGCGTAGCGACCTTGCTGTCTTGTCTGTTCTTCCTCGCTTGCTCGGGTGATAGCGGTTCCAAGGATTCCGGCCAATCGAACGCCGATAGCCTTGTCGTGGATATCTCAGACGGTGTCGCCGGAGCGGAGGTGATAGCGACGGACTACGCCACCGACCCGACGCCGCCTGACGATGTCTCTCCCGAAGTCGTCCTCGACCCCACCTGTCCCCTCTTGCCGGGGAAGGGACTTGACTACGAGTATGGGGGGCCTGAGGAGTACAAGACGTTCATCGTTGAGAACAGCGTGTTCCTCGAACTCGTTGACCAGGTGTTGCTCGACGCGTCCAGCAGCGATCCGCCCATTTCGATGACCCGGGAGGACTATCCCGTCTATGACTTCCAATGGGAAGATGCCCCCAAAGGTCGACTCAACTGGGAGTACAACATTCGTCACAACCATTTTGGCCTGGTGGATATCATGCAGAGCCTTGAGGCTTTCTATGCCGCCAACTCTACGGACCCCGTTGCCCAGCTCTCCTTGCTTTCGGACAAGATTGATCAATATGTAGATGAGGATTCGATTACACCTTACCTCGACCGGGCTGAGGAACTGGCCCAGATGCCTGGTGCACTGCCCTGCGCACTGGCGGCGCTAAGCGGTGCAGATCCGGCGGACGGTGGTGCCGACGAGCCACTCCTGGAGCTTCTCCCCTCCGACCTTCACGTACCTCTGGCTCGATACCTCTACAGCCTGAGTTTTGCCCTCGAATTCCAGATGCGGGCCTTTGCTCAGGCCGTTGCCGCTATTCCCTTTGACGAAGCTCTCTATTCCAAGGCGGTGAGCAAGTTCTTCGGTTCCTACAGTGAACCAGATGGTCTTGAGGCGGCCGGGGACTTTGTCGATTTTCGCAAACTTGTCATGGGCGCCCAGATTCTGGCCGCAGCATCCAATCGCCTGGCGAGCGAGGAAGCGCTGAGCCAGGTTGCGGCTCCGGTGCGCCTCGAAACTCCCCATGGGGCCGTCCTCTTGTCTGGACCCGAGGACGACAAGCATCACGGTGCTCAAGGACCCTATCTGCTTATCGTGGATGGCGGCGGCGATGACCGATACTACGGAACCATCGCAGCCAGTCAGCCCGGGTTTCCCGTTGCCGTCGTGATCGATGTGGCGGGGGACGACATCTACGAAACTACTTCTGCTAAGCCGACCCTGGGGGCCGGCTATCTGGGCTATGGCATGTTATGGGATGTGGCTGGCAATGACGAGTACCACGGACGGTATGACAGCGTTGGTGCGGCCACTCTGGGGGTGGGAGTCCTTTACGATCTGGCCGGCAATGACCTCTATGATTCCATCGGCAACAGCCAGGCATCGTCGTCCCTCGGTCTGGCGCTCCTGGTTGATGGTGCCGGCGATGAGCATTACTACGCGTTCCGGGCCAGTCAGGCCTACGCCGCTTATCGAAGTGCCTCGTTGTTACTCGATGTGGCAGGCAACGACCTCTTTGAGGCCGAAGACGACATAGTCCTCTATCCGGCGGCTCAAAACCCAAACTTCAATGGCAATATGTGTCAAGGGGCCGGGCAGGGATTTCGCAATGACAATGCGGAATTTACAGATAACTATTGCGGAGGTATCGCGACCTTAGTGGATCTGGCCGGCGATGACATCTATACAGGGGCGATCTTTGCCCAGGGGGTTGGCTACTGGTTTGGGGCCGGCTTCCTTATTGATGCCCAGGGTAGCGACTCATATTCGGGGGTCTGGTATAACTTCGGGGCGGCGGCACACTTCGCCGGGGGCGGCCACCTTGATAGCGCTGGGGAAGACGACTACTTCTGCCTGCAGGACCAATGCATGGGGGAAGGCCGAGATTACTCCATCGGCGTCATGGCTAACCTGGGCGGGGACGATTCATACTACGCCAAGGGAGGTCGAAATATCGGGGCCGGGGACCTCTTTGGGGCCGGTATCTTCTGGGATGACGAGGGCAGCGATACCTATCAAATGGACCAGGAGTGGGGCATTGGCTATGCCTACGCCGAGAAGTTCGCCGAGTATTCCTTTACCTTCGGCCTCTTCCTCGATTCAGGTGGCACTAAGGACACCTACACAATCCCAGCGAAGCACCCTGCAGACAATAAACTTTGGACGCAAATCGGCAATCATAACGACGGTGAATCAGCCATCATCAAGGCAATTGGGCTGGACCAGTAGAGGGAGGAATGAATGAGGGAATCAAGGGCAATTCTAGCGGTTGTTCTGATGGTGAGCGTAGTGCTGGTCGGTTGTACGAGAGATGCTCATGAAGCGGGTACTGACGTTGCTGCGGAGACTTGGGCCGTCGAGGTTGCTGGTGGCGACTCGGTGGATTGTGCGGCTCTTTGTGTGGGCAAAGAGTGTGGCATGTTCGCTGGTTGTCAGTGCGGCGAGCCCGAGTGTGATGGTGGCTGGGGCTGCAACGACGAAACCAACATGTGCGAGTGCACGCCCCACTGTGGCCCGCCTCCTGACCTGGAGGGATGGGACTGTGGCGATGACGGTTGCGGCGGGAGTTGCGGCGAATGCGTCGAGGATAGTTGGTGCCAGCTAGAGGACGGAGAATGGGGCGGCAACTGTATGACTTGCCAGGACCGCTGCAATGAGTTGGGACTCGATTGCGGAGAGTGGCCCACGGGCATTGAAGAGCAGCCAGAATGTGACTGTGGCAATTGCGAAGAGGGCCTTACTTGCTATGAGGGCACCTGCGACTGCCTACCGGATTGCGGCGGCGCTGACTGTGGTGATGATGGGTGCGGGGGAGAGTGTGGTGTGTGCCCCGGGTTCCAGGATATCTGCGCCGATGGTGCCTGCATCTGTCAGGCGGAATGTGACGGCAAGATCTGTGGCGACGATGGTTGTGGGGGCAATTGCGGCAAGCCGTGCGATGGCAATATGGTGTGTGTGGACGGAGACTGCGTTACCTGCACCGAAGCGGACCATTGCGATGACGGACTCGAATGCACCGCCGACTCCTGCGCCAACGGAGAATGCGTTTACGAATTCCAGGATGGCCCCTGCGACGACTCCAACAAGTGCACAGATGAAGAGGGCTGCGAGGCCGGGGAGTGCGTGGGAAGTCCCGTCGATTGCGACGATGGCAATCCGTGTACGGATGATGGCTGTGCCGCTGCTTCGGGTTGTTTCCACGATGCATTGACTGGTGCCGACTGTGACGGCGGGACGGGAGAGTGCGTCGACGGCGAATGTGTCGACAAGGTGCCCTTTTGCAACGATGGATGGACCATGCACGGCGGCAATTGCTACAGACCTTTCAACCCCGAAGCCGACGAGCCTCTGGCCTGGCAGGATGCTGATACCCTCTGCCAGGGTCTGGGCGGTAGTCTTGCCTCCATCCACGATGAAGAGACCAATGAACTGGTCAAGGAGTTGGTGAACAAGACCAATTTCACCGACGATACGACCTGGATCGGGCTCAATGATCTAGTCTTGGAGGGGGCCTGGAAGTGGAGCGACGGCACGGATTTGGTCTTCACCGCATGGGAGGGCGGTCAGCCCAACAACTGGTCCGGTTGTTGGTTCGGAACTTGTCCAGAGAACTGCGTCGCGATCAATGATCCGATGATTGGTTTTGGCGGTTGGAACGACCTTGAGTGTGACAAAGAGCATCGCTTCATCTGCATGAAGCCAGTGGACTGGAAGTAGGGCTCGTGGGCTGTGCCTCCCCTCCCCTCCCCTCGATGTGATTAGCTCTGTACCCCCGGCTTGCGCTGAGTGTCGTTCTGAGCGGAGC
>CAZFVN010000065.1:0-30711 GCA_964522395.1 uncultured Myxococcales bacterium
CCGCTCGACGGCCCGTAGGACCTAAGAGCCACAGAATCGCTCGACCTATATGTTCCCGCGCTTTCTGCTGAGGAGCAGCCCGACGGCTCCTCCTCCGCAGAACTGTCTGCCGCACACCTCTCAAAAGCCTTCGCCGACGGACGAAATCTCTTCGAGTGGGTGCATCGCAGACGAAATGGTGAGTTTTCTTCATGCGGAAGTGCTTCTGACACCTTGTACGCGGCGAAGCGGGCTGGCCGCAACCGTGTAGTCGAGTTTGGGAAGGATTAGTCGGGCGTGCAGTTCTTCATATCCCAGCTACCACATTGGTCCAGGTTGTTGCCACAAACGCACGGGGTGTGGGCGCTATAGTACTTGCCGGCAACCGTGGAGTAGTTGAAGTTGGGGCAATGTAGCTCCTTGGAGCCGTTCTTCCAGACATAGATATTGTAGGTCGAACACGTGTCGCAGTTGTTGCCAGTGCTACGGCCATCAATGGTGCAAACGATATTGCCGGTAGTTCCCCCCACATGCTTCCATCCCTTGGCAACACAAGCGGCCTTGGCAACCACGGAACAGGCTTGCGACGGGGTCGAGGTACAGTTGTTCTCACAACCGTCGCCCGCCACATCATTGCCGTCGTCGCACTGCTCCCCACCTTCCTTCACACCATTGCCACAGCAGGGCGAAATTGGTGTGTAAACGCAACCGGTATCCGGGCTGCAGGAATCGGTGGTGCAAGAGTTATCATCTCCACACGAAATGACATCGCCATCACACTCCGAGTTGGCGCAAATGTCGTTTTCGGTGCAGGCATTTCCGTCATCGCACTCCGACTCATTGGCCAAATGAACGCAGAGCCCCTGCTCGTTGCAGGAATCGTCGGTGCAAGGGTTATCGTCGTCACAATCTACCTGGGGACCGGAAGCGCAAACTCCGTCAGCACATTGGTCATTGATGGTGCAGGGATCACCATCATTGCAAGCGCCCGAAATCGTGACGTGCGTGCAGCCCGAATCTGGTTCGCAGGTATCTTTGGTGCAGAAATTGTCATCATCGCACAAGGCGAGTGTACCAATACACTCGCCCGCCACACAATGATCGGCGACGGTGCACGGGTTGCCATCGAAGCACTCGCCGGCCTCAAGGGGCTCATGCTGACGACCCGCTTCTCCCAAACAGGTGTCAGCGGTACAGGCGTTGCCATCATCGCACGTATCGTCGTCCACATCGCCGTCGCAATTGTCGTCAAACACGAAAAACCCCATGGGCAGTCGTTGTCGATGGTACAGGCTCCACCGCAGCAAGAACCTTCGTCGCCATAATCGACGCAAACGTCATCGGCTCCGCCGGGCGCTTTGCACCCCTCGGTGGTTGCGCACGGCTTACAAAGATTGGCGACGCCCGAGACGCATATGTAAGTCAGGTCAGGGCCGCTGCCGACTGCATTGCAGGTCCATCCGGGAGGGCATTCCTCAGTACATAGCTGAGTACAAACACCCTCGCCCATATGCTCCACACACCAGCCGGACTGACATTGAGAATTCTCGTTGCAGGGGTCGAGGAAGCAGCCCTCGCCCGGTTCGCAAGCAACAAATGGCAGGTCCGGACCAGCATCGAAGAACAAGAGATTTCCATGGGGTCAACCAGGTCAAAGGTCGCAACTTCAACTACATCGGATTCACCAATATGCTCTGCTTGAATGTCGGCAGGTCGATTCGCGCTATTGCCGTCAACATCAACCAGAACCGTATCACCAGTGGAACTGCAGGCAGCAAGGCCCGCCAGTAGAATCAATCCGCAAAGCCTCTTCATCACGACCTCCCACTGCTTGGCAACCATGAGATGATGCCAGATTGCACCGGATAATAGCAAGCGGGAGAGAGCCTGGGCACTGCTGGTGCAGGGAGACCCTTCGAGTTCGCTCCGCTCCCCTCAGGGCGACACCGGGGGCTGCCATCAGAAATGAAATAGTGGTCCACCGCGCGATTGCCTTCTTCTTTTCATCGCGGTTTGCGTCACCGCCTGTCAGGGCGTACACTGCTAAGCTGGTTCTATTGTGAGGACGTATCGCATGAAGGTTGTCTGTTGGCTGGTTGCTCTGTCCATTCTGGCCGCGATGTCGGTTGGCTGCGGCTCGCCGAAGCATGACGAAGCGGTCTCCCTCAGTGACGCATTGGCAAGTACGGATCACCAGTCTACGCATGTTGGTCCCGACCTCCCTGAGGTCCTTTATTCGCAGTCCGCTGGTTGCCTGAACTTCAGTGGAGGTCCGGCCATCTTCCAACCAACCGCCATCGATACCGAGAGGTCATTGAACCTCACGCTCACTTCGTGTGACTTCGATGGCAACCGGATCCTCTCTGCCACCATTCTTCCCGAAGATTCCCCTTTTGCGCTGAAAGATCCCTCTGGTGCGTGGGATCCGGCGACAGAGGAATGGGTGGTGCCGGCCTGGCAGCAGGAGATGCTCCAGGTCATATTCCAACCTACCGTTCCATCGCCAGTGGTGGACGGTTCTGTTGAGCCCTACACCGCCACCCTTCACCTGGAGTACAGGTTTGAGAATGGTCCGGCAGACGCGCTGGCATCAGAGGATATTTTGCTCTCCGGTCAGGCTGTTCCGGACAACTGCATTACCGCTATTGCCAATCCGCAAAAACAGATGGAGTCACCGTTGGCGGTGCGACTGGATGGACTCAGCAGTATCTCCCCAGCAGGCCCTGTAACGGGCTACGAATGGCAGGTTCTTGGGCCGGACGGAGCAACCCAGGTCTTCCATCCCTCTGTCCACGCGGCGACTATTGTCTTCGCAACGGATATTGCCGGCCCGTACAAATTTGACCTTGCCGTGACTGATGATGCGGGAACGCCACAGTGCTTTTCGCCCCCGGTGACGGTGGATTTGGACGGAGTCGTCTTCGAGCCCTCGCCCCCGGCCACTACCATGGGCCTTGAGGTCCTGCTCCACTGGCGCACGCCGGGGGACTGGCACTACGAAGAGGGGGACACAGTAAGCAATGTCGACCTCCATCTCGTCCACGATTGGGCCGGGGGACCGGACCTCGACGACGATGGCCTGCCCGACGGCTGGTTCGACACGCCTTATGACTGCTGGGCCGGCAATCCCGGTCCCCACTGGGGCGTCAACGAGCCGGGGTCCACGGATGACCCCGACTTCTTCGGCGATGGCGTGCCACAGGGGCCAGAGCAGATTCTGCTCCCCACACCTGAGGACCTCGCCTACCGAATCGGAATTCACTACCGGGACGATTTTGGCCTGGGCCCCATCTTCGCCAGGGTCATCGTTTACTTCCACGGTGAGGTGGTAATGGAGAGTCCTGAGGCACTACTTTGGGAGCTTGACCTATGGGAAGTAGGTACCGTGGAATGGCCAGAACAATCCGTCACGCCGGTGACCACCGACAGTGGTGATTTTAAGATCCTCAACGACTACTCGAATCCCTACGAGCAGTAGTGTATCCTCGGCCGCGGACGAAGGAGGAGATGGCATGCGTGGAAAGTACATATTTCTGACCATTCTCACGGCAACGTTACTGGTATCCTGCTCCGGAGGCGGAGGTGACCGGGCCGATGCCCTTGATGCTACGGACGTCCTGGAGATTGCCGCGGATGTCGCCGCTGACATCGCCTCGGATTCGGCGGCGGACAACGTTCCCTTGCCCGATACATTGGGCGATACCGACGACACTATTGTCCCATCGGACACGGTGGATGGGGGAAGTGAAGTTGAGATGGAGCCGGACCTTGTCTACCTCGACGTCCAGCCAGAAGAGCTAGGACCGCCCGGACCAGTGACCGAGAGCAGTGACCCGGTCCCGGTGATTGCGAAGATGTGGCTCGTTACCGTGGCCAAAGACTCGACAGACGATCCGGTGGGAGACATGCTCGACGCTGGCACGTTCGATATGCCCGACGGCCCCGGGATTGATGCCAACGGAATCGAGTGGGTCGAGCGCGAACAGGGTGAGGGCGGCAAGATGGGCTTCGCCGGATTTGGTTTGTTCTACGCCGCGACCAAGATCGAATTCGAGGAGACGAGCGGGATCATTGTGCGGGCCAACAAGTTCTCGACGGTCTACATCAACGGCCGACCACAACCTGCCACCCCATATAACCACAAGATTCACCGCACGCCGGGGGCGGCCAAGGCGGGTTCCAATATCATCGTCGCCCAGGCCTGGTCCGCAGTCAACGACCCTGAGATTGAACTTTGGACTACGCCTGATGAGCTCTACTTCAATCCCAATGATATAACCGCTCCCACTTTGCGAGTAGGGGAAGAGTCCACACAATACATCGGTATTCCGGTCCTCAACTTGACGGACATGGCGCTGCGCCAGGCTCACGCCAAAGTCATTGAAAACGAGTGGTTCGAAGCGACGGACATTGAACTCGGACCACTGTCGCCCGGGGCGGTAGCGCAGCTTCCCTTCGAATTGAAGCAGGCCAAGGCGGTGGAGGACGTCGAAGAGGAAGTCCTGGTCACGGTGCGAGTAGAATCCCCCGTTCTCGAATGGTCCTACGAGTATGAGACCGCCATTTCAGTCGTTGCTGCCGACGCCACCTTCAAGCGAACTCGTCGCTCCCTGGTGGATGGTTCGGTGCAGTTCTACGGCGTGCGGCCTCCCACCGGCGACACACCAGACGACGGCTTTGCTCTCGCCCTTTCGCTCCACGGCGCGGGAGTGGGGGCCCACGGCCAGGTAAACAACTACAGTCCTAAGGATTGGGCTTACGTCGTCGCCCCCACGAACCGACGTCCATTCGGCTTTGACTGGGAGGAATGGGGGCGTCTGGACGGTCTGGAAACCCTGGACGATGCCATGAAGATCTTTGACATCGACTCCACCCGGGTCTATGTCACTGGACACTCCATGGGAGGGCACGGGACGTGGCAATTCGGCGTCCATCAGGCAGACCGCTTCAGAGTCGTCGGCCCCAGTGCTGGCTGGAATTCCTTCTACACTTATGGCGGCACGCAGGAGCCCACCGGTCCCTTTGCCCGGGCCCGAGCCTCAAGCAACACCATCAACTACGTCGGCAATCTGGCCAATCGGGCAGTCTACATCATCCACGGCGATGCCGACGATAATGTTCCTATTTCCGAGGCCTATTTGATGCAGGATGCGGTGGAGCCGATCGCCGACGAGTTCTTCTTCCATATCGAACCCGGTGCCGGCCACTGGTGGAACGGTGATGAGGGCCCCGGCACAGACTGTGTGGACTGGCCGCCCCTCTTCGACCTGATGCAGGAACGAACCCTGGACCTGACCGAGTTGGACTTCGAGTACATCTCGCCCTCTCCCTGGATCAACGAGGACTACTCGTACGTCACTATTCTCTCCCAGTTGGATCCATACGAGGACTCCATCATCACGTCTGAGTCCGATGGTGATGCTGTATCCCTACTCACCTCCAACGTGCGTGGCATGGTCCTGAACGGAGCCGCACTCCTCGCCAAGGATGTGACCTCCTTGACAGTCGACGACGAGCCAGTGGACCTGACCGATGGTGAAATCGAGTGGGGCTCGCAGGATGGGAAGAATCCCCACGTCCAAGGGCCCTTTAATCAAGTCTTTCATAGACCGTTTTGCTTCGTCTATCCGGAAGATGGGAATCCGAGCTTTCGCAACTACTCGGCCTTTCTGATTTCCACCTGGAATATTATCGGTAATGGTCATGGCTGCGCCCTCCCGCGGGAGAAGCTGACCCCTGCCATGCGAGAGAAGTACAACATCATCTACGTCGGAGTCCCTCGCCACCAGGTCCCGTTGCCCGAGGGAATGCCCTTCGACTGGTCGGCGGAAGGCATCCAAATCGATGACTACGTGGCCCCACAAGGAACGCTGCTGGTGACCTTCCCGGAAGGAGACCACCTGTCAGCCATCATGACCGCCACTCCAGGCCAAGAGTACATGCTCTTCTGGTACTCGCCCTTCTCTTCCCGGTCCGGCATGCCCGACTGGGTCGGCTATGCTGATGGCGGCGTCTATGCCACCGGGTTCTTCGATGCGGAGTGGCAGTTTGATAAGGCGCTGGCGTATGGGTTGGAGTAACTACAACCCAACCAAAACATAGACCGGCGAGCCGGTCACATCGATGCTCTCCTGCGGCTTGCCGAACATATCGAGGATAGTGCCTTGGGTAAGGGACTCCTCTACTTCGCACTGAATGGCCAGTTCGTCCCACCGCCAGAGGACATGCAAGGTATCGTCCGGTCCGGGGAAGGAGAAATGAGCGCAGGGGTCAGTCTGGGGTGTGGCCGTGCCAAAAGTGCGATTGTCCACAAGGCCGATCAGGGTCTGGTAGGCGTAGTAGGCCGGTTTTGCTTCTGGCAGGATTCCATCCGCCGGATCGGCATCATAGGTGACCAGACCGAAGTAGCTTTCCGAGAAAATTTCGGCATCGCCCGGGCCGTCGTAGAAGTCATACCAGAGATATGCATCGATGCCCTGGGACCAACTCCAGAGATAGGAGCGGACCAGGTACTCGGCCTGCTGAGCGTAGGATACATTGGGGATCAGCGGAGGTGGTTCCAGAGGTGGACAGGGACAAGCGGGCCAACCCATTTCGGTAAGAATGAGGGGTTTGGCTTCAAGGCCGAATTGCGCCAGAATCCGGCGAGCCTCCATGTTCATGTCGGCGAAGGTACCCACAGGGTTTGGCTGCTCCGGGGAGAGGGCCTGGGCGATGGTATAGGGGTGGATGGCCATTTCGTCGAAATAGTGGCCAAGGTCGGCCCGAGCGTGGAGTGCTTCGAAGAGGAATGGCCAACTCTTGGTGGCCATGAATTCGGCTGAGGCAAGACCGCCAAAGACAACGCTTGCCGTCGGGTCATTGGCGCGCACCGCCTGGGATGCGGCGGCCAGCAGATTGGCGTAGGCGACGGGATTGGGTTCCGGCTTCCAGAAGCGCTCGAGGTTCGGCTCGTTCCAAACCTCGTAGCGGTCGATACGGTCTGCAAAATGGGCGGCAGTTGCCCCGGCGAACGCGGCAAACTTCGTCACGTCCAGGGTCGATGTGTTGCCGGGCTCTGCCTCGGCCCAGTCCTGGCTGTAGTCGAGGAGCGCAACCACTTCCACGCCATGAGAGAGGGCATTGTCCACCAGCCCATCATAGACCGCGAAATTGAATTCCCCTTCCACCGGTTCGATCTTCGACCACTTGAAATCGGTGCGGATAACCGTTGTCCCCAGCGCCTCTTCCATTGCCAGTTCCTGATCCTGCGCTGCCGCATTCCCCAAGGATGTATGGGTAGAAAGACCAGGTTGCGGAGGGGCGTATTTCGTTGCCGGTCCCACCACCACGTAGTGAGCTCCCTTTGACCCGGTTGGGAGGGTGACCAGGACCTTACTCTGGTCCTGTTTGTATTGGGCCTCGCATGTCGAACCATCCGGCGTCTTGCAGGCGGCAACTGCTCCCAGTGGATAGTTCTGCTCAGGTACGTAGATGACCGTCTCACCGCTCTCGACATCCTCGGGGTCAAAGCTCAACTCAAGGGTTCTTGTCGGCCGGTCATAGTGCCAGTCCAGTAGCTGCCCGGCGATTCGCTGGGGATAGGTTTGAGTAATATATTCCAGGGGCCAGAGCGGTTCCTTGTTGGGGCCGATAACGCAAAACCCGTTGTTACAGCGGTCGAAACTCCAGATGGAGTATGAGAAGCCCAACTCCTCCATCACTTCCGACTGGTGCTGGGCATAGAGCTCGCCGCCCTCGAAACCGGCGTAGAATCCGAATTCTCCCAGGAAGGGTGGACCACCAACGGCGTAGGCTTCGTCTCGGATTTGGGTGAAGAGTTCGGCCATGTTTTCTTTGGTATCAGAGTAGAACTGCAGCATGTCCATGGTTGGGTGGTAGTAATGCGCGGCGTAGGCCACCTTGTCATCACCGATGGGGCCGATTCCACCCTTAATACCGAGACCCTTGCTGGCGGTGGGCTCCACAAAGATAATATGGTTCTCGTCTACCTCCCGAATGCCCTCTGCCACAAGCGCGTAAAAAGGCGTCAGAACTTCCGTCTCAAACTGCGGAATCTTCATGACCTCCCAATTGCCGATATAGGGCTCATTGATGATGTCATAGCCGACCACCATGGGATTGTCGGCGAATCGCTTAGCCACTTCCTGCCAGGCCATGATGAAGTGGTCACGAATCCCCTCTTCATTGTCCCAGAAGGACTGGAACGACTGCTTGACAGCCGGCTCTCCATACTTCAAGAACCAATCGCCGGGCGGTGGGTCAAAGGGGATACCATGATCGAGGGTCGCCCACAGCGGTGCACCGTCACCGCCGAACTTCGGGCCAAAGAGATCCTGATGCATGTCCACCAACACGTAGATTCCCCGGCTGGTGAACCACTCCACCCGTCCTTCAATCATGTCCAGATAATCCTGGTCGAATTCTCCCCTGGCCGGCTCTATGGCCTCCCAGATGACCAGCAAGCGCACAACATTGAGGCCGCGGTCGGCCAGCATCTGCACATCATCTTCGGTGAGCCACTGCGGAAAGAAGGGAGCCCCCTTACTGACGTTGGAAACATTGACGCCGTGCAGAACTAAGACCCTACCCTCGGCATCACGGAAGTTGCGACCGTCGGTACCGACAAACTCGGTGGGCTCGTAGGGGGGCAACGGCTCCAGAACATCTGGTTCCGCCGCAGTTCCCTCTAAGTCCAATAATGCATCTGCCACATCGCCCAGCACGTCCTGCGGAGGTGGTGTGGTCTCACCAATATCCATCAAGCTCTCATGCATATCGGCGGACCCACCGTCCAATAGTGGTGCCACATCAAGCGAATCAGCAAGAGCATCACTCAGCACCTCCTGCGAGGGAGGTGACGCCTCTTCGCTTCCCGAGTTCGAACAACAAGTCAGGATCAGACCAAGAGCAAGCGCAATGGAGCGAACGACCATCTATTTCACCTACAGCCGCGGCTTGGAATTGTTGTTGTTCACGCAGATGACGCCATGATGGTTGGACTTGGGGTCACCACCGCGGCAGTGGCAACCGTAGCTCTTGCCATAGTCATGGTTGACGAAAGTCAGGTAACACTGGTCGTGGTAGGAGACCCAGGTACATATAGAGGTTTTGCAGACGCCGTTCCATCCCTGTCCGTTTGAGCAGTCGTAGTAGCCGGTGGACTGCTCTAGCGGAGCGTCGTAGCCTTGCGAATTCCAGGTAGTATCGACCCACCTTGTCTGGGTCACTGGCGTGGTCTTCCCCCCATAGCTGAAATACTCGTTGGGATTGGCCGGGTGCCAGCCCGGCCCGCAGGCGCTCGCAAGCTGGGTACCGAGGTAGTTCCCATCACATCCGACCATGACGTTTGTCTGGAATATCTGGTCGGCGGAGCCATCAGCGCAACCACTCGAATTCTCGGATTTGCACTGAGCCGAGCAACCGTCGTTGGACGCGTTATTGCCATCATCGCACTCCTCGCCAGCCTCCTGGATACCGTTGCCGCAACAGTCCAGGATAACGGAGAAAACGCAGCCACTCTCGGGAGCGCATGAGTCATTGGTACAGATCTTATTGTCATCGCATATTATCGCGTCGCCATCGCACTGAGCATCACCGCAAGTATCGTTTGCAGTGCATGCATTACCATCGTCGCAAGGGGCGGCATTGGCGAGGAAGACGCACCCCGTTTCGGGGATGCAGGCATCATCGGTGCAAACGTTTTCATCGACGCAAGTTATGGCCTCGCCAGGGATACACTCAGCATTTACGCACTGGTCATCGGCGGTGCAGGCATCGTTGTCGCTGCATGGCACCGAGTTATTGACATGAACACATCCTTCGACGGCATCGCAGATATCGTCTGTACAGACGTTGTCATCTCCACAATCGGGGGGAGTCGTCCCAGTGCACCCGCCACCCTGACAACCATCAACGGTGGTACAGGCATTGCCGTCGTCGCACGGCTCCTCATTGGGAGTGAAGGTGCAACCGGCCTCGGGCGAACATGCATCATCAGTGCAGGCGTTGCCGTCGCTGCAAGGCAATTCGCCACTGCCCTGGCACTCCCCGAGCTGGCAGACATCATCGGTGGTGCAGAGATTACCGTCGTTACAGGGAGCCTGATTGAGGAGGTGCAAACACCCGCCGTCGGGATCGCAAGAATCAGAAGTACAGACATTGTCGTCATCACAATCGGCGAGCCCACTCTTGACGCAACTCCCGGTTGAGCAATGGTCGCCCAGAGTACAGGCGTTTCCATCGTCACAGTCGGCCTCGTTGGGCACGAAGGTGCACACTCCATTCTCGCAGGAGTCGTCGGTGCAGGGATTCTTGTCATCGCACGTGACGAGAGGGCCGGCAACGCACTCCCCATTGACGCAGGAGTCATTGACCGTGCAAGGATTACCATCATCGCAAGGCCCCGGAGCGATGGAATAGCTGCACCCGGTCAGAGGTGAACAACCATCCGCGGTACACGGGTTGTCGTCTTCACAAATCACGGGTTCAGTGCCAACACACTGGCCCAACGAGCAGCCATCTTGTTCGGTGCAAGCATTGCCGTCATCGCAGTCAGCCTGGTTGGGGACGTGGGAACACCCGTCACTGCTGTCACAGCTATCGTCCGTGCAGAGGTTGCTATCGTCACAGGAGAGGGCAATCCCGCTGATACACTCGCCGCTTTCACAGACGTCGCCGATGGTGCACAGGTCACCGTCATCACAGGCGAAGCCATCGTTCTTCGCCGCAAAGGAACACTCACCGGAGAGGGGGTCGCAAGTTGCGGTCAAGCAGATGGCATCGGTGCCTTCGGGCTCGGGGCAACTTACTTCAGTCCCCGCTTCGAGTTCGCATTGATGCGGGATCTTGGAGGTGTCGCAAATCAGGGTTCCATTACAGACATCCCCATCTTCAAGCGCGGCGCAGTCGTTGTCGCCCGTGCACTCGCAGTCGACGGAAACCCCAACGCAGAGGTTCTCTTCACAGCGGTCCGCAACGGTGCAAGGATCTTCGTCGTCGCAATCAACCGAATTTGGCGTGAAGATGCAGCCTCCCGCCGCATCACAGGAATCGTCGGTGCAGATGTTGTCGTCGTCGCAGGGTACCGGCGTACCGCCGCACTCCCCGGCCGAACAGAGGTCCGCCACAGTGCAGGGATTACCATCGATGCACTCGATTGCGTCGAGGGGCTCGTGGTGGCAACCTTCTTCTCCGAGGCAGACGTCGTCGGTACAAGCGTTGTCGTCATCACAGGTATCTTCATCGGCGTCCCCATCGCAATCGTCATCGAGGCCATTGCAGATGTCTTCCGCAGGAACGGCCGCATCACAATCAGTGAGACCCTCATCGGAGCAGTAGCGCTTCCCCGCACACGTACCAAATTCGTTGTTCTGCTCACAGGGAGTTGTCAGAGCCAGCGCGACGGACTTCGCGGTGCAAGGACAAACGCCGGCATCAGCCACGCATTGCATCGTGCCGATGCCATCGACTGTGACTGTCGTCAGACACGAAAAACCCCAGGGGCAGTCATCGTCGGTGGTGCAAACTCCACCGCAATAGGCCCCCTCTTCTTCATAATCGACGCAGACGTCATCGGCACCACCGGGGCTCTTGCAATCTGCACCGGTCGAGCAAGGCTTGCAGAGATTGGAGACCAGAGAGACGCAAACGAAGGTAAGGTCGGGACCGGCACCGACGGCCTGGCAGCTCCAACCGGGAGGGCATTCTTCCTGGCAGATCTGGGAACAAACTCCGTCGCCCATATGCTCAAGACACCAGCCAGACTGACAATCGCCGTTGGTATCGCAGGGGTCAAGGAAGCAGCCCTGCCCCGGTTCGCACTCAACAAACGGTGTGTCTGGTCCAGTATCGAATGACCAGACATCCGGCACGTCGAGAATTGGCACGTCCACGGCGATTGGTACGTCCGCGGCGACGAATGCCTCCTCGGCCCTAATATCCACGACATCGGTCAACGGGGTTGACGTATCGTTCACAACCGTATCGCCTCCAGAACTGCAGGCGGCAAGCAGTAGAAGTGTTGCCAGAATCCATGTGCGCATGGCTTCCTCCTGAATGTCCATTGGATTGTGCCGGAAAACGCGGCGTCGAACAAGCAACGGCTTACTGCTCGTTGCGTTCCTTTACGACTTCTTCCTGAACTGCGGCGGGAGTGTGCTGGTAGGAATTGAATTCCATTGAGAAGGTGGCGCGACCGCTGGTCATGGTACGCAAGGTGGTGGCATAGCCAAACATCTCCGCCAGGGGGACGAGACCGTTGATCTTCTGTGCACCTTTGCGGAAGCGTCTCATGGCACCGACTTTGCCTCGCCGCTGGCCAAGGTCGCCCACAACATCGCCGATATGATCGTCGGGAGTGTTTATTTCGACCTTCATGATTGGTTCCAGGAGACGCGGCGAGCTCTTCTTGAAGGCCTCTCTGAAGGCTGCTGCGGCGGCGGCCTTGAAAGCCATGTCCGAGGAGTCCACCGAGTGGAAACCGCCATCGATAAGGGTCGCCTTGACGCCCAGAATTGGATAGCCGGCCAGGATGCCCCTGCTCATGGTATCTTCAATGCCTCGCTTCACCGCGCCAAAATACTCCTGCGGCACGGAGCCGCCCCGGATCTTCTCTTCGAAGTGGAAGAGGTTGTCCTCCGACGGCTCAAAGAGAATTACGACGTGTGCAAATTGTCCACGCCCACCGCTCTGCTTAACGTGCCGATAGTTGACCTCGACGAATTTACCCATGGACTCACGGTAGGAGACCTTCGGCTGTCCGACTTCGCACTCGACGCTGAACTCACTCTTGAGTCGGTCGACGATAACTTCCAGATGGAGTTCGCCCATACCACCGATAATGGTCTCACGGGTCTCGTCATCGTGTGTCACGGTGAAAGACGGGTCCTCCTTGGCCAGCTTGTGCAGTGCCTTGCCAAGCTTCTCGTTTTCCTTCTGGCTGGCCCCCTTCACACTCACACCGATGACCGTTTCCGGCACATTAATGGACTCGAGGATGACCCGGGCATCATTGTCGCACAGAGTATTGCCGGTAGTCGTATCTTTGAGCCCCACGAGGGCCACAATGTCGCCGGCCTGGGCGGATTTCATCTCAATGCGTTCCTTGGCCCGAATGCGCATGATACGTCCGATGCGCTCCTTGTGCCTACGCGTTGCATTCCAGACAAAACCACCACTATTTATGGCACCGGAGTAGATGCGAATGAAGGTCTGCTGCCCGGCATAGGGATCATGAATGATCTTGAAAGCCAGTGCCGCAAAGGGGTCCGAGGGAGTGGGGCAACGGGTCACGGTCTTGTCTTCGCGCGCAGGGTCGGTTCCAACTACTGCGCCAACATCGATTGGCGAAGGGAGGTAGTCGACCACCGCGTTCATGAGCAACTGCAGGCCGCTGTTCTTGTAGGCTGCCCCGGTGAAAACGGGCACCAACAGAAGTCCGGCAACAGCCTTCCGGGTGGCCTTACAGATCAACTCGGCGGGCACATCCTGACCGTCGAGATAGAGTACCATCACTTCGTCACTGAACTCGGAAAGAGCCTCAAGAAGCTTGTCCCGAGCCTGGGCGACATCGCCAAGGAGTGCCTCTGGAATGGGGATTTCCGTCCGCTCGAACCCTTCGTAGAGATAGGCCTGGTTATCCACGAGGTCGACGACGCCCATGAATTCGTCCTTTTCCAGAATGGGAAACTGGTAGGCAATGGCGTTGGCACCGAGATGCTCCCGCATACCTGCAACGGCGGCATGGAAGTTGGCACCTGGTCGGTCCATCTTGTTGACGAAAGCCAGACGTGGAACGCGATGGAGGTCAGCCTGGGTCCAGACGGTCTCGGACTGCGGTTCGACACCGGCGACCGCGCAAAACACAGCGACCATTCCATCGAGAACGCGCAGTGAGCGCTCCACTTCAAGGGTGAAGTCCACGTGGCCTGGGGTATCAATCAGATTGATCCGGTGGTCCCTCCAGTTGCATGAGATGGCGGCAGACGCAATGGTAATGCCGCGCTCCTGCTCCTGCTTCATGAAATCCATGGTTGCCTGTCCGTCGTGCACTTCACCAATCTTGCGAGTCTCTCCGGAGAGGAAGAGAATCCGCTCCGTAACTGTAGTCTTGCCGGCGTCAATGTGGGCTGCGATGCCAATATTGCGCGTGGTAGAAAGCCGGTCCATCTCACTTCTCCGTTTCTCCTTCCACCCCTATGGCAGAAGTTGGCGAAGCATGCGGATTTGGCTTCAGAATGTCAAGATTTTCGTTCTGACAGGGGACGGGACGGGGCACGATCTACGGGCTGGCCACTGGGAGCCCGACCCGGTCGGCCCACGGCCTCCCGACCTTCCTACGGGGAGGTGCTCTTTGGGTGGGCATAGAGGCAGAGACCCAGGAACAAGAGCAGCAGGGGGAGCAGGGCTCCAGGGGAGCGGCTGGTGGCGCCGGCGGAGCAGCCGGGAGTATTGCCGCCGCTTACCTCGGCTTCCGGTCCGAACTCGGTTACAACTTCGTCCGGAGTCGAAAGGTCGTCCTCGACGACTATATCCGCGGTCGGCTCCGGTGGGATTTCACAGCCCTCGTCCACATCGCCGTCACAGTCATTGTCAAGGTCATCGAAGCAGAGTTCCCCGATTCCCGGATTGACCATTTCATTGGAGTCGTCGCACTCTTCAGTGGCGCACCAGAGATCACCATCGTCGTCCCGGCAGCCGCAGAGGCCAATCCCAATTTCGTGAAGGTCACAGGACAGGTCTGGAGGGCATTGTTCGTCGTTGGTGCAACGGCTCTCGGCGATACAGATGTCATTGAGGACTTCGCAATCGCTGCTGCACCCAAGTACCGCATCCATAATGTCCTTCTCGACAACACTGCCCTGATTCCTGCAATCATCCTCACAGGCGGGCCCCCGACAAGTGCCGAGGCAGGCCAGTAGTTCTGGGCAGCGCCGGTCGGTGGTCGCAGAGTCCAGACAATTTGAGTACTCGTCCGGGCAAATACCGGCTAGACATTTGAGATTTCCGGCACAGTCTGGGGAGCACTCGACCATTTCCGCCCACCCTGCCAGCAAAGCAGCTTCGCTCCTCTGTCGGCACCGCATTATGCAGGCCAATCCCCCATCACAGTCAACCAGACAAGCCCCGACCGAGAGACAGCTATCGAGGACACAATAAGTGTTGTCGCAAGCTCCGTTTGCGGTACAACCGGCTGGGCAGAGGCACATGTTAGGAAGTTCGCTACAGTCGGGTCCCGGCCCCTCGATGTGCTCTTTGATCCAGGAGGCGTAGTAGTCGACTCGACTGGCGACGGCATCGGAGTGGCAAACGTCAGGTGTACCACCGACCAGACCGGAGATCACCCCCACCATTTCGTAGCTCTCGTCAACCGGTAGGAAGCCGGGGCCACCGGAGTCGCCTTCGCACACTCCAGAACCCTGATAATCGCTTACATAGAAGTTAGCCTGGAGCTCTGCGATAGGCATCGTCGCCACTCGCTTGGTCCCTGTTCCCCCCATGGACGTGCCTAGTTTCCCGAAGCCGACATAGGAAACCTGCTGGCCAATGAAACTGTCGTCCAGCGGTTCAGTTCTCAATGGATATAGCTCAACTCCAACCACCGGCTCGGAGAGGTGGAGCAGGGCGACATCATGGAACTTGAAGATGGGGTTGTAATCTGGATGAAGAAAACGGGCATCAGCAAAGTAGTGGCCCTGAAACCCGTCAATCGGATCAGTTGCTGGCAAAGTCAGATGCTCTCCCAGGAAGAAGGTCAGGAGTGCGGGTTCGAGGTCAAGCCCGTTGATGACATCGAGACAGTGCCCGGCGGTCAGAACCCATTGCGGGGCCACCAGGGTACCCGAACAGTACGTTCCCGTGTTGCCGCCGGGCAAATTGCGCGTGAGGGTGCCCACCGATGGGAAGTCTGCGGTCTGCTCCCCGTTGACGATGGGCTGGTGGGCGGTTTCAGGAGGCAGTTCTGCGACACAACCAACAACCTGGAGCAAGCAAATCAGGAGCCGGAGAAACCGCATCATGTCGACTGCCCCGCGGTGCCACCGGCGCCGACAGTACGAATGACCAGGACCCAGCCAATAGTCGTCACCAGACAGATACCCGCGCCGAGCGCGTGAGCTCCGACAAGTAGTTCCTTCAGGCCAAAGAGGGTGCCAAAGAGCAGGACGGCAGACCCGCTCCACATCCCGAGGGCGCGCCAAAGACGCTTTCGATTGATGGCGTGGGCGACAGGGTCGGCGAGGGGTCCCCAGAAGCCATACGGGCGCACCTGCTGATAGAAGACGCGGAGCCGTTCAGTAGATACAGGATTGGTCAAGAGAGTGACCGTGAGCATCAGGATCGTAGAGACCATTACAGTGAAGAAGAGCTTCCACGCATATTCCATATCGGGAAAGACGACCCAGAGAAAGGCAGTCATCAGCGCCGCGCTGACGAGACCGGTGAGTTCGCTCAGGGCATTCAAGCGCCACCAAACCCAGCGCAGAATATGGGGCAGCCCCAGCCCCGCGCCAAGGGCGGTGAAGAACTCCCAGGCATCCTTGATGGAGTCTATGCGCGTAGTTACAGCCAGAGCGATGACGAGGACGAGGACGGTGGCGAGCCGACCAGCCAGGACCAACTCCCGTTCACTGGCAGAGGGCTTCAGGAAGCGGGCGTAGACATCGTTCACCAGATAGGACGAGCCCCAATTGACGTGAGTGTCGATGGTAGACATGAAGGCTGCGATGAGGCTGGCGACCAGTAGACCGACCAGTCCTGGGGGTAGAAGCTGGGCGATGAGCACGGGGTACGCGGCTTCCCGGTCAGCAAGTACTCGCTCATACTCAGGAGAGAGGGCAACTCCGGACCCAGGGTCGAGCGGAAAGACGACCAGGGCCACCAGCCCCACAAGAATCCACGGCCAGGTACGAACGAGGTAGTGGGTGAGCGTGAAGAGGAGCGTACCTTTGGTCGCGTGGTGCTCGTCCTTGGCAGAGCAGATCCGCTGGGCGAAGTAGCCCCCCCCATCAGAGTTGTGCTGCGCCCACCACTGTACGGAGACAAACATGATGAAGCCGAAGAGTGCGCCCCCGGCAAGGTCCGTGGGGACGAAGGCGAGGATACCATCGGCCCGCTCCGGGTAGAGGGTGTAGAGCTGGGTAACTAGCGAATCGAGACCGCCGACATGGTCCACTGCGAAGTAGGCAAAGAGAATGGCCCCGACGAGAGCCATGCCGAATTGGACCAGGTCGGTGATGATAACGCTACGAATGCCGCCAAGAAACGCGTAGAAGAGGGCCAGGGCTGACATGATCAAGATCGAGAGCCCCTCGCCCGGGTCCGAGATGGTGATATCCTGGGGCCACCAGCCTGACATCCACCCGTGCAAGGCGGGGAAGGCCTCGTCCCAACGGAGGAAACTGTGAGCAATCTTGCCCACTGCCCGAATCACCCAGCCCATGGTGATGCAATTGATGACAATGGCGAAGAAGAATGCCTTGAAGACCCTCAAGATGGCGGCGCTGTTGCCCTCGTAGCGAAGTTCAACGATTTCAGCATCGGTAATGACCCTGGAGTTGCGCCAGAGACGGGCAACGACGAAGACGACGCCGAGGTGGGCCAGGCCCATGGACCACCAGAACCAGTTTCCTGAGATACCATCCCGGGCGACAATCCCGGTGATGGCGAGGGGGGTGTCAGCGGCGAAGGTGGTGGCAACCATGGAGATCCCAACAAGCCACCACGGGAATGAGCGACCACCCACGAAGAAGGACTCGATCCCCTGAGAGGCCTGCTTGCGGTAGTAGAGTCCCACGGCGACGGTGAAGAGTACATATGAGGCGATGATCAGCCAATCGACGAGGGCCAAGGGCATGGCAACCTCCTTCCCTTTCCACCATCCTACCAGCAAACTGTGGCATGGCAAGGCGTTGACAAGCGCGGCAACGTGCACTAGCGTGAGCCGCGTAGGAGGAGCAAATGAGACGCTTAGTTCTGGCTATTGTGGCGCCCCTGACGGTGGCGGGCTGCGCAGCGAAACCCGCTCCGGAGACAGTTGCGCGGGAGTTCTACGAGATTTGCGAAATCGGGAGACAGAGCGGACCGGCCGCGATCCAGTTTGAGTTATACGGGCTACTCTCCAAAGCTTCCCAGGAGGAGCTAGGCGCCTGTGCTGACGATTTGAATGAAGCGCTAGAACTCGAGCCCCCCATGGAACCAGAGGATTGCCTGGTCTTCGACTCCTATTCGGGGAAGCGCAAGGACTTCTCTTCTCGCCGGGTCGCAGACGGTGAAGAGCGGGTCCGTTTGGAGATTACCAGTGGCGGCACTGACCGCATCCTGGAGCTTGTCCACGAGGATGGCTGGCGCATTGACCTTCCCGCGACAATTGCCCTCAACGTAGCGCAGACCTCCCCAGCGCCCTGACAGCCGCGTTTTTCCTTTGTCTCAGGGGATACACTTCTGCTAAACTGGTCCGCGGTGAGTATGGTGGACACAGAAGATACTAAGAACCCTGCGGGGAGCGAACGGCGGCGGTACGACCGCGTCCAGCGACGGATCGGTGTAACCTTCACGATGGAAGGGAACGAGGTTCCGGCATATACGGTGGACGTCAGCAAGTCCGGCGCTAGATTTGAGTCCGACGTCATCCCATCGGAGGGCACCCGCCTGCTCCTGAATCTGTCTGACCGTCAGAACCCCGAATTGACTCTCTACTTGAAGGCTCGAGTTGTGAGAGAGCTCAGACAGGCGGATGGACGGGAGCAGTTCGCGGTTGAGTTCGGCGATGCCGTGGCCCGCGAGCCGAAGCGGCTCCGCATGTTCTTGGACAAAGCACTGGGCATTGAATCGGGGTTGATTCGAGTCGTCGGCGAAGAAGATGGCGAAGACCGGGCGTATGCCTTCAGCTTCGAAGCTATTCACCGAGAGGGCGAAGAGCGAATCAAGGCACTCCACTCTTCCCTCTTCTCCAGCCTCGACGAAATGGAAGAGGCCGATGCAATCCTGGCGAGCTTCGGCAACACTGCGGAACTGCGGGAGGCGGAGGAGAAAGCGAAGGACGCAACCTCTGCCGCAATGGGAGAGCATTCTCCTGAGGCAGCTCCCACCCCTACGGAGGGCAAACCGACTCGTCGGGAGTTGGCCGCCCAGAAGAAGAAGGAAGCGGCCGCCGCAAAGGAACTGGCGGGCAAGCAGAAGAAGGCGGCAGCAGCAGCCAAGAAAGCAGCGAAGAAGGCGAAGAAGAGCGCCCCCTCCGAGAAGTTGCCGCCGGAGGCCCAAAGCACAAATACGGGCACTGGAGAGAAGGGAGCAACGACTGGCACTGGCCCCGCCTTTTCGGACACAAAGACGTCACTTTTCAAGCGACTTTTTGGCGGGGCGGGGAAGGGGTCTAGAGCCAACAAGGGCGAAGCGCTGATCCAGACTCAGCGCTTCCGCAATGTTGTCGCCAATGACATTGAGCTACCGGTGGTCTACCGAATTGGCAACACCCGGTTCCAGGGACAGGCAACCCGGTTGTATTGTGCTGGGCTGAAAGTCGTCACATCGCAAGAACTGCCGCAACTATACGCACCCACCAGCGTGGTCATTCCCCTGGCCGGGGCCCGTAAGATTTCTCAAATCAAACTGGTAGGGGATGTTACCAGAGTTCGAGCCGATGATACTGAAGACGACGAGGCCGTTGGCGGCCTCTTTGAGATGCGGCTCTCCATGCGCACCGAGAAGATGCACCTCGAACTATACCGGGTACTACTTGAGCAATTGACCGGCGAGTCTACTTCCCCAGAAGTGCTCTAACCAACGCGCCAGACATTGATGCATCTTCGGGGTCGCCTTCCACCAGACTCGAATCGAGGACGATCAGGGCAAACCGCGAAACGAAGCCAGCCATCGACTGCACTCGATCTCCCGGGTCGGGAGCCAAGCTATCTTCAATTAGCATATCCAGGGCCTTGGGGAGATTCTTGTGGATCTTGCGAAGCGGCACTTCTGGCAAGGCCCTCTTCTGGGACATGGCAGCACTGTACTCTTCCCACGTATTGGTCGCGAGTTTGATATGAGGCTGCCCTGCCATCAGGGTATAGCAAAGCGCTGCGATTGAGAATACATCCGCGCTAGCGGTCCCGGGACCTTCCGCCAATTCGGGCGCAGCGTAGAGGGGCGTGCCTGCCAGGAGCTTGCCGACTGCCAGCCGTTTTCGGTCTTCATCATCACCTTCCCGCATGGCATGAGAGAGATCGAAAAGGCGAGGTGACAGCCGATAGGGGCCGGCCTCTTCCAACATCACATTGGCCGGCGATAGATCACGGTAGGTGACCTTATAACGGTGCAATTCACTAAGCGCTTCACCGATGGTCAGGACAATACGCGCGGCCAGTGGCAGTGGGAATTGGCGGCCCTGCTCAAAGTACTTGGTGAGCAGGGCGCCGTTGAGATACTCCATGACCATAAATGGCCGCTTCACGTCACCATCCATGAGGGTTCCATAGTCGTGGACTGCCGCAAACGCGGTGGACTTACAGAGGTGGAGCAATTCCGCTTCAAACGCGAAGTGTTTGACATGGACGTTGGCAGACCGGCGGGAGCTGGCGCAGATCACCTTCTTCAGGACTTTCACCGCAACGCTGCGATTGCCCAGGCTCATTTGCCGAGCCAGATAGACATCGGATACTGCACCGTGACCGATGCTTCCGGCAACCTGATAGTTATTGCAAAGCAATCGGCCGGGAATCGTGTCCCGTTCGCTCAAGCCCTTCATTCGTTGCCAGCACCGGTCTGGGCGAGAAACTCACCGATCAACTCGTCCAATTGTGGCTCTCCGGCCCGTTCGACGAGGTCGTAGGTGACACGAACCGCGGGTTTCTCAATGTTGACATATCGTCTCAGATCCACCGGGGTGCCGACCACCACAACGTCGCAGTCACATTTGGCAATGGTCTCTTCCAGCGCCACCAGTTGCTCAGGATAGTAACCTAGAGCGGGCAAAATCGGCCCCATGTGGGGGTAACTCTTGTAGGCCTCGGCGAGGGGACCAGTAGCGTAAGGTCGAGGATCGATTATGGCCGCGGCGCCAAAGCGCTCGGCGGCAACGAAGCCAGCGCCATAAGCCATACCGCCATGAGTCAAGGTCGGCCCATCTTCCACTACCAGAACCCGCTTACCTCGAACAGCTTCGACTTCCTCGAAGCCAACCTCGGAATCGGCAAGGATGATGGTGGCGTGGGGATTGGCCTGCGACGTGTTGGCCCGTACCAGCCCAATCCCCGCGTCGTCAGCACGATCGACCTTGTTGACGACAACGATATCCGCCAGACGAAGATTGGTTTCGCCTGGATGGTAGCGCAGTTCGTGGCCTGGCCGCAGGGGGTCGACAACAACGATTTGGAGGTCCGAACGAACAAATGGGGTATCGTTATTACCACCGTCCCAGACCAGCACATCGGCCTCATCTTCGGCCGCCCGGACGATAGCTTCATAGTCGACGCCGGCAAAGATGGCCATGCCGCGAGCGACATATTGCTCATACTCCTCAATTTCCTCGATAGTGCAATGGTGGGTATGGAGGTCTTCAAAGGTGGCAAACCGCTGGACCCGCTGCTTCACCAGGTCGCCATAGGGCATGGGATGTCTGATCACCGCTACCCGGACACCTCGGTCTTTCAACAGAGTAGCCAGTTTACGACTCGTTTGGCTCTTGCCACACCCCGTTCGCACTGCGCAAACAGAGAGCACCGGAATCTTCGAGTCAATGAGGGTTCGGTTGCCGCCCAGCAGTTGGAAATCAGCACCGCAGGCATTGACCCGGGCCGCCAGGTGCATCACATCCTCGTGAGCTACATCACTATAAGCAAACACGGCCCGCTCAATTCGCTCCCGGGAGATAATTTCCTCGAGTTCATCTTCTGGCCAGATGGGAATACCCTGGGGATAGAGGGGGCCGGCCAGCTTGGCAGGGTACTGACGTCCGTCGATATTGGGAATCTGGGTCGCGGTGAACGCCACCACTTCATACTTTTTGTCATCGCGATAGGTCATGTTGAAGTTATGGAAGTCCCGGCCCGCTGCCCCCAGTATGATCACCCGCACCCGCCTCGCCATCGACTCCTCCTGCCAACATCGGCAACCGACGTAACTAGGCTAAAATACACCCCGCGCATGGGGCAGGTCAAGGGCGGGAAGATGGCTTACAGTGTGATCTCTATGAGTATTCCACGATGAGGCGTAACATCTTCGGGAGCATCTACAACCTCTAACTCGGTAACGCGCAGCCCCTTCTCTGGGAGAACGTAGTCGATGACGCGGCTGCCTTGGTCGTCTACGAAGGTAGCGTTGGCGGGGTCGTCGAGCAGATCAAAGTCATTCACTGGAGCCTGAAAGTTCATGCGGTGGCGCACCAGCGAAACCGTATTGTCTCGCTCCGTGGAGGGGCTGGCTTCCCGGATATCTGGCGGCTTTGCACCGAAGGTCCCTACGAGCAGACTCTTGCCCAAAGTCTCCCGTCCGACGAGCTGCGCCACCTTTCGGCCCTGCCGCTCCCGGTCAAGAGTCTTACCGTTGGTAAGATGAGTTTGGAAGAGGCGCAACTCCTCGTCCCGAGCAGCAAGTTCAACCATATGGAGACAATAAGTAGGGGCAAAGGTGGTCTGCCACCAATTGCCAAAGACCGCACCGGGAAGCGAGAAGCGACTGCTCTCGAGTATGGGCACCCGGGCGATGACAGCCATACCGCTCTCCATAGGACCGAGCATTTCACTGTGGAACGGATCTGGGAAAGGCGCATAAGGATGTTTCCAACTATACGCTCTGGCAAGGTAGCCGTAACGCAACCGACGAGCGAGGTACTCTGCCTGGTCGAGATGCCCGCCATACTCACTGTTGAAATCGACTTCTTGCAACATCAGGACATCGACATCCAGTTCCAACACCTGCTCGGCCAGACGGTCGAGACGAGAGGTTACCGCGGCGCGGTCAAGGAGGCGGAGTTCGCCGGACTCCAGATCGAGGTGACTGCTTCCCGCTGCGTAGTTCAGGTTGAGGGAGAAGATCCGCAGCTCCGGCCGATCTGGCCAGCTCTCCTCGGCACCACCCCAGTTGGCCAACCGGATCTCCTCGCTCTCGGAATCAAGTGGACGGTAACCGAACTGATACAGTCCCAGGGCGACAAGCAAGACCAGGAATGCCCCAAATGCCACCAGACTGAGCACGACGAACAAGATGCGGCGTGCCCATTGCATGGAGATGTTCAAGGAGGTCAGTTCTACATCGTGATGCTCAGCCATGATTCCCCTTACAGATAGATGCATAGAGGATGTGACGAGAGCCGTGGCTCGATCACATCACCGTAATGAATCGCAAATGAGTGGCGGGTCCCATCCAAATAGACCGCCGCCTCGGGCGTAAGGTTGGTAATCGCCAACCCATCCTCAAAGATGCCACCCCTGATCTTGATCGATTGGTCGCGAGCAACATAAGGCTCACGAACAAAGAACTGCAAGGTTGGGGCCTCAAGGTCCATCGCTTCCCCCCCGGCCGCGCCGATGGCCGCGGTGGACCCGGCAGGAGTAGCTACCCAAACGCCGCTCCCACGATGAAGTTCCTCATGCCCGCCGGAACATAGCAGATAGCGGGTGGTTGCCGCCGGCGACGTTGCGGCATAGAGAATATCGTTAAGGGCGGGAGGGGACTTTCGATAGCCGTTGACGAAGAGGTCCATGCGACTGAGCTTCCGAGGCTTTCGCCGCCCCGACACGACGTCATCGAGAAGGGCCTCAAATCCGCTGGAGTCAGCGGCACAGAAATAGCCGACGCTGCGACCGGGCCGGGAGTTGATCCCTACGACCCGCGTCGTCAGGACCTGGTGAGCAGCGGCCAGCAGCGTTCCATCTCCGCCCACCGCGACGACCAGGGAAAAGCGGTCGTCAACTTTGCCCTGGGTCCCCTCCGATTTGTGGTAGGGGATGCCTCGCTGCGCCAGGTAGCGCTCGACGGCTTCGATTGCCGCGATATTCTCACGATGTGCCTCGAGTAGTTCCTGGGCCGCCTCAGTAGAGGCCGACATCATCGCCAGGAAACGAGGATCCTTCCGCTCCACGCCGTAGAGCTCGTAGAAGCTCTTCTTGACGAGCAATAAGATGGGGCGTTCCAAGTCCATGTTCGTGCCGTTCCCTACGGGGAGTCCTGGTCCCCAATTACGTAGCCATCCAGGCAGATCTCTCGCTTCCTATCATCCGTGGCCTGCAAACGTATGACAAGCTCTTTCTCGCGCCCATCCGCGAGGGGTATGGCAACCTCATCGAGGCGATAAGAGCGCTTCTCCAAGAGCACTGAACCTCGCTCCTCCCCCTCCAGCAACACCGTGGCCGTGACATCGCCGCCATGCTTGGCCCGGGCCGCCTCGATAGTATTGCCGACTCGCACCAGCAGTGTACCCGGCCCCGTCACCCCCTGAAAGGAGATGGCCGTTGGTTCAGTACCTGGGCCGACGTTCAGGTTGATGCACTGCCGGGCACTGCCCGCCACCCGCCGCAACTTCTGCTGGACATCCATCGCCCCCTTCACCTTGCAGCGGTGACTTTTGCCGCGCCAATTGCACTGCACGGGGCCATCGTCACTCTGCCGCACAACTTGCGCGTCGGGGAGCGCTTCCAGCATCTGCCAGAGCAACCGCCTCTGGGGAATGGCGAAGCGCAGCAGCGTAATCCCGTCGAGGACCAACTCCTCCCCAAGTTCAAAATCATCGGGAACCAGGGAATCCCAGTTATCTCGGACTTCAACCGCGGTTACGAGCCAGAGCCGTTGATAGCGGTAGAGCCATGCCGGGTCCACCGGGTCGTGCAGATCGAGGATGCGAAAGGGCTCACGTGAACCGCCATCCACGTCGCCAAAGTAGACTCGTCCAGCGGTGAGCCAGGCGGGCTCGATGCGGACGACATCGCCGTCTTGCCAGTTCGATTGGACATGTTCGGCCGCGACCAACCACTCATCGGATGTCGGTGCCGGATCCCGAAGAAACTGGGCGAGTAATAACCCGAACGCCAGGAGCATAAGCAGCGCGATGGGAAGCACCAGCAGCAATCTGGTGCGCCGATTGGGCGGCCCTTGCCGCGGGGGTGTGACAGTCGGATTCATGGCGCCAGTGTACCACCCTTAGCCCCATTGCCAAGCCCCGTAGAATAGAGGGACAGCACTCCGTCGCGACAGACCGGCACGCCGTACGCTCGCAAGAATTCACCCTCCGGGAGCCAACGAGAACCGGCGGGCGGATCCTCGGCTACCCGCTGCGGTATGCCGAAGTTGCAGGCCGGCGAAGGACTATCCAGGTAGTGGGCGACATAGCCAACTCCCTCACCGACCAGGTCGTCGGCGGCCGGTAGATCTGCCAGTGCCCCCTGCTGGTAGAGGAATGCGGCCCGGGCAAGTGGGGTGGCATTAACCCCGCGCTCCAACCCACCACGAATGGGGAAGCCGGCGAGAGACCTGCCGTGGATTGTCTGGAAGTACCCCCGGTAGGCATTCTGGCCCCGGGCAGAGAACTCCAACAGCGTTGAATCACCCGAGACATTTGCCAGGTAGGTTACACACCTGGGTGGCTCAGGAAGAGGTACCGTAGCTTGTGGCCGGAGTGGGCGCAGCAGTTGGCCCAGCCCCCAAACAAAAGCACCCGAAGGGGAGATTCCTTCTCCCTCGCTGGCGCCGGAAGCACAGAGATTGACCCAACGCTGGGTCATTGTGCAGGGATCCGGGAGGGGCGAATTGCAAGCTGCGCGGTCAATAGCTTCGGGGCCGGCAGAGAGGCGCTCAAACCGGGGAATCACCGGGGCAAAGGCAGCCCCCAGCCAGAAGAGGCCAACCAGCGATATGGCAAGCATTCCCGGAGAGAAACCGGCCGGCAGCCGTGACAACACTCGAGTGCGCTGGTGCCACATCAGGGCCACCACGGCCGCCAATCCGAGCAAGGCTGGAGCGACAAACCGAAAACCGAAGGAGACTCGTTGAAAGAGTGGCCTGATGGCCCGGAGATAGCGCAGTGGCATATCGATCCCGCCCAACTCTTCACCCAGGGAGAGGACTACCAGCGGGGCCACCATCCCCAGCCACAGCAGGGCCGATTGCAATCTGAACCGCAGCGCCGCCATCGCCGCACCGCCAAAGAGGGTCAAGAGAAGCAGGCCGCGCCAGAGGGGTTCGGAAACGTGATTTGGAGGGAGCGGGCCAGGGGAGTATTGGAGCCCGCCTCCGGCCATGTCGAGAGTGGTGCCGATATTTCTGCTATGGGCAGCCAGCGCCAGGGTCAGGCCGATACCCAGCACCGCCGCCGTGCGCCGCAGCAGAGTCGAAGCGTCGACCCGTTCCAGGGTAATACCCCGCCACGCCAGGAGCATCGCCATGGAGAGCATGGCCAGCACTGATAGACCGTAGTACATTTGAGCAAAAGCGGTCCATGCTACTAGCAACGAGGCCAATATCAATTTGCCCCGGCCACCCTCCTCGACAAACTTCAACCAGGCCAACAAGGCCCAGGCAGCATAGCCGAAGTAGAGCACTTCAAGGTCGGGCAAAGTCCCGGCCCAGCCCAGTCCGAAAGTGAAAACGAGGGTTGCCAGCAAAGCCCCCATCCACCCGCTCCCGGAAAGATAACGGAGAAACAGGAAGAGGGTCACCAAGGTAAATGCGCAGCCGAGCAGAGCCACCAGATTGTGGGCCGCAATGCCACTCATAGCGAGGCGTAGCAAACCGGCCAGTGCCACGTGCACCGAAGCGAGGGAATGGTTCATGACGGTAGAAGCCCCGACCGGAGCGTTTATCCAGGTGGAGTGAAAGAGGCTTTGGCCGGGATGGGTAAGTGCGACACTGCTCCACCAGGACATCCAGTCCATGTGCAGAGTATCGAAGAACATCCCCCACACCGCGTAGTGGCGTTGGCCAAGATGGCGCCAGATCTCCCAGCTCTTGAGCAGCCACGCGCATAGCAGCGCCACCCAGGGACCCCATCGATGCACACTCTTGGCGGCTGGCAGCAACTACCCCCCTATTTGGTTTGAAATGGCGTAGACGGCCGAGATTTCGTCCTGGCATGTCGGCTGCCCATACTCAGTAGAGAAATCTTGCTCGGACCAGATGTATTCCTCGTCGGGCCGCTTTGCACCGCTGCGCCCGACCAGGATACAGCCGGGAATGTCATATAGAACCACGTACTTGACGCCCAACCCGGCGAGCACCTCGTGCGTTAGCAACGACGAGGCTCGATCCTCAGAATAGAGTGCCTGGAAACGACTGAGAATGGACGGTGCATCATACTTGGCAGCGAGCCTGTACTGTCGGCATGGATAGCCAGCAATGGCCTTTTCGTGGGCGGTGTGAAAGTAGCCGACGTAGCCCCGCACATCGCAGCGCGAAAGCTCCAGGATCGCGAACTCTCCCTGGTGCCGCGCTATCTGCTCCAGGCAACGAGGGATGGGCGGCATCGCCACCGTTTCAAGTGGTTGAAAGGGCCACCACAGTGCCGTTGCGGGCAGCTTTGGCCCGGTCACTCCATCGCACATCGAGGCAGCATCATCACGAGTTAGAGTGGTGACGGGCATTCCCGGAGGAGGATAGTCGGGCAACATCTCACCGCTCTTCCCGCTGGCCATGTTCATAAGCGGTGCACAATCACTTGGGACCAGGGGAGTAAACGCGGCCAGCAGCCAGAAGACCAGAATGAGCCCGCCTGCAATTGCCGGTCTCCACGGCACCCACTTGGATGCCAGGAGATCGGGCAAGATACGCCAACTGGCAAGCAGCGCCGAGGCGAGGGCGAGAAGCATGGGGGCAACAAATCGATTGGGAAAGGTAATGCGCCAAACGAAGGGCAGCAGCGAGCGGAGCCAGGCGAGGGGCATGGAAAGGGCCCCGCCCCAGTCACTCACAAGGGCGTAACCGAGGGAGAGCAGAGCGGGGGGGAGCGCCAGCAGACCCCAGAGTGCCATCCGGCGAGCACCCAGCCACAGCCCAACCCAGACGGGCGCAATGCAGACCAGGATCAACCAGATCCCATCCGCCAACTCAAAGGGCCAAGGGACGGCAGCGGTGAACTCCGGAGTGACGATTGTATCGGCCGTAACAGCATTGAAGATATTGCGCGCGTGGAGCAGGAGGGCGAGCCCGAAACCGCCCGCAAGAACCGACCTGGTGCGGGCAAAGCTACGCTTCACATCCTCGCCCAGCAGCGGCAGACCACCAAGGAGGGCCAGAGCAACCAGACCGAGCATCGCCAAGAGAGCCATCCCGTAGTACATCTGTGCGTAGGAGGCGAAGCCGGTCAGGAGAACCGCACCGATTCCCCATCCTCGTCGACCACCCTCCACGTACCGAAGCCAGCAAAAGAGGGAGAGCGGGAGGTAACCGAAGTAGAGCAGTTCAAGATCGGGAAGCTGGTTGGATGTTGCCAGGCCAAAAGTGACGACCAGGCATGAGAAGAGTGCCGCCAGAATCCCTTCACCCGACACCTCCCGCAGCAGCAGAAAGATGGCGACCAGCGAAAAGGCGAAACCGGCCAGGCCAAGGAGATTGTGGGCGGCAATGTCTGGCATCAGGCCGCGCATTAGACCAGCCAGGCCAACGTGAACAAAAGCGAGCGAGTAGTCCACGGCACTGGCACCGCCAGCGGGGAAGTTTATCAGGTCAGAAAAGAGCAGCGAGTGGTCGGCAGAGGTCCCGGAGAAATGCGTCCACCAGGAGAGCCAGAGCATATTGAGAGTGTCGAGCAGTGGTCCGCGGATGGCATAATGTCGACTACCAAAGTGGCGCCAGATGGGCACCGTCTTCCAGGCCCAGAAGAACCCGATAATCGCCCAGGGAGCAAAGCGTTCTACCTTAGCTTTCCACCCGCTCATCGAGCAAATTCTCCCATGACTGAACCACGGTTAAAGGTAGCAGGCTTCGCGCGTGCGAGCAAGCGTGGGTATGGCGCAAGTGGGTGCAGTGGCCTTCCGTTCCAACCTGACAGACGATGTCCCGGATGGTCTCGGCAAGGCAGCGAGACCGCTCTTCGGTCACGCGGTTATCGCCGCTCACAACGCTCTGCTTTTCCAAATAACTCATGCTATGGGATCTGCCTTCTCAATAATCTGTTCGATACCGTGGCGAACAACCGTGTGGTCGTCAACCACCAATACTTTGCGTAACCTTGTCACGCCCCCCCTTCTTTCCGGCACAAGGCATCCTCAGCCTCACTGTAGAGCCCCCACCATCAGCCCTTTCAATCTCAAGACTGCCCCGGTGTGCACGCGCCCTTTCACGCATGCCGGAAAGCCCCATTGATATGTGACGAAGACTCGCCTCAAGTGCTCCTCCGTTGCCATCATCCATCACTTGCAAAATGAACTCGTGGTTCTCAACATGCAACTCTACCCTGGCTATGGTGCCTTGTGAATGACGGACCGCGTTGGTGAGTGCTTCCTGGCAGACGCGAAAGGCGGCAGTGGCATGCTCCTTGGAGACCTTGATATGGTCTTGAGGGCAGTCAAAAACCACCTCCATTCCCCCGCTACCTGAGAAATCCTCACAGAGCCACTCCAACGCTGGCACCAGGCCCAGGTGGTCCAGGACTCCGGGACGTAGTCGGGTGGATATCTGTTTCACCGAGGTGATGGCTCGCCGCACATACTCCGACAGCTTCGCAACTTCGCTTGCGGGCAATCCCCGCGCCGCATCCTCTTCCAACGGTTGTAACCCGAACGAAAGCGCGGTTAGGACCGGGGCCAGTTCGTCATGGATTTCGAGGGCAACTCGAGATCGCTCGCTCTCCACGTTCTTCTGCAAGTAACGGAAGAGGCGTTCGAAAGAGTCGCGCGACTCCTTGAGCTCCGCCTTCTGACGCAACTGCTCGTCAATATCCCGCACAATGGAACAGTTCAGCCGTCTCTCGCCAATGGCGAAGTTACTGCCAACTATCTCAACCGAAAACCGGGTTCCATCTTTCTTGCGATGGACTCTGTGGTGAATGTGACCGGTCTGTCCGTTATCGAGCCCCCGCAACGCTTTTGTCGTCGCCTCCGGTTCGCCCGAAAGCTCCGGCGCCTGCAGTTCGAGGATCTCTTCTAGGGAATAGCCATAAAGCTGCAAGGCGGCCGGGTTGGCATCAAGGATCGCCATGTCATTCAGGTCGAGCAACAGGACTGCGCTGGGGTCTTTGCTAAAGAGCATCTCGTACTTGGTCTCGCTCTCCCGGAGCCGGGCACGCTGGGCCAACTCCATGGAAATGTCAACGATCGCAACAACTCTCCCTGACACCTCACCATTGTCTCTGAGCGCACACGCTGTAACTCGCACCGGGAGAATGGAACCATCCTTGCGCTGCATCTGCGCCTCATAGGTCAAAACCCCCTTGTCATTCACCTCCTCTACCCGCTGCGGAAAGCGCTGCTGGATATCGGGAGGCATCACCATGGCGGCGGATTGCCCCTCCAATTCCTCCCGGCTATACCCCAACATGTCAGCCAACTTATCGTTGACAACCTCGAACTGCCCGTCGGGGGTACCCGTCGCCATCCCCCAAAGGGCGCTCATGAAAGCATGGGCAAGGCGTTTGGAATCGCTCATACGCTCAAGACTCCCCATCCGATATTATGTTAGGAATCACGTGTTTATCCTTCGCAATGTTTGACCACCTGAGCCTCAAGTGAATCCTACCGCGTCGCCACAGGGCCGTCCAGAGTCGATCTGATTGACTTTGTACCCCCCGTTCTGCGCTGAGTGTGTCGTTCTGAG
>CAZFVN010000066.1:0-1757 GCA_964522395.1 uncultured Myxococcales bacterium
CCTCGGGGGTGGCTGGGGTTAGGCTATTCCGACATTCGGGGTTTGGGGGTGGTAGCCGCTTTTGACATTGGGTTGGCGGCGTGGGTAGAACCAGTTGAACATGGCGAGGATGGGTGGGGTGGGAGTGCCTTCGACCGCGTCAGCTATCGCAGCACGGTGAGCACCACCGTTGAGGCCCATGCTCGGCGACGTCTCTGCCCCCGCCGTCCCCGGCTGGATTGGGTGGTTCCATGGCTTTGTGGGTGTGCTCGGCTAGGCTGGTCGTCCGCCCCATCGAGGGGGCGGGCAGGGGGCAGGGGGTGGTGGCAATATCTTTGGAGGGAATCACGCGTGGTTATCGGCCTGGGTGGTGCGCCACTAGCTCGCGTGGTGCGCAGGGGTGGTGCGCCAAAGGCACCATCCACACCGGGTGGTTACTCCGTCAGCTTGGGCGGCACGACCTGCACCACCCGATCTCATATACTCCACGACGTCTCTTTTCCCGTAGCCGGCGCCTCGGACGACGCGGTTCTGTAGTGGTTCAGCGGGAAATGGACTGCCTCTTTGCCTCTTGGCTACAGCCCGAGATGCCGCCAAAGCCAGTATTGATGCCGATTTCCTTAGTACGTGTTTCTGACCGGTGACTGACCATTTCGATGAGAGGCAGAGCAGTCGCAGGTTGCATTGCCAAGGCCTCTTTGAGAGATGAGCCTTGCACGATTGCCCGGCAATCGGTAATATTGGGTCGGAGGGGCGAATGATACGCTCATTTGGGGACAAGCGAACGGAAGACCTATTTCATGGGAATCGCTCCAATCGCACACGAAGGCTAGACCGGCACATGGTGGCTAGTGCAGAGAGGAAGTTGGACATGCTCAATGCCGCTGCCGCTCTCATGGACCTTCGCTCGCCTCCCGGAAATCGGTTGGAGGCCCTGTCAGGCGACCTGGCGGGGCACTATAGTATTCGCGTCAACGACCAGTGGCGATTCGTATTCCGCTGGGAAACCGGGGGTCCAGCAGACGTCCGCTTGACTGACTACCATTAAGGAGGTGCCCGATGTTGCCCCAGAACAGAACCCCTAGCCATCCCGGCAAGATTCTGCTGGAGGAATTCCTGCAGCCTCTTGGCATTACGCAAGTGAGCTTCGCCAAGCACATTTCGGTGCCATTGCAGCGGGTGAACCAGATTGTTCGAGGCAAGCGAGGTGTTACTCCTGAAACGGCCTGGTTGCTGGCTGATGCCCTCGATACGACCCCAGAATTCTGGATGAACCTGCAGGTAGCCCACGACCTCTCAACCCACGCCCCGTCGGGGCATGTCTCTTCGCTGGTTCAATCTGGATGACCGGTTCCTGTGCGTCACTGTTCGTGGGGAGAGGGCACATTGCACCATGGTGGAGGATGCTGGGAGGTGGCGCTTAGTGGCTGGTGCACGCAAGGGGTCGCTGGTAGCATCGCTATGCTGTAGGTCACTGCCCGTGGCGAGAGGGCACATTGCACCGTGGTGGCAGAGAGCGAACCACGAGAGGCCGATGACCCGCGTGATGCCCTGCAAACAATTGCGGCGCGTCGCCCACCTACCCCTTACCCGCCTCCCCCTGGGAGGCAGGCGATAGGCAATGCCGAGCATAGGGGATAGTGGCACGGAGCCGCTACGGCCATTCCGAGTGCGGCGTGGGTAGAACCAGTTGAACATGGCGAGGATGGGTGGGGTGGGCTAGAAGAACAAGGCGACAAAGGTAGCCGAACGCGAGACTACAACGTAGAGGCCCATGC
>CAZFVN010000066.1:1767-30119 GCA_964522395.1 uncultured Myxococcales bacterium
CCTCGGGGGTGGCTGGGGTTAGGCTATTCCGACATTCGGGGTTTGGGGGTGGTAGCCGCTTTTGACATTGGGTTGGCGGCGTGGGTAGAACCAGTTGAACATGGCGAGGATGGGTGGGGTGGGAGTGCCTTCGACCGCGTCAGCTATCGCAGCACGGTGAGCACCACCGTTGAGGCCCATGCTCGGCGACGTCTCTGCCCCCGCCGTCCCCGGCTGGATTGGGTGGTTCCATGGCTTTGTGGGTGTGCTCGGCTAGGCTGGTCGTCCGCCCCATCGAGGGGGCGGGCAGGGGGCAGGGGGTGGTGGCAATATCTTTGGAGGGAATCACGCGTGGTTATCGGCCTGGGTGGTGCGCCACTAGCTCGCGTGGTGCGCTGGGCTAGCGCGCCAAAGGCACCACCCAGAGCCGGTCGTTACTCCGTTAGCCCGCGCAGAACGACGAGTACAACTTTCATGCGGATCAGCATCATGGTCCGAAGTCTTTTGGGCAAGCAAAATGGCGGTCGAATAGAGATTATTGCGGAGAGCGCTTAGAGAAGCTACTCCTGGAGCCCAACAACCCGGGTCGCCCAATCGAACACTGCCTCGGCAATGGCGACGGCATCGTCGTACTCTTCGTTGGTTACTGGCGGATAGTCGCCCGGATATCACGTTTGGACCGCATAGTCGGCGAGTTCGACGACCTCTTGGACTTCCTCCGGCACTTCTACGACCGCTTCAATCTTCTGAACAAGCAACCCGAGAGCGTGTGTCCTGGGAACCTGGGCATCGGCGTTAATCAGCACTGCTTTCAGTGACTTCTCGGCAGCCTGCTAGATTTCGAAGCAGAGATCTTCAAGCATGACACCTCCGGTCCGTCCGGCTTTGCCAAGTTGCAGGTTGCTGCGCGCTCTGCACAGCCACTGGGCCGCTTCGTCACGCGCCATGTACCACCCGACCTTCGTCAATAGCCCACCGCGAGACGTCGTAGACCCGTTTTCGGCGCCTCTGAAGTTCTGTGGCTCTGACGACCACAATGTCCACTGCGGCCGGTATGCGAGCGGTAAAAAGAGCACGGTGGATGCGGCGCGAACAGGCTCTCTCGTCCACCTCTCCCCGGACAATGACCAGGAAATCATAGTCGCTGTCCTCAAGTGCGTCCCCACGGGCCCGGGAGCCAAAGAGTACAACCTTCTCGGGCCTCGCTTCGGCCACGATAGTATCGACGATGCTCTCAAGCAGCGTGTCGGTCTGTGAAGTCATCTTCGACCCTCCACGTGGGATATTACACTTGAGCGAGGAATCGGGCAAGGTAGTAGACCATCGTGGGCACAGGCGTCCGCGGCTCATCCACGACCATGGTCGCCGCCTGACAAGGTAGGTCAGCCGTCCTGATCTGCAGGCAGAGCAGGGGTGGGGTGTTGCACTTCCCTCGCAGACAAGGACGGACAAGCACGGAAATGGACTCCCATGGACGGAAAGGGGGCCTGGTTTTGTTGCTGAATGATTCCATGTGGTTTTCTGTGATTTCGGGGTGTTGCGTGTAGGTGCCGCTTACGATTCGGGAGCAAGGGGTCGCTGGTAGCGTCGCCGAGCTCCTTTGGTCTGCGGCCGCAATTCCAGTCGCCGTACCCCAGACAGTCCCTGAATATATCCCCAGTCACTGCCGCCGAAGGTGGACAACGCTCCGGCCTGACTTGCGCGGCGGATACGGGGCAGCTTGCTGGCATGTGCGTCACTGTTCGTGGGGAGAGGGCACATTGCACCATGGTGGCAGAGAGCGAACCATGGGAAGGCCCATCTAACATCACCGGCAACTACCTCTTCGCTCCCCAACTAACATCACCGGCAACCGCCTCTTCGCTCCCCAAACGACATCACCGGCAGAGCCATCCTTCCCCCCTCCAAGAGGAAGACAAGGATACCTGACCCTGCTGCCAGTTAGAATCGCCCAGAAACTGGCCGGTCCAATAATGGAGAGGGGCGGGGTTGCGTGACGGTCATGGCGCACAGTCCTTCGGGCACAACAAACCGTCTTCCTCGGGGTCACAGATACCGTTGTTGCACAACCCACTCACCAACTGGCCCGCCGGGTTGAGGACGGTGCCGTACAGCATTCTCAAATCCTCGTGTTCTGGATTTGATGTGCATGGCGATTCGTTCGTATCGCAGGATATAGCTCGCTCCCAGAAAACACCCACAAGATTGGAAGGAGACGCTGCTACGGAAAAGCGTCCAATCCCATCCATGGGCTGCCCGCCAAACACCGCGGGCTCCCACTTAGCGTTGCCTTCGCAGTCCAGGGCCTCAACAACCAACGACTGCCCTCCTGGGTCATGATCTCGCACATAGGCCCACACTACACTTGAATCAGAGAAGGGAGCCAAACCAGCTCCCCTTGCGGAATGCGCCTTGCGCGTGAACTCCAGTCCATGCATGGAGGTACCATCGTCCTCGAAGCATGACAATCCAACACTCTCTTCAGTCGTCCACGTCAGAGCAAAGCCCCCGGCACCGAGCCCGACTACTTGTGGGCGCACCGAATTGCTGTCCACTGGAACTCCCTGGGACGGTGAGCCGATGGGAACTAAGGCATCTGAAACTCGCTGGGCAACGATCATTGGAGGGTCACTGAACTCTAGCCACGCAAGCACGATACCCCCACCTTCCAATCTCGCCGTCGCAATGTGACCTACATTCCCGGTTGTAGAGATCGGCAAGACATTCGGGGAGGAAGGCGTTTGGCCTTCCACATCATAGATTGCTGCGTATACGGGCTCGCTGGCGGTACCCCCACTCCAAAAGACTACGGTCTCCCCATCTTTGCCAAGGCCCAGGTGGGGTGCGGTCGGCGCCAGATATATTGAGCAACAGGATTCGACTGGTGGTGACAGGTAGTGCTCAAATAGGCGAAGTTCAATAGAGTCAGTGGCGTCGGAATCCGCACCTAGCGACAGCCAGGATAGGGAGAGGGACCCTGCCATCGAGCCCACGGCAGAAACAGCGTAGGGTAGCGCACCACCCGACCAATCCGCTCCATATGCTATCTCATACTCGGCGGGTGGTCCGACCCCGAAGTGATAGACTCTTGCGGCCGCAGAAGACCCTTCGTGTATGCAACCTTCATCTGTATCGATGTCATCGTGCGACAAAGCGCAAATGTCGTGAGACAACGCCACCAGGCCCACGAAGCTACTCTCTCCAACAGCGGCTACGTCAACATCAGCTAAGACCTCGTGATACTTGCCCCCTCGCAGCAGTTTTGGGACTATCAGGCCATCTACGCATCCGTCCTCGTCTCCCGCCGCTACGTCGAGACATTCTAATCCCGACGGCAAACAGTGGTCCGACTTGCAACCATGGCCGGACTCACACCAGCCGCAAACTCCACCGCAGCCGTCGTCTCCGCATTCCTTGCCATCGCAATCCGGGGTGCAACAGGTGCCGGCATCGGTGCAGGTGTCACCTGCAGGGCACTCGCCGCACAGGCATACCCCGTTGGCAGTGTCTGTGGGACCGATGGCGGCATGTGTCCCACACTCGAAACTTTGCTGGTTGCACCAGGCGGCGCAAGTAGGCAAGCAAGCCTTCGCTATCTGACCGCCACGGTCCTGCGTAGACCCGCACATGAATCCCTCGTCGCACTCGCCGCAGTTTCCGCCACATCCGTTGTCGCCACAGGCCGGTCCCATGTCGCCATCTTCACACTGGGGCTCGCAGCAGTGGTTCTGCCACGGGTAGTTGTAATTAACGATACACACCTGCCCCTCGGGGCAGTCGCCACAGTAGGGTGGCTCTCCGAACTCTGCATCCGGAGACCAGGCGAATCCACATTCGATGGAGCTGCCGCGTCTGTCGTCGCAGTATTCGGATTGGGAAACGCAGTGGCCGTACGGCCCGCTGTCCGGGTCACCGCGGGAGCCGGCACAATAGGTGCCCTCGGGGCAGGGGCAGTATTGGTCACCGTTCCAGCCGCAGCTACCATACTCGCCTTTGCAAGGGTCTCGCTCCACCGTCTCTGTCCCGCCGTCACTGTCGGCGGCAACAATCTCTGACATAGCGTCGGCGTAGTTCGAAGCATCCTTCTTGCTTCCATCTCCAGAGTTCCCTGAGCCGCAGCCAGCGACCGTCATTGCAACAACGAGCGCTGCGCAAGTGCATATGCGTACCACCATAACCTTCCTCCACCTATGCTCCAGTATCAGCGATTGTAGGGAAAAGTGCAGGTTGCTGCAATGATGAGGCCTGCTCCGACCTGCTCGATGCCTTCACCGTCATGGTCATGGTGCAAGAATGAGTTGTGAACTGGCCTGCGCGACAGAGGCACCACCCCAACCAACATCACCCCACTCCACGGCCCATTTCCCACCCACTTGACACTCTTCCATTGATTACCATGTTTCATCTGCTTCCGGTCTTGACCGGACCGATTGAAATGGATCTTTTTCGAACCCGATAATGGGATGGAGGAGTACAATGTACAAGCTACCGGAACTCACCTATGGATACTCTGCCTTAGAACCGGCGATCGATGGTCAGACGATGGAGATTCACTACTCGAAACACCATCAAGGCTACGTGAACAACCTGAATGCGGCCCTGGAAAAATGCGACATGAGCTTTCGTGAGATGCCCCTGAAAAGACTCCTTGCGTGCATCGACCAGGCCCCTTCCGGAGTGCAGGGAGCGCTGCAAAACAACGGCGGCGGTCATTACAATCACTCCCTCTTCTGGTCGGTCATGGGACCGGGCCAGGGCGGCACACCGTCGGGCAAGCTCTTTACGGCAATCGAAGGTACTTTTGGCTCCTTTGAGAACTTCCAGGAGTCCTTTAGCACTGCTGCCAAAACGCGCTTCGGCTCTGGCTGGGCATGGCTCTACGTCGACAACCAGGGAAAACTCACGGTGGACTCAACTCCCAACCAGGACAACCCCATCATCAAGGGCACTGGAACCCCCTTGCTGGGACTCGACGTCTGGGAACACGCCTACTACCTGAAGTACCAGAATCGGCGACCTGACTACGTCAACAGCTTCTGGTCGGTAGTGAATTGGGCAGAAGTAAGCGAACGTTACGATGCGATAATTGCCTAGGCAGACGCAATGCACCCAACCGTGACACATGGTCAAATCTGCCGACCTTCGCGGAAGGACAGTTGGCAGACCGACCGGCACCTCTGATTTCTGATTGTCGGCCCCCGCACATCCGGTTGCTAGCGCCAGAGAGCCAACCAGATTGGCTTTCCAGACCCCCCCTGCGTACACTGCCCACAAGATCGTTTTGGAGGGTTTCTATTGTGAGGATGCTTAGACGAGCCATGGCGGGTCTCCTCGCGGCGATAGCGAGGAGCCTGACGGTAGTCGGTGGGGGCCGGCGAAGCCGGGTCTCACGCTGGAGATTGGCCCTCTGGGCGCTCTCCATTGCCCTGATTGCGGGGGCGGCTGGCGGCGTTCGGGTGGCGGAGGCCGACGTCGTCAACTACATCAATGACGACTTGGGTGACAACCCCGACGGTGAGGTGGGCAGCAACCTCGATGCGGAGGGCGACCTGGAAGGAATCGAACCAGATATGATGGTCTCTTGCTACTGCACCGCCGCCCCACCACATAGATGGTAGTTCTTTTCCTTTTATCGCCTGCGCGATTGCTCTATTCTGGTGGCAGCGAAACCAATGACATTGGAGGTCCCCCATGAGTCCAAAGTGGTACGCAGTCACAGCATTGGCGTTTCTCATCTCCCTTCCAGCTCTGGCCGATGACCCACCGACAGTGAGGGTGGAGGGGGCCACTGGCCGCGTCGAAATCAATGGCGGCAAAGTCAAAGTGAAGAGCCGAGGCGAGGACGTCGAGGTTGATACCACGGGCGGCAAGGTAAGAGTCAAGAAGAAGGGCAAGAAGGAAGTCGAAGTAGATACCCGAGGCGGCAAGGTAAGAGTCAAGAAGAAGGGCAAGAAGGAAGTCGAAGTAGATACCCGAGGCGGTAAGGTCAAGGTGAAGAGTCGGGGCGGCGACGTTGAAGTGGACTCCACGGGAAGTAGAGTGAAGGTCAAGAAAGCGGGACGCAGTGTAACTGTGATCAAGGGCGGAACTACAGAGGTGGCGACCGCGGCCAAATACAGTTGCGGCAAGGGCGAAAAGCTACGTCTCTCCGGTGAAGTCATTAACGCCAGCGACACTGTAGCCATATACGCCGAGGCAGATTGCAAAGTCACCATCCAGGACTTCACGATCAACGCCGCCGTGGCCATCAAAGCATCAGGCAACTCGAAGGTGAAGCTCTCTGACGGCGTGCTCAACGGCGGTCGGACAGCGGTTATTGCTCAGGGCAACGCCAAAGTCACTCTCACCGACACGGTAGTCAATGCACCCCGGTGCCTTGAGGCCAGCGGCAACGCGAAGATCACCTTTGCTGACGGCACAGTCACCGGGAAGGAGGCCATCGTCGTCAAGGGCAACGCCAAGGTCAAAATAGAAGACGCAGTCACCACCGGCAAACAGATCAAACAGGGCAACGGTCGGATCTCCATCTCCAACTAGCTCGACACCCACCAGACGAGGTCTCTATGCGATACGCACTACTCCTAGCTTCCCTCGCAGTGCTTCTCCTCCCTGCGTACATCGAGGCCGGCGAGGTCTCCGGTTCCCTTAGTGGAGCCAATGAATGGACCAAAGCAGAGAGCCCATACCGGGTAACAGGTGACCTCACGGTGGAGCTGCTTAGCAGCCTCACCATTGCGCCTGGCGTAGTCGTCGAGTTGGCTGCCGGAACCTCTATCGACGTGAAGGGTGAGCTCAGTGCCCGAGGCACAAAGGAGGAGCCAATACTCTTCACCGGGGTCCCCGAAGGCGACGGCATGGCCCGCTGGAATACGATCCGCTTCGATAACGCCTCCGCCGATGCCGTCTTCACTTTCATCGACGACTTCCAGAGCGGTTCGGTCCTCGAGTGGTGCGTGGTGGAGGGAGCTAGCCGGGGCGTGACTCTGGCGTGGGCCGCACCCTATTTCTTCAAGAGCACCTTTCGCAACAACCGCACCCCCTTTTCAGCCGACATAGAAGGTGGGGCGGCCATTTACATGGAGCCAGGCTCCAACCCACGAGTTCGAGAATGCCATTTCGAAGGGAATTTCGCCGACGGTTTCAATTATGGCGGCGCCATTTACGTCGATGACTCACAGCCCATCCTGCAGGACAACACGTTTATGGACAATTCCTCAATATACGGGGGCGCGGTAAGCACCAACTTGATGGCCTCCCCCATTGCCGGCAATCACTTCGAAGGAAACGCCGCGACTGGAAGCACTTACAGCAAGGGCGGTGGACTCGCCCTGGTTTCGTCCATTCCGGCAGTGATGAACAACACCTTCACTAAGAACACTTCAGTACTCGATGGCGCTGGCGTCCACGTTTGCGTCGACTGCTTTCCCCACGCCACCCCTTTCTTCTTTGATAACACGATCACCGAGAACATAGCCGAAACCGATGACCCGGCGAAAGGAGCTGCGGGCCTGGGGGCCGGCTACTTGCGCGCCGTGACCGATAACAACATCCACGGCAATCTACGCAACGGTGAGCCCTCGGATTTCGGTTGGTATCACCCCCTCGAAGAAGGAATGCCAGACTGGATTGCCATCCGCTCCATTGCCCACAATTGGTGGGGCACAACCAAAGTTGTTGAAGTGGCCAACGCCATCACCGACGGCACCGACATCGAGGAGGTTGGCACCGTCTCGTTTGAGCCGGTGCTGGAGGAGGCCGTTGCTGGTCCCACGCCACGGGTAACCCTCACGACCCGGCGCCTGCATTATGACGAGCCGGGGGAGCCCATGCGCGTCTATTTGAGCCTCTATAATCCAGGCCCCGAAGCGACCTTCGAGTTACGCATTCTCCTCTCCTACGACGGCTCACGCACGGTACCATACGTAGCTCAAATCGGGCTCCCCTACGAAGAGGTGCAGGGGGCCAGCCACAAGTTCAAACTGCCCGACAACGGCATCTACTTCACCACCTTGCTCAATCCCATCTACGCGGGCACCGGCGGCATTCCGGGTGGCTTCTGGCGAGCAGCACTTTATGACTCCGAGGGGGCTTTGCTGGGACAGGTTAGCGAGATCCGCTTCGATCTGCTCGAGGAGGTGGCACAATGAGAATCCATCTCCTCAAAATAACTCTGTTTGGCTGCTTACTTTCGCTCCTCGCTCATTCATATTCTTGCACCGTCGAAGAAGACGCACCCGTCTCCACCGCCGATGCGACGGTGGATACTGGTCCCACTGGACCTGACCTCGAATTGCTGGACGACGGACTTAGCGTGGACGGTGCCACAATTGCCTTGGGGAGCACCATTGCCGCGGCGGCTGAATTGCTGGGCGAAGCAGAGCAGGTCCAGGAAATGGGCGGGGCGGGCACGGTCTATAGCTACCCACTCTACGGCGTAGAACTCTGGAAAGAGGGCGGCGATACGATTGTCGCCATCCATCTGGTCCCCGGCTACACGGGCGGTGCGGCCAACACCATCGTGCCGGGGGCGGATGACTCGCTGGTAGTAGAGGTGCTGGGAATCGGCGTGGCCGACCCCTTTGGCCTGGGCCGTCACTACCCCGACATGGGCCTCTTCGTAGGCACCCGAAATGAGAAGGTGGAGTCCGTGACCCTCTCGGTTGTGAAATGATCGCTCGCGTTGCGGTAGTGCTCTGCTGCGCTCTCATGCTAAGCGGATGTCCGGCATCGTCAAACAGTGATTATGACCTGACGGACCAACTACCCGGGCCCGAGGATTCTCACCTTGAGTCAGCTCCCAACGTTGAGCCGGTCTGCCCCCCCGAGCCCCCATTTGGACTGGCGCAAGGCGACAAGGTAGAACCGCTGGAGTTCCAGGATGCCAACGGCAATGGAGTCTCCCTCCACGACCACTGCGGAGCACCCCTGACGCTCATCTACCACTTCTACGGATGGTGAAATACCTGCCACGGTTTCGCCGGTCAGGCGAAGAAGCTCCTCGACACCTACGGACCATCCGGGCTGGCCATCGCCATGGTCATATCGAGCCAACCGTCAGGAGAACCGTCGACTCTGGAGTATTGTGCTGCCGTGCGTGAAAAATATGACATGGGCGAGATGGCCTGGTGCGACCCCACCGACGAGTTGCTGCCCTACGGCAAGAACTCCCTGGTGCTGCTCCTCGATGGCTCCGGAACTATCGTCTACAAGAAGGTTGTGGCATCACATGGAGGTTTGGTAAAGGCGATCGAGGACAGACTGGGGGGCTAGTCCTCGGATTCGTTCACCTCTCGCGGCAGGACGGACAGCTTAATCTTGCCCAGCTTGACGCCATCAGACTCGATTACTTCGAACTGCAGTAACGGTGCCTCATCCTTCGATTCGGCATCGACATGGGGACCGTCGTAGACAAATGACTGCCCCGCTTCAGGCACCGATTCAGCGAGGTCCATGACGAGCCCGCCAACGGTTTCGTAGTCGCGGTCTTCAGGAAAGGCGATGGGCAACTCAAGTTCATCGAAGAGATCCTCTACCGCCAGCTTTGCGCTGAGCACAAAGGTCGTTTCGTCGACCCTTGCGTAGAGCTTCTCCTCCTCGTCATACTCATCGTAGATCTCGCCCACCAGCTCCTCGATTACATCCTCAAGCGTGACGAGCCCGGCGGTGCCGCCATACTCATCGACGACGACCGCAATATGAATGCGCTCCGCCTGGAACTCCCGCAGCAATGAATCGATGGGTTTGGTCTCTGGTACGTAATATGAAGGCCTGGTAAAATCGCGCAATTTAAAGGGCTTCCGCTCCTTCTCCAAAGTCTGAAAGTGACTGAACAAGTCTTTGGAATAGAAAAAGCCGATTACCTTGTCCTGGGATTCCTGGTAGACGGGGTAGCGTGAAAACTTGTACTGGGCCAACGTTGACATCACCTTTGGCAGGGGGTCTCGCGCCTCGAGCATGACGATGTCAGTCCGGGGAATCATGATCTCTTTGACGATGGTATCTTCAAGGTCAAAGGCCCCCGAAAGGATCTTCTCCTTTTCTGAATCGAGACTGCCCTCCGTGGTACCCTTTTGAATCAAATACTCCAGTTCCTCTTCGGTTACGGTGGGCATGGGCGACTGCGGATCGCCTCCGGCCAGGATGATGAACCGCTTGCCCATACGAGCCAACAGGTTGGCGACAGGCCACAGCAGGTAGTAGAAAGAAAGCAATACGGGGAGCAGCGGCACGACCAGCCGGGCGTTGTGACGGGCGAAAGTTTTTGGGACCACCTCACCAAAGACGAGAATGAGAAAGGTCATGATGCCCACCGAAAGGGCGATGGCGAGGCCGGTGCCTCCACCAAACCCCAACCCCCCGACGACCCGCAGCGAGAGCTCCGTGGCCAGCGCCGAGGCAAGAATGTTCACAAGGTTGTTGGCCACCAGTAGAAAGCTGAGGACAGTCACAGGGCGGTCGCGCCAGAGCCGCAGCAGGCGGGTGCCTGGTTTAGCCTCTGCGATCAACTGCTGGAGACGGCCGTGGTGCAAACTGGTCAGCGCAGTTTCGGAGCCCGAAAAGAGACCCGAAAGAAGCACACAGATGGCGATCCCTATGGTGTGTCCGTAAGACTCGGCTAGCAAACCTCAGGCCCCCTTGGTTCCGTTATTATCAAGACTATTTTGAGGCTCATTCTCAAATTTTGCAAAACCATGTCTGATTTTCCAAGCAAAAAGGGCCCAAAGGGTGGCACTCGCCAAGGCGGCCACAGTGAGCAAGCGGCCAAAAGCGGCGGCCGCACTGCCTATCACATATAGTAGCAACCCCGACCCGCCTTTGGCAGTTCGATAGATGGTCATATCAATGATCATCTTGGCCCGATAGCGGGCATCGAAATCGAGGGGCACGTAGAGGACCTCTTTGCTGGCCCTAAAGAGTGAGTAGTCAACAACCTTGAACCAGGCAAAGGCAAAAGCCGCAGTGGGTAGCGACGGATAGACCAACAAAACGCCAATTGCCAGCAGGTGGGTCAAGGGAATCAGCAGATGGACGGTGGGGATAGCGAGTAGACCGAGGAGGAGCGGCGTCACCAGTTGCATGGTCATGGAGCCAAGATTGACCCAGGTCCAGAAGCGGCCTTCAAAGGCGGCCCGCGCATCCTGGGCGTAGGCACCCACCTCGCCGATGCCGTAAGTAACTTCCACATGTTGCGTGAAGACCACCTCCAGGGCTCCGGCCATAACCTGACCCAGGGCAACGATGGCCGCGATGGTGAGCAAATAGGGGGACCTCGAGAGGACTCCTAGCCCGGCGTCACTCGGCAGATCCGTGCGCTTAGCGGGAGAGTCCCGTGGCCCCAGAGCGCGGTGCGCTCGGGAGATGAAAAAGGCGAAAGGCAGGAGAAAGATGATCGCTCCCAGATAGACATTCCAGGACCCGAGTGATTCAGAGAGGAGGGCCACGAACTGATTACCGAAGACCGCGCCCAGGCCACCAATGAAGAGTAAAACGCCAAATCGGCGCTTACCCGCCGCCACCGTGTGCATGGAGTTGGCCAGCGACCAGAACTGCTCGACAAGCAAGACGACGTAAACATCCTTCCACACATAGAGAAAGAAGGTCAGGTAGGGGTGCCGGATGAGGAGTGGCAGGGAGAGGAGAAGTCCTGATAGCACGGTGCACCACAAGACGGTCTTGCGCGGTCCCCACCGACTCAAGGCCTTTCCGTAGGGCCAGATCAACAAAGTCACCAGGAGGGGCGTGGCAGCCATTCCCCAGAGCATGTAGCGGGCCTCGAAGGAGAAGACGGCTCGGGCCAACGGACGAACGATCCCGTAGCTGGCCATGAGGGCGAAGCCCGCAAGTGCAAGGGGAAGAAAGCCGGCAATTGACTGTCGTCGCAAGGTAGAAACTCCGGGCAGCAGTGGTGCTCCCAACTACTTCCAGCCGAGTATCGATCCATCGACGCCAGCCTGTCAAGCTGCGGCACTGAGCGATTCCGGGCGGATCGGATCGTGACAAGCTGTCACAGGGTAAAGAGAATCGCTCCCCAGTGCGCTTTAAGAAGTTGCGCGTGTGCGTAGGTTGGTGCAGAATGGGTCATGTTGAATATCCACGAGCATGAACACCTTGCACGCGGAAGGCCGCAGGGAGGGCAAGACGGAACGCTGGGGAATTAAGACCATCGATACCGCGTTGAAGGGTCTCGAGGAAGGCAGGAAGTACTTCGTCTACGGCGATGCGCAGTTTGATCTGCTGGCGAAGATAGTCACTTTCCTGGCCACCGGGCTGCGCTACAAGCAGCGGGTGGCTTTGCTCACCTCGGAATCGCCCGCCAATGTCGAACAAGTCGCCCGTTTCTTGGGCCTGGACATTGAGAAGGACATTCGTCGCGACCAGTTCGTTATACTGCAATGCAAGCCATTTTTTGGTGAGAAGCTGGTGCAACTTGGGGGGGCCCGCCGCATGTCGCAGGAGATGCGGTTCCTGCTGGGCTCGCCGATGCCGCAGCGCATCGGCGTTTTCCCGCTGGGAAGTCTGCTGTCCCAGTCCACGCCAGAGCAATTGATGCAGTCTACGCGCATGGTTTCTGAGGCGTTGGAGCTAATTCCTTCAACGGTGATGGCAGCTGAAACGGCAAGAGCAACAGGAGGCGAGGAACTCTACGTGGTGGCGGAAATGCGCCGCCGCTTCGATGGGACCTTCAAAGCCGGCATGGGACCCGACGGCACCAGGCAACTGGTGCTGGAGAAAGACTGGGTAGAGCGCAGCCGGACAATGCGGTGGGTCTACTTCATCCAACGCAGCCAGGGCGTTCAAGCCGTGGAAGCCGAGGAAGATGAGGGCCGCTCCGAGGTCTCCCGCTCGGAGGGGCGAAACATCCTCCTGGTGGCGGACGATGATGACGAAGTCAAGAACCTCAAGGAATCGGTAGAACCCCTCTTCAATCTCTCCGTTGCCAAGGGCGAAACCGACGCCATGTCCCACGTCCTGGGACCCTCCATCGGGCTGGTGCTGGTGGCCATGCAGAACAACGAAAGGGCGATGGCTTTCTGCCGCTACATGCGTAGTCAGCGGATCCACCTGCCCATCGTGCTCATTGGCTCACAGAAACGGCGAGCCGCAGAGCGGGCCGCAATCTTGCTCCAGGGGGTCGATGACTTCATTCCGCGGCCCTACTCACCAATTGAACTGATGTCCCGGATTTCGGCCATCTTGCGCCGCACTTCCGTAGGATTTCCCCTCGACGAGATTGCAGAGTACATCGGCGTTCAAAAACGCCTTTGGCAGAAACTGCGCAAGCTCAAGAAGCTCGACCCCGATACCGGTCTGGCAACATACCAGTTCTTCCTTTCGGCACTGGAGCATGAACTCTTCAAGGCCAAGATGGCAGGCTACCCGTGTGCCGTGGTGGCTATGCAGGCTCAGGGCGACGACGAAGCGTTTGAGTCTACTCGGGCTCTGCTCAAAGAGCAGTTGAGGACCGAGGATCTGGCGACGCTGCTACCCAACGACACCTTGATGGTCTTCCTTGGTCAGGGCGGTGCGCAAGAAGCGCAGCAGTTCATGTTGCGTCTGGCTGACGTCGGCCGCAGCGCGATCAAAGACCATGTCCAGCGTTTCGCCTTTGCCACCGCGTGTTACCCCCGGGACGGTCAGGATAGCGAAGCGCTGATCCGAGCAACTACTGCTCGATTGGCCGATGAAACTGACTACGTGGAACTCTAAGATGGGACAACGGCAGGTAATAAGTCTGGTCGCTTTTTTTTTTGCTGTAGCCTTTTTCTGCGCGCCAGCCACCGCTGAACAACACTCTCACCCCCTGTACTCTCTCCACAATTTCACCTGCCTGCAAGGGGAGCCTGATACCCTCGCACCAGCGGACATCCTGGACGAAGCGCGCACGCAGGTCGGAGAAGGTGACTACGAAGAGGCAGCGAAGCTGCTCAGTCAATACCTTCTTTTCGTGCCTGAAGACGAACAGGCCCGGATGGAGTTGGCCAGGGTGTTCTCCTGGGATGGCCGCTATGAAGAGGCCTTAGTCGTCTATGACGAACTGCTTGATGCCAAGGCATTCGATAGCGACCTCGCTGTCGAACGGGCCCAGGTGCTTGGCTGGATGGGGAAATACCCGGAGGCCGAGGAAGCTGTCCTCATCGTGCTGGACGTTGAACCGGAGCATATCGACGCTAACCTTCTGCTCGCCTCCCTGCTGGAATGGCAGGGCCGGGTAGAAGAATCGCAAGAGGTCTACCAGTGGGTCCTGAAACTCGACCCAAGCAACACTGGCACAGGAGCCACCGAGGAACCGGAAGATCCGGCCGCCACCAGAGAATGGCTGCTGCGCTGGGCCAATCAGTACAGCGGTGACATTAATGGATATATGCGCTTCGGCAGTCGCCTGGGACTCGGCGTACCTGTCCTCCCACTGGTCCGACTGACGCCCTTTGCCGAGGGTTCGGTCATGGACGATAGCGACTCAGATGCCCTCTGGGGCGCGGGCGGGGGACTCGCCGTCGACTGGCGCATCGTCGAACAATTCACCATGGGCGTCGAGGGAAGTGCGCTCTACTACTTTGATCTGCCCGACCAGGTCGACTGGCGAGGAGCAATCAAGCTCTCCACGACGGTTGATGACTGGATCTACCTGGCGTGGAATCTTCACACCGAGTTGTACGGGGCCGCAGGACAGTCGTTGCCTGCGCTTGTTGGAGGCGTTCGTTCCTGGGGCGCGGATTTCTCCGCGTACGCAGCTTCAGGCCGCTTCGAAGGCTTCGCCATGGTCACCCTCGCCAATCTTACCCGAGAGGGCTACAACGACTCCCTGGTAACGACGGGACTGATCGCACCCAAGTTCAGGCTCGTTGGTGAAAACCACCGCCTCTTCCTCGGCTACAAGCTCTGGTTCACCGGCCATTCAGAAGCGTCGCCGGTCATCTACAGCTACTGGTCACCAGCTCGATATTTGACTCACCATCTGCTCCTCCATCTAAAAGGTCCGATATGGGGCGGAAGCTACTTTGTTGAGGCGGGGGCCGGACTCGGCCATGAATTCGAACCAGCCAGCGGTGAAGGATCCGCCACGCCCACGGAGGAGAACTGGTCTTTCTTCCCAGTGGCACAGGCCGGCGCCGGATTGCGGCTCCCTTTGACCACCCGTTTGGAACTCGAAATGGGCGGCTGGACAACTTACTCCAAGCGGCTGGAAGGAACCGCGAGCTCCGAGTATATGCTCTGGTTCCTTGAGGCGAACTTGAACTATCGGTGGTCACGGTGAAGAAACCGAAAAGTACATACCCTCTGGTCTTCCTCTCGGTGACCATCTTCACCCTCTTCCTGGCCATCTTCGTCCACGCCGTGACCGAAGTGAGGGGATATTATTTCGGTCAACGTAGCCTCTTTATCACCATTTCCATTTCCATGTTGGTCTTCTTCCTCTTCGTCCTCATCGCTCGCTACCTCATCTTGCTCTGGTTCTCTTTCATGCAGCAACTGGAGTTCCTGAGACAACGGGAAGACACCGGCTACCGACCCCTTGTTACAGTGCTGGTCCCCGCCTATAACGAAGAACGCGTGCTGGAACCCGCGCTAAAGTCTCTCCTCGCGCAGGAATACCCTTACTTCGAAGTAATCGTCATTGACGACGGCTCCCTGGACCAGACATATCTGGTTGCCCAGAAATTCGTTGGGGACTACGGCAAGGCCAGCATCAGAGCTTTGCGCCAGCCGAACCGGGGCAAGGCAGCAGCCCTCAACATGGGCATTTCTGTGGCGAAGGGTGAACTGGTGCTCTGCATGGATGCCGACTCCAACCTGGTTCCCGGCGCCATCAGCAGCATGGTTCAGCATTTCACGGACCGGACGGTGGCCGCGGTCGCCGGGAACGTCAAGGTGCGCAACCGCAAGAACCTCTGGACGAAGCTTCAGGCCCTCGAATACATCGAAGGCCTCAACATGGTTCGTCAGGCGCAAAGCTTCTTCCGCTCAGTAAACATCATTCCCGGCCCCATCGGCATGTTCCGCCGGGACATTTTGCTGCGGGTTGGTGGGTACGAATCGGACACCTTTGCCGAAGACGCCGACCTCACACTCAAGCTGGTCAGCTTCGGCTATGGCATTCGCTATGAACCTCGGGCCATCTCCATGACCGAGGCCCCAGAAGAACTCCTCGACCTGATCAAACAACGCTATCGCTGGACACGAGGCATTCTCCAGTCCATGAAGAAGAGACCCGAAGTCTTGCTCCAGCCGTGGAAGAGTGTGACGACCTTCTTCATCCTCTGGTACATGATGTTCGAGACGGTCCTCTGGCCCGCTATGAACATCTTTGCCAACGTCTTCCTCATCGGTATGAACCTGGCCTACGGTATGGTCGGACTTCTGGTTTTCTGGTTTCTACAGTTGACCATTTTGGATGTCGTCGCAGCGATTCACTGCATCGCGGTGGAGGAGGAAGAACTGCGCCTCGCACCGTATGCGATCATTTACCGGGTGATTTTCATTCTTATTATTGATGTCTGCAAGGTGCTGGCAACTGTGGAAGAGGTCCTCGGATTCAAGATGACCTGGGGCAAACTGACGCGCATAGGAACGGGTAGCTAATCATGCAGGAATTCATCGATCTTCTGGCCAAAGTCATCTTCTTTACCATTGTGGCCACCATTGTTCTGGCCGTAGTTACCTACATTGCCTATAAGGTCAGAAATGCCCGCCGCGGCCCCTCCCAGCAAGGTAATCAACCGATTCTCTCAGATGATGGTTCGTTTCTGGAACCTGTGCTCTTCGAGAAGTACGTTCCTAGCCAGCAGGGACAGAGCCAGGGAGAGGAATGATGCGTTGTCTCTTCTGGACAGCATTGCTGGCGACCCTGCTCTGGGTCTCCCCCGCCTTCCCCCAGGAAAAGGCTGCGGCAGCAAAGCCGGAGCCAGGATTGGCCGGCAAGGAAGCTCCTGTTGTCGCTGCTGACGTCACTATTTTCTCCTCTCGCGCCAATCAGGTCGCACTGGAAGAAGCGGATATCAACTACCGCCGCGGCATCAAGTATTGGGCCAATCTCAGTGACCGTGCGGGACTCACATTTCGTGTCGCCGGCGACTACGAACTATCCACCGGCCCGGCCAAGAGCAAGCTCTACATTCTTCACTACATCGAACGGTTGACCCCTGAGCAACGGCAGCACCTCTCCAAACTCAAGGATTCTGGCGCATCTCTAATAGTCATCGGAATGGCAGGTTCGGCGGACGCTGAGGGTGCGGCGCACCCTCCATCCCTCGCCGAAGAGTGGTTTGACCTGCAAGATGTCCGCCCCTACACCCCCACGGATGCCGCGTACTTCGTAACTCTGCCCCCCTCTCCCATGGCCCTCGCAGTCGCTCCCGGAAGACGCTTCGAATACGACTGGACCGGCCGTTACTACATTGCCAAGACCATTGATGCCACGGCCGCCAACGTCGACTGGGGCCTGCGGCCGCTACCTGCAGCTCCGGACCATTCTCAAAATGCCGTCGCTGCCATTCGAACCAGGGGCGAAGCCCGCATGGTCTGGTTTGGGGTCGGCCCTGATGCCGTAACCGACGAGAGCGATGCCAAGGAGATGTACGAAGCGTCGATGCTCCACCTGCTCCATTGGCTCACCCGAAAGCCCATCGCTGAGAAGTGTCACTGGAAGGGCTGCGCCCAGGCCGCGGCCCTCGTTACCGCCGACGTTGAAGACCGCTTTGAAACCGGCGATGCTATTGCGCTGGCCTGCCACAAGGAGAAGGTGCGCGGCTCATTCTTCCTCGTTGGCTCATTGGCCCCAGACTATCCCGAAGTCGTCGCAGCCCTCCAGGAAAATGGCGATATCGGCACCCACAGCATGAAGCACGGGAGCTTCAAGGAGAGGGGCTTTAAGGACCAATTTGAGGAGTTGACGCAAGGCAAGAAAGTCCTTGAGAAGCTCGGCATCGAAGTGGTCACCGGCTTCCGACCACCCATGGAAGAATATGACTATGACACCCTCCAGGCCGTGGCCCATGCCGACCTGAAATTTATCTACGGAAATCTGGACTATGACCGGGCCTTTCCGATCCTCCGGGAGGTGGACGGCAAGGTAATCTACCAATTCGCACGCATCGTCGCCGACGACTACAATCTCGTGGTGGAGCGCGGCGTTGCCAATGCCGCCGATTATCAGCGGGAGTATTTCAAGGAGTTTGTCTTCATCCAGCGACTTGGAGGACTCTTTCCATTCAGCTTCCATACCAACTACCTGGCGCTGCAGGAATCAGTCGATGTCATTCGCGCGATGATCGTTCGGTTTCGGCAGGAAGATGCCTGGATCACGACTTTTAGCGAGGTCGTAGATTGGCTCGAAACCCGGGACGAAGTTACGGTGAAGGTATCGAGCGAAGGTTCTGTAATCGTTCTCGACATAAAGAGCCTATCGGCCTATCCCCTTCCGGGTTTCCCAATTCGCATCTACCCACACAGAGACCAGGTGCAATTGTCCCCCGTGGCGACGCCAACAGATGGCCTGGCCGTTGGTCCAACCGGCCCCAGCGGAGCAGTGATTCTGGTCGACCTGAAACCGGGAGAGGGCAAAGTCATCAAGCTTAGATAACCCCGTTGAGGGAGGATTCATGCTCCGCTTGCCCCGAAGTCTGTCCTGGCTATTGATTCTCACCTTCCTCTGCGGCTGCCCGCCGGCACCGGACCGACCGGTGCTGCGCACTGAGGAGTGCTACCTCAAGAAGGGCTACCAGCAGCTACCACGACCACGACTCGTTGCTCGACGCAGCACCTTTCGAGCCCGCTTTCGGGAGCTCCTTTCGGGAATGCTGGTCGGAGTGGGAGACCGCCAGAGATTCTACCTCGAAAACGACCGGGGAAAGGCTAGCTTTCTGCACCGCTGGGCCCGCAACAATGGTGCACCCGTAAACGCTCAGGCAATCTGGCTAACTCGCAACTGGGACGAAGGCTGGGCAAGCCGCGAAGATCTGGAGCGGATGGTTGCAGAGGGCGTAGTACCGGTCCTCATCCTCTACTACTTCGCCGGGGACATTTCGCGCAGCTACGTTGTGGAGCACCGCCAGGACTGGTACTTCTACCTCATGAAGGTGGCCGCCCTGGCCTCCATCGATGCTCCCGTTCTGGTAGTCCTGGAGCCGGAGTTCAACGACGGCACCAACGCCGCGGGCACAGTCATTTCCAATTGGCCGGGCTTCAACGAGATCGTCATCGATGGCATCTACCTCCTGCGGAGTATGGCCCCCAACTTGTTGGTGGGGATCTGCCCGGGCGACTTTGGCAGCGAAGACCTTGAGCCATCCATTGGCGAGGTCGTGGAGTATTCTGATTTCATTGCATTCCAGGAGATGCGGGCCTCAACCCAGCCCTCCGAGACCTGTGACGACTACGAGGATATCACTGACCGCTCTCTACGCTACGCCGACTACCTCTATCAGACCTTTGACAAGCCGGTGCTGCTCGCCTACGCCGCGGTTTCCACTTACGGCGGATGGGAGCAGATACAGGCCGATGTTGTGAAACATCTCTTCGCCGCTAGAGGTAAACTCAGGGAGCGGGGCGTCTTTGGAATTCTCTACTTCATGCTCTTTGACGATCCTGAGCATGACGGCTACTTCGGTGCGGCGGAAACTGAGTTCGGGCTGGTGCGCGCCGATGGCGAACCAAAGCCTGGGTGGCATGCGTTTGTTCAGGGCATTGGAGAGATGGTTGAGGACCTGGCTGAGGTGAAGTAGTCGGGTGGTGCTGAGAGCTCCCTCCGGCGCTACGCACCGTTCGGGATGGCAGAGGAACTGCTACGCACCGTTCGGGATGGCAGAGGCGCTACTCAGCCTTGGCTTCTTCCTTCGCTTCTTCCTTCGCTTCTGGTTCCGCAGCAGGTTCACCGGCACCATTGCGAATCTCTTCCTTCCAGTTTTCCGGCTTGTCCCACTTGACCTTGGTGTTGTCGAGGCGACGGTTAGCCAGGCGAGCGGTGAGTGCCGCATACCACTCGGCGTTGGCGGGAGCCTTCTCGAACTCCTTGGTCAAGCTCTCCCATTCCCGCTTGGTGAAGCCGGCGTTCAAGCGCATGCGCTCGTTGTTGGCTTCCACGTGCTTGGCGAAGGAATCCCGTTGGCCAAAGTCGAACTCATCGCGCATCTCTTCCATGGCTGCTGCCATGTAGGTGGAGAGAGTGGCTTCTTCAAAGTCCTGGAGGTTCTTCGCCAGTAGAGCATACCGGTTGGAGAGTCGCAGGTACTTCTCGAGCGCCTTCTTGACGTTTGACGGCTCTTTCAGCAACGAGGCCGAGAACTTCTTGCCGCGACGATACTTCTTAAGGATGCGGCTCTTCGCCTTCGCCCAGGATCTCAATTCACTCTGTTGCGACTGGTAGAAGCCAAAGTCTACAGCCAGTGCATCGGTGAGCATGGGTACCGAGTCGCCGTAGCGATTGACCATCGGCTTGAGCCAAACGAGGTCGGCCAGATAGGCGTAGCGCACCGGGTCGATCCACTTCGCCACTTCCCGTGCTTCCTTAAGTTCCAGGCGGCGGAACTCACGGTCGAATTTACTGGGAGATTCCAACAGCTTGACGAGCCAGAAGTACTTCAAGTGAATGTCATGGTTGACGATGTCTCGAATCGCTACCCGGTAGGGGGGGAGGTCGGGGCGCGTAAGTTGGGCCTCTTCATATTCCATCTTGGTCATGAACATCGGGCCCATACGATCGTGCAGAACCTTGAGCCCAGCCTGCAATTTGGAGGGCGCAAAGATCTCCATGTAGGCCAGATACTTGTGATAGATCTTCTGGTCTCCGGCCTTCGGCTGCGGCTCCCAGCTCTGGACCTCTTTTTGTTTGGAGATTTCCGAGAAGTAGTCTCGACCCTGGCGCGGATCGGAGAGGTAGAGAAGGCCGTAGTAGAGTTCCGGGAACTCTACCTTGATCCGCTCCATTTCTGTATCGCTGTACTTAGCGTAGAAACCTTTGCGATCCCGCTTGTAGAGAGCATTTGCTTCCTTGAGTTCCGCCCGGGCAATCTCAAATGCTCGCAGCGAACGGACAAAATCTTTGAAGCCCTTGGCCTGCTCACGCAGCCCCATCTTTTCGGCTCCGACCATCTCTTCGAATTTCTTGAGGTCCTTGTCGTAGCGCACCTTGTCGTACTCTTTGACAAAGAGGAGGCAACCCTGAACGTCCTGGGCCCAGAGACGGTAATACCACTCGTCAAAGGCAAAGCGGCTCCCCGACCAGTAGGCAAGTTCCAGTGCATCCTTCATGCCCCGGAAGACGTCGGAGGGTACCACGCCGCGGGATTCGGCATCCCGACGGTAATTCACCTGCCGGCTCTTGGCATAGGCGATCATGGCGAGGGTGAACTCCTTGTAGTCGTAGTGAATGGCTGAGATGAGGTACTCGAGGAACTTGCCGCTGCTCTCAATGCGAAAGACCAGATCATCGTACTTCTCGGTGCCTTCATACTCGTCCACAGAAAGGAGGTAGTTGGCCACATCCGACTTCGCAGTCAGGAGATCAGCCCGGGCCGCCTCGGGATTGATGAACTGTACTTCAAAGGCCTTGTAGGCAAAGGGATCCGTTGCCTGGACGCTGGACAATGCGGTCAAACACTCCTTGTCCGTCAGCGCCACGAACTGGCCTTCCTTCTGCTTGCCAACCCAAACCTGCAGGCACGTCAAACCGGCGTTGAGAGTCGGATGGGAGGCCAGGTAGACCTCCATGCCATCCCACTTCTTGGCAGGGTTCTTCATCGCCTTGAGCACGCCGTAGTAAATGCCCTTTTCGTAGTCGTCAAGCTCGGCCAGAGTCGCCTTGCCGGTGGTCTTGATGAGCTCCTGGAGCTTTTCCGGCGAGCACTTGCCCAGTTCCGGGCAGTACCAGAAAATCTCGGCCGCACCGTTACGAATCGTGGCCATGGTCTTGACCCGCCGCAAAACATCCACCGCGAAGAGGGACTTCTCAAACTTGGCTCGTGCCATCTTGTAGGAGTGTGTTCGCTCTTCCTTCTTCTTGGCAGCCTCGGCCACTTTCTCTTTCACGAGCTGGCCAATCACGCCGCGCTTATACTCGTCCCACTCATCTTCCCATTCCAGACGCCAGCAACGCATCTTTTCGCGGATGGATGCATACTTCTTCTTAAGCGGGCCCCAGGCGCGCAGCAGCGCGAAGTCCTTGGGGAAGGGAATGATGTACTTGCCGGAGCCGAGGTGAATCCAGTCCGTCTCCTGGTAGGATACCGTCTGAGAAATGAAATCCTTGGCTTCGAAGAGGAATTCGTACTGGAAGACGAAAATCGGCACGCGGGCCGGGTCCATCAAAGTCTTGCCGTCAGGGCAGACCATGAGGCCAATACCCTCATCGCTGTAATACTTGTCGTCCTGGGGACAGTATTGGGTGGACTTGAGCGCATTCTTGATGCACTCGTCGCTTGCGCCCTCGGTATCCGCCTGGTCACGGCACTTCTCGTGGCCGGGGCAGAACTGCTGGCTGGCCGGATAGAACTGGCCATTGCCACGACAAAGCTTGCCCTTCTCGCGGACGGGCAGATTCTCGATGCTCAGATAGGGAAGCTCTTCCCCCGCCTTGAGGTCGAGAGTCATGTTCGGAATCTCCCGGGGATTGCCCCAGACATCCGGCGACTTGTCGTTGATGTCATCGAAGCGGAACATGGTCTGGTAGATGTGTACCTTGGCTTCCCGCGGGAAATACTCCAGCCGGATGTCACCATACTTCTCATCCAGGAGTTCCATCTTCTCAAGGTACATGGTCTGGAGATCCTCGGCCCGCTCCTTCTCGAGCTTGAACAGGTCGCCCCGAATGAACCCGGCAACCTTGCTCTTGGCCTCCTCGTTGACCAGGACATACCCGACGATCCCAAGGATGATGACCAGTCCCAACAGGAACATAACCAGGCTGATGTTCCCGCCCTTGCGAGTCATCAACTCGTCGAGGTCGTCATCGGCAAAAGTATCTTCATCAAGGTCTGCATCCAGCCCGGGACCATCGTCTGCGGCCAGGAAGGCCTTGACGTCGTCCATCACCTTCTCCTTGGGCTCTTCAGCGACCGGAGCAGGTTCCTCTTCGGCTTCTACAGGTTCGGCTTCAACAGCAGGTTCCTCAACTTCGGGAGCCTCATCTGCTGGCTCTTCCGGTTCGGCTTCGGCGGCGGCCTCTTCGACCACAGGAGTTTCCTCTTCGCCTTCGCTACCAGGGACCTTCTTTTCTTCGTCGTTGCTCATGACACCCTCTTCGTTGCAACCGTCAGTAACGGACTGAAACACAAATAGCCGCGTGTTAGTGAGCCATGTTAGAACGGGCCTGAGGGTGAGTCAAGGATAAACAGGCGTTAAAGAAAGGCTTGTGCGCGGGGGACTATGAGCCGATTCCGGCGGCCTAGAAATCCTCGTATTGGACCTTCATCCACTTGACCAACGGGGAGGCACCATCGTCGTCGGGAAGCAGAATCAACTCCACCTGAAGGTACTTCCCGTTGAGGCCACCAATCTGCGACAGATCAAGGGGGAATTGATTGGGCGGGAAGGGGCCATATGGACCCAGCCATTCCACTGCATTGAGACCCGACACGGTGTCCGCAGCACGCAGCTTCACCTTCATCGTGCTATCACCATTGAAGGTGACCCCGACGTCCAACTCCGTCCACTTCGTGCCATCCACGGCACCACCGGGAATCACGTGCTGATAGTATCCCTGCGGAGCAGTGTAGACATGGAGCGAATAGCCGGTCATGTCGCTGTACGTATAGGGAGCGGATCCAACGCCAGTTGAGCCCAACACGTCACCCGTATCAGCATCGATTTTAGTGACGCTGTTTGTGCACTGATTGATCGCCCAGAGATACCCATCATAGTCGAGGGCAACCCCGGTGGGACCAGTGACGCCCCAACTCTGAGTTTGGAAGACCGAAACAACCTGGCTCGTTTCGATATCGATCTTGGTTACATGGCGACCTGCCTGACAGGTCCATTTGTGGTGCCCGACATAGAGATACCCATCAACCGAAGCTGCCAGCCCGCGAGTATATCCATAAGCACTGTTCACCTGGACGTAGGAGAAGGTCTCCGTGTCGGGGTCGAAACGATAGACCCGATTGTTTTGATGGCTATTGGCAATCCATAGTTTCCCATTTAGATCGACTGCAATGCCGTAGGTCGCCCCACTTGAGAATGGGAAGGACTTCACCGCCTTCGATTCCGGATCCACCCGCACGAGGTTCCCCGGTGAGCGAGCCGAGACCCAGATGATACCATCCTTGTCGATGACCATCCCGTACGGACGGTTGGGATAGATACTGATCTGGTCGACGACCTGGCCGGTCTGGGGATGGAGCTTCCTGAGCATGCCAGCATTCCACTCACCAACCCAGGCGTAGTTGTCCTTGTCGACACCCACCGCACGCTGAACCGATCCACCGGGATAGGTGAAGAAGAGCACGCACTCATCCGTACCCTTAGTCATGATCTCACCAGCGTCGATCTTGCCATTGCCATTGTCATCCCTGGAGGTCTGGATGACATCGTCACCATTCTTGTCAATGCAGTTCTGCTCGTAGTTGGCAATCTTGGCCACTGCCCCGTCGCTACGGCAGGCGACCCAAACGTCACCGTAAAGATCCACTGACGTACGGGACGGATTATCGCAGACCCGATAGCGAGCTGTTTCCTGGATATCCACCGTATCGATCTTCGAGACTGTATCCTCGCCGGAGTTCGCCACCCACAGGAAAGCAATATTCACCTCTTCCGAGGCCATTGTGATGTTGCCATCCTCATCGACGCCGACTCCACTGGAGTTTTCGTCTACCGGGAGGAAGGGCTCGTCGCCGCCGTCACCAACCTCCGTCTCATGGCAAGTGGGGTCGCAGTTTCCGCAAGTAGAAGAGACACCTTCGTCAATCTGGTCGTCACAGTCATTGTCAACCTGGTCGCAAATCTCGTCGGCACCAGGATGCACAACAGGATTTGCATCTGAGCAGTCCCCGCCGAATACCGCGGTGTAGTCGCCCGTGGGCGAACAGAGACATTTTTCTGTTTCGGTCACCCCGTAGCCATCGTTATCCACATCTTCATAGAGCGTGCTGCAGCCATCAGACCCTTCGTTGTCAGCCTGATCGTCACAGTCATCATCGGCCCCATTGCAGACTTCAATTGCACCCGGGTGGACCGCCCACGAAGAGTCGTCGCAGTCGCCGCCCTGCTGCGCCACAAATTGGCCAGTCAGGCCGCACAGGCAGAGCACCTGATTGTCCATCCCATAGCCATCGTCATCCTTGTCCTTGTAGTACAACTCACAGCCGATCGCGTCAGTCTCATCGATCTGATTGTCGCAATCGTCGTCCTTGTCGTTGCAGCTCTCTTCCGCGTTGGGATTGACTGAGGCATCGAAGGGCGCGCAATCCTGCCCGTCAACTACGCCATCATCGTCATCGTCCGGGTCGCACAAATCACCGTCGCCATCACCGTCATTATCCTTCTGAGCGGGGTTGGGAATGGTCGGGCAATTGTCGATGACGTCGGGTACCAGGTCGTTGTCATCATCCTGGTCCAAACAGTCGGCCTGCTGGTCACCGTCGACGTCGGGATAGCCCTCGTCAATCAGGCTGTTACAGTTGTTATCAAAGCTATCGCACAGCTCTTCGGCCCCCGGATAGACATCTGCCTGGGAGTCATTGCAGTCACCACCCTTCACCGCCGTATAGGTCCCAATCGACTTGCAAAGACAGAGCATGTCACTGGTTCCCCAGCTATCTTCATCATTGTCAGTGAAGAGGAAGCTGCAGCCACCGGAACCCGGCTCATCAACCGTGTTATCACAGTCGTTATCGATCTCGTCGCAAATCTCTGGCGAGCCTGGGAATGCCGTAGGCGCATCGTCATTGCAGTCGCCACCGATGAGCGCGGTGAAATCGCCCTCAGAGGTGCACAGGCACTGCGGAGCACCAAGGCCATATCCATCCTTGTCTTCATCGGTGTAGTAGGACATGCAACCCGTTGCTCCAAGCTCATCGCTCAGACCATCACAGTCATCATCCTGACTGTTGCACAGCTCCGCCGCACCCGGGTACGCCATCATATTGGAATCGTTGCAATCCCCTCCGACCATGGTGGAGTACTTGCCATTCTGGTCGCACAGGCACTTGGTTTTCGTCGTATTGCCGTAGCCATCGTTATCGCCATCCCAATAATAGGTCTCGCAACCGAAGGCGTCCTCTTCATCGTTCAGTCCGTCGCAGTCATCGTCAAACCCGTTGCAACTCTCCGGTGCACCATTGTAGATGTCCGAGTTGGTCGGCTTGCAGTCAGTCTCATCGGGGTCGCCGTCATTGTCATCGTCTTCGTCACAGGAATTGCCCTCGCCGTCAAAATCTGTATCGGTTTGCAGCGGATTGGCCACCGTCGGGCAGTTGTCTTTGGCATCCTCAATATCGTCGTTGTCGTCGTCCGGGTCGATACAGTCGGCCAGGCCATCACCTTCCGAGTCATCAAAGGATTCATCAATCTGACCGTTGCAGTTGTTATCCACGCCGTCACAAAGCTCTATGGCATTGTGGTAGATCTCTGGATCCTGTGGCTCACAATCGGTGGTATCCGGGTCGCCATCGTTGTCATCATCGATGTCGTCACAGTCCGCTTCACCGTCACCGTCCTTGTCATCAAACCCTTCATCTACCTTGCCGTCGCAGTTGTTGTCCTTGCCATCGCAAAGCTCCATCGCAGCATGGGAAATGGTAGCATCCAAAGGCTCGCAGTCAGATTCGTCATTGTCGCCATCACCATCGTCATCTTTGTCCTGGCAATTGGCCAGACCATCCAGGTCAGTATCCTTGAAACCCTCATCAACGGACCCGTTGCAGTTGTTGTCCATCCCGTCGCAAACTTCGTCTTCGAAGCTGTTGACGTCGGGATTGAGGTCGTCGCAATCGGTCTCCTCCAACTCACCATCCCCATCCTTGTCCGAATCACAGACATCGCCCAGCCCATCCAGGTCGAAGTCCAACTGCGCCGGGTTCTTCTCCAGGGGGCAGTTATCCAACTGGTCGATAACATTGTCATTGTCATCGTCCTGATCACAGGAGTTACCAAGGGTATCTTCGTCAGAGTCCATTTGCGCCGGGTTGGCTACCAGCGGACAGTTGTCATTGGGGTCCAACACTCCGTCGTTATCATCATCAGTATCAAGGCAGTCGGCGATGCCGTCTCCATCCGTGTCGCCATCGTCTTCGTCAATCTCCTGATCGCAGTCGTTGTCAATGCCATCACACAGCTCATCGGCACCGTTGTGGATCTTCGGGTCCAGGGGCTGGCAGTCGAGGTGGTCAGGATCGCCGTCCTGGTCATCATCCTCATCTACGCAGTCGGATATCTGGTCACCATCAGAATCGGTGAAGCCCTCGTCATCCGTACCATTGCAGTTATTGTCAATGCCGTCGCAAGTCTCCGGTGCCGGCACCAGCGCGGTGCACTCAGACCAGCCGACCTTCCCATCGCAGGTGTATTCCCCCACGCAAACCCCATACTCGTTGCTGTTACTACACTCCTTGGTCATACCGTCGGATAGCGCGGTGCAGACGCAACTTCCAGTCACCGGGTAGCACTGCTTCACCGGCTCTTCAAACTCGGGCAGGAGCACGTCCTGGCAAGTATGTCCCAAGGGGCAAGCTTCGTCGCTGTTACAATGGGTTGTACAGTAACGCCCCTCACCTTCAAACTCGACGCAATAGTCATCAATAATGCCGCACTCGCTGTGCTTCGTGCAGGTCTTGCACTGGTCCCAGAAAGTCGGAACGCAAACAAACACCAGGTCCGAGCCAAAGAGATCCACTCCCTGGCAAGCCCATCCAGGGAAACACTCTTCAACACAAGGCTGCGTACAAACAGAGCCCTCGGGAGTCGACAAACAGAGGTCGCTCTGGCAATCTTCCATCGCCCCACAGGGATCTCCAAATTCGCCCCCTTTTGACCCCGAATCGGTGGTTTCCCACGGCGTACCCCAATCCTCTTCTTCAATGTCAGGCTTGGAGAAATCGGTCTCTTCGACATCTGCCTCTACCGTTCCCTTGGCCTCTTCAGCTACGTCAGTTCCGATTGCCGGCTTGTTTGTAACTTCCCCGTTACCGCTGCATGCGGCAACCAGCCAAACGGTCCCCAGAGCTATGATTGCATTTCGCCAGAAGGTCCTCATTTCTCCCCCACTTCAACATTGAATTCTTGCAAGTATTGTCACCCCAGTTGTCACCCCAGAGCGCGCTCGTGAGCGCCCGTAGTGTATATATATCTCTCTTACTTTGCAAAGGTATTTACACGTCGAACCGCCTGACTCGATCTGATCACGGCTGTACCCCGGTCCGTTCTTGAAGGGAGGTATGGCGTTA
>CAZFVN010000067.1:0-29949 GCA_964522395.1 uncultured Myxococcales bacterium
CAGAACGACACACTCAGCGCAGAACGGGGGGTACAAAGTCAATCAGATCGCGTCGGCCGAGGCAACGACACGAGACGGGCAACGCGGGGCGGTCGCCCCACCCGCAGTTGGTTGCTTGACATACAGAGCGTGGCGCAGTCTACTTGAAGCACGATTTGACCGATATTGGAGATAGAGACATGAAGCACATCCGCCTTTGCCTGTGTGCCGTAGCATTCCTCACTTCCTGTAGCGCTGACGGGGGACCTACCGTCGATTCCACAGACCACCTGACCATCGACCAGATTGCGGACACTTCTACCCCCGATCTGGCTATCACCGACTTTTCGGAGAACTCCGATGTTCCCGAGGACCCCGAGGTGGACAGCCAGGATGTCTTCGATTTTGTTGCCCCCGACAACACCCCCACTGACTCCACCGGTCCTCTACCCGGAGAGCCTGGTTACCCGTGCATCTCGGGCAACGATTGCGATTCCGGATTCTGCATCCAGACCCTCGACGGGAAACAGTGTACCGACACCTGCATCGAAGATTGTCCATACAACTGGGAATGTGTCCTCCACACTCCCAGCTTGCCAGACGAGGTCTACATTTGCGCCCCCGAATTAGTAAACCTCTGCAGACCCTGCGAAGTCAACGCTGACTGCATGGCAAATGGCGTCGACACAGGGGAAGCGTGTGTCCAGTATGGTCCTTCCGGGAACTTCTGCGGGGCGGTATGCGGTGAGTCGAGTGACTGTCCCGGCGACTATGTCTGCGATGCCGGGATCGACGTGGCCGGTACCGAAGCATCCTATTGTCTCTTCACCGGCGAAGAGTGCCCCTGCGCCAAACCCTTCGTGGACGCAGGAGCCACAACCTGGTGCTATCGAGAAAACGAATTCGGTCTCTGCGACGGCCAGCGCACTTGCATGGGGGCCGGTCTCACGCCATGTGATGCCTCTATTCCTGCCACCGAGTTGTGCAACGGCGTCGACGATGACTGTGATGGAGACGTAGACAACAACATCCTCCTGGAAGAGTGCAACGTCATCAATCCCTACGGGACCTGCCCGGGCCAGGAGACCTGCGTAGAAGGTGGAATCGTTTGCGAAGGAGCAGAAGCTAAGTCGGAGCTCTGCGACGGCGAAGACAACGACTGCGACGGAATGGTGGACGAGGGTTTCGAAGACACCGACGATGATGGAGTCGCTGACTGCCTCGAAAACGACAAAGATGGTGACGGCGTCGTGGACGGGCTTGATAACTGCCCGAGCACCTTCAATCCGAGCCAGGCCGATTCCGACCTGGATACCGTTGGCGACCCGTGTGACCCTGATGACGACAATGACCAGACAGCAGACAAGGATGATTGCGCACCCAAGGATGCCGATGTCTACCCGGGGAACGATGAACCGTGCGACGGCAAAGACAATAACTGCAACTATCTGGTTGACGAAGGGTTCGTGGATTCAGACGCAGACGGATGGAAGGACTGTGTAGACGAAGACGACGATAATGACGGAAGTAGTGATGGGTTGGATTGCGCTCCCACCGATCCCACCGTCTTCCCTGGACAGCCTGAGATCTGCGACGGCAAGGACAACGACTGCAACGGGCAGCTCGACGAAGGCTTCGGCGAGATTACTTGCGGCAAAGGCAGTTGCATCCAGACATTGCCCGCTTGCTCAGCGGGGAAGCCCACGGCTTGCGATCCCCTTACCGGCGCGGCTCCGGAAATCTGCGATGGTGCGGACAACGACTGTGACGGATTGGTGGACGAAGACCAGGGCACTGCCTCGTGTGGCCTCGGGGTTTGTGCCCAGACTGTGGCAAAATGCAACGCCGGCGTACCGGTTATCTGCGATCCCATGGCCGGGGCCGACGAGGAACTCTGTGACGGTCTCGACAATGACTGCGACGGCAAGACCGACGAGGAACAGCCCATCCTGGAGTGCGGTAAAGGACAATGCCAGCATAGCGTACCGTCCTGCATCGGGGGTGTAGCACAGGAATGCGACCCATTCCAAGGGGCTCAAGGCGAGGTCTGCGACGGCAAAGACAACGATTGCGACGGCAAGGTAGACGAGGACTTCCTGACGGTCAGTTGTGGCAAGGGACTCTGTTTCCATGAGCAAGGCACGTGCGTCGATGGAGTGCTGCAGATGTGTGACCCCTACCTGGGAGCAGAAAACGAGAGCTGTGATGGGCTCGACAACGACTGCGACGGCCTCACCGATGAAGACCTGGGCAATACTACGTGTGGCCTCGGAATCTGCGCACACACCGTCTCCAATTGCAGCAACGCTGAGCCCCAGGAGTGCGACCCATTTCAAGGAGCTGGTGAAGAGGTTTGCGACGGACTCGACAACGACTGTGACGGCAAGACCGATGAAGACCAGCCGACCCTGGCCTGCGGCAAGGGCCAGTGTTTTCATTCTCAGCCATCCTGCATCGGCGGTCAGGTACAAGAGTGCAACCCCTTTGACGGGGCCACCAAGGAAGTGTGTGATGGGCAGGACAATGACTGCGACGGTGATACCGACGAGGATCTCGGGGAGATCCCTTGTGGAGAAGGCCTCTGCTATCACGTCATGCCTTACTGCACGGATGGCAAAGTGGCAGTGTGCAATCCGTTCCTCGGCGTCAAACCGGAAGATTGCAACGGTCTTGACGACGATTGCAACGGTCTGGTGGATGACGGAATGGGACTCAATAGCTGTGGCAGCGGTGCCTGCTTCCATTGGTTCGAAGTATGCGTGGACGGTGAATTGCAGGAATGTGACCCCTTTGAGGGGGCAGCAGAAGAGAGCTGCGACGGCCTCGACAACGATTGCGATGGCAAGGTAGACGAAGCCGACGCGACGGACTGTCTCACCTACTACGTCGATGCTGACTCGGACGGTTTTGGTATTGAGGGCTCTTCACAGTGCCTCTGTGCCGTGACGCCCCCGTATGTCGTGAAGATCACCGGTGATTGCGATGACGACAACATCCTCATCCACCCGGACATGGACGAGAATTGTTATAATGATGTCGATGAAGACTGTTCTGACTCTGTGAACGACGGATGCGTCTACAAGAGCTGCAAAGAGATCCGAGACTACGTTCCCGATGCCATCAGTGGGGAGCACACTCTCGACTCCGATGGAGGTGGGCAGAAGCCCTCCTTCGATGTAACCTGCGACATGGAGACCGACGGCGGCGGCTGGACCATCTTCCACCATGACACTGAGGCCAAAACTCATGTCAACGGAATCGAAGAGCCGGGAGCTTACAGCAAGGACGTTACTTATCTCGCTCCCATTGCTCGAATTGAGGAAGTGGTGGCCCTCTCCACCGACTTCCGCCAGAGCATTATCTGGGACTGCAAAGGCTCGCTACTCAAGAGCGGCGGTCAGTGGTACGGATACTGGAACGATGCCGCTGGCGACAAGGAAACGGGATGGCCGGGAGGCACCGCACAGTGCGACATCAATGACCATACCTGGCGACAATCAGGAGGCATCATCACCGATGGCGACGCACTACCCGTGGTCCAACTCCACTTCGGCGATACTGGTGATGCCAGCGAAGAGGGCTTCCACACCCTCGGCCCCCTCTGGTGCCGCTAATCTCAGAGAACCGGAGGTAGTGGATGTCCCAGCGCAAATCTGTTGCCCGCACCCTACTCGGTAGGCGAGCGCCTCCTGGTTTGGCGATGGCAGCAGTCTTCGCCCTACTTCTGGTCGTCGTTCTACGCATTAACAGGACTGCTACCGAGGAGATGATTTCGAACCATCAGCAGCAGCAAGAAGTGCTAGTGAGACAGTTTGCCATCGGCATGGAGGAAATAGTTGCCAACACTACGTTGGCTCTGGTCCGTATGTCCAAGAACATCAGTTCGTTGCCCATTGATGACGAACACATCATTGAGGAATTGGGTATTACCTGGGATATCCTGGGCAGTGGCGGTTTGGTGGTCCTGGTTGAACTGAAAGATCGTCACGGCGCAGTCATTCGAAGCTTCTCGGAATCGCCTAAGCCCGGCCTGACAGAACTCGTGTCAGAGGTGCACAGAGAGGTCATAGCAAGCGGCCAGCCGTCTATCTCAGAGATCATCGGCCTCACCGACGAGGCAAGAGCAATCTACATCTCCGTTCCGGTAGTGAGTTCAGGAGGGCAGGTAGTTGGCACTCTGGGTGGCCTCGTATCACTACGAGAACTCATGGACAAAGCCTTTCGAGCGCTGGAGGAAGAAGAGATCGGGGCGTTCTGGATGCTCACGGCACAAGGAGTCGTGATCTACCACTCAAGCCACCCCGAGATGACTTTGCGAAATGTGAACGATGCTGCCAGCTGCGGCCCATGCCATAACGATTTCGCAGTTGAACGGAAGATGTTGGGCGGTGATGAAGGTCACGGTCGAAGCATGGTGGAAGGTGAGACCAAACTGGTGGCATACTCGCCCATCCATGTGCAAGACTCCCTCTGGTCCATTGCCATTTCAAACCCCATGAGCAAAGCGACGCACTTGCTCGATGAAACCAACCGTACATTCGCTCTCTTCCTCGTCCTTTCTCTGGCCATTCTGCTGGTTGGTGGTCTCTTCATGCTACGCATCAACGAGCGCGCGATCAGAGCGGAGGAGAGGGCTATCAATAACGCTCGTCTCCTCCAGGCCGCGACAGAAAAAGAGCGGCTGAACCGTGAACTGGAGCAGGCTAATCGCTTGGCAACACTAGGCGAAATGGTGGCCCGAGTGGCTCACGAGGTGAAGAATCCAGTGCAGTACATTGGTACCGGTTTTGAGCTTCTGAACCGCGAAACTGACCCGCAGGTCAGGGAAGAGATGATTGGCGACATTCGGGCTGGACTCGCGTCCCTGGATTCCATTATCCAGGAACTGCTGCTCTTTTCGCGTCCCATGAAGTTGGAGCTCTTTCCCACTGACGTCAGGCAGTTGCTCCTCGACGTTGCTGCGCGGGTGCCCGATAGCGTAGCGGTCAAGGTAACTGCCTCAAAGTCAATGCCAGCAGTGACACTTGACGGGATGAAGACAACGCAGATGCTAACCAACCTCGTAAGTAACGCGGCAGATTCCATGCAGGGCAGCGGCGACCTCCTGCTCTCCGCCAGACTCGATAGAAACGATTTGGTGCTGACTGTCACGGATTATGGCAGGGGAATTGCAGCCGAAGACATTGGAAAAGTGTTCGACCCGTTTTACACCACCAAGAGTAAGGGGGTGGGACTGGGCATGAATATTGTCGCCCGAATTGTCGAACTGCATGGTGCCCACATCGAGATGCAAAGCACCGTAGGAGAGGGGACGACTTTCACAATTCGCATCCCAGCGAACATGGAGTAGAAATATGGCGCACTCAGTCTTGATCATCGATGACGAACGGGTTACCTGCGACCATCTCTGCCGAATATTCCAGGGCAGTGGGTACGAGACCTTGACGGCAAACAGAGGTGAAGATGGGCTCGTCATTCTAGAAGACCGCGACGTGAGTCTGACCATCGTTGACCTCAAGATGCCTGGTATGGACGGCCTCTCAGTACTCCGTGAGGCTAAGCTTCGCTACCCCTACCTCCCAGTAATCGTCATGACAGCCTACGGCACCATTGAAACGGCCGTCGAAGCCATGCGGAGCGGGGCCAGCGACTACATAACCAAGCCCTTCTCCTCCGACGAGATCCTAATCGTTGCGGAGCGAGCTATTGAGAGAGAGGAGCTAAGGTCAGAGGTTGGCGAACTCAGGCGGGAAGTCATCCGGGAGTATTCCTTCGACAACATCATCAGCAAGAATCCGAAGATGGAAGAGATCTTTCAGCTGATTAAGACCCTTGCGGACACGAACACAACGGTCGCGGTATACGGCGAAACGGGGACCGGAAAGGAGTTGGTTGCACGGGCCATCCACTACAACAGCCCGAGAAGGAACAAGAAATTCGTCTCCATGAACTGTGGCGCGGTGAGCGAGTCCTTGCTGGAAAGCGAGTTGTTCGGCCATGAGAAGGGAGCGTTTACCGGTGCCATACGACGTAAACAGGGCCGCTTCGAGTTGGCCGACGGCGGGTCCCTCTTCCTGGACGAAATCGGTAATGTCTCCGAGAGCATGCAGGTGCGGCTGCTACGAGTACTTGAGGAGAAGGAATTTGAACGAGTCGGTGGAACCGAGACCATCAAGTCGGACGTCAGGATCATTTCGGCAACCAACAAGAACTTGCTCCATTTAGTCGAGGATGGGAAGTTCCGTGAAGACCTCTATTATCGCATCAACGTTGTCCCTATCACTATCCCTCCACTGCGCGAAAGAAGGGACGATGTGCCCTTGCTCGCATCCTATTTCCTCTCCAAATTCGTGGGCAAATTCGGCAAGCAGATTGACGGCTTCTCGCCGACCGCGTTGAAGAGACTTGTGAAATACCCGTGGCCTGGGAACGTGAGAGAGTTGGAGAATGTCGTGGAACGAGCGGTGCTCATGACCAGGGAAGGCCTGGTGGAAGAGGTTGATGTTGATGAGGGCCTGAAGGTGGCAGCACCTGATGGGAATTTGACCCTGGATGCCTGGATGAAAGCCAACGAAAAATCATACCTTGAAGATCTGCTCGCGAAGTGCCAGGGAAACGTGGTCCAAGCAGGTGTAACTGCTTCTGTGTCCGTGAAGACCCTCTACCGGAAATTGGCCCAGCACGGCGTCAACCCGAAAGAGTCAAAACCAAGAAATTCTCAGGAATGACAATTCTCTAGCCCACTTCCCAACTAGTCGCAGTCATCCCTCGCTCACGCCAGTGGCCATCTGAGCCCCCAAGCGCTGCTCTTGTAGCTCCCGTCCAAACTGGCACACCTGTTGCACCTATATCGTGCGAATTGGTTTTTCTGCTGGCTGTTTCTCAACCAGGTTGAAGGAGGAGTAAGGATGAAGAAGGCGAAACTAATGTTAGTACTGTCCACGCTGGCATTCATGGTCGCGTGCGGCGGCGGGGACAGTGACACGGATGTCACGGCGATCGATGACGCCGCCGCTGGCGACACCTTGATGCCGGAAGACACCGTGGAACCCGATGTCGTTGTAGACCCGATGGCCAACTACGTCGGAGAAGCAAAGTGCATCTCTTGCCACGGCGGCATGCATGCTGACCTGGTTGAGGCCTATCAGGCAAGTGGCCACCAGTTCAAATTGAACAAAGTTGAAGGCGGCGAGCCCCCGACATATCCCTATAGCGAAGTTCCTAACGTGCCAGACGGACTTGGGCTCACCTGGGACGACATCACATACGTTATTGGCGGGTACGGCTGGAAGGCGCGCTTCGTCGGCCTTGACGGCTTCATCGTCACCGGCTCGGAAGAAGTTCCCGGCGTCCAGTACAACTTGGACACCGAGGGTTGGGGCAGCTACCACACCGGCGAGAAGAAACCCTACACCTGCGGCTCTTGCCACACCACTGGCTGGATGGCCACTGGAGAGGATGGTCCCCATCAGGACGAACTTCCCGGGATGCACGGAGTCTTCTCGGAACCTGGCGTTCGCTGCGAAGCCTGCCATGGCGGCGGTGCGGCGCACGCAGATGCTCCCGCCAAAGACAACATTGAGATTCCCACCACGGAAACTTGCGGTGCCTGCCACTCCCGTGGCGACGACATGATGAAGATACCCGCCAAGGGCGGTCTCATCCGACACCACGAGCAGTACCAGGAGCTACTGGCTTCCCCGCACAAGGATCTCGGATGCGGTGAGTGCCACGATGCGCACGCTTCAAGCAAGTATGATGACATCGCCCCGGGCGAGGGTGTCCGGAAACAATGCGCCGAGTGCCATGATGGCGACGCTATGGTCAACCACAACCACGCCGCCAAGGGCGTAGGCTGTGTGGACTGCCACATGCCCAAGATTGTTAAGTCGGCTACCGCCAGCATGTCTGCAGGCGTAAACTTCGGTGACATCGCTGGCCACCTCTTCGCTTTGGACACGAAGCCTGGCGCAACCTTGACTTACAAGGATGATGATGGAAAAGAGTGGGCCAACGGTGCAGCTCCGGTCAAGTTCGCTTGCCTGAAGTGCCACGGCAACAAGGACGAAACCTGGGTACAGGTGAACTACCCCAAGGTGCACGGCACCGAAGGTCCTTCCTACGAAGGTTGGGACTCTTGCAAGTCATGCCATACTGGCATGAACGCTGACATCGTGGAGAAGGTTGAGGCCAGCGGCCACCCCTTCAAACTGAACAAGGTTGTTGATGGCACCCCCCCCACCTATCCCTACAGCAGCGTCCCCAACGTACCGGCGGACCTTGACCTGACCTGGGACGACATTGCCTACGTCATCGGTGGCTACGGCTGGAAGGCTCGCTTCGTCGGTCTCGACGGCTTCATCGTCACCGGTACAGAAGAGAACCCGGCTGTGCAGTACAATCTGGCTACCGAAGGGTGGGCCAGCTACCACACCGGCGAGAAGAAGCCTTACACCTGCGGCACCTGCCACACAACTGGCTGGGTTGCCACTGGCGAAGATGGCCCCCACCAGGATGATCTGCCTGGCATGTGGGGAACCTTCGCTGATGCCGGCGTAACCTGCGAAGGTTGTCACGGTCCCGGAAGCATCCACAAAGGCGGCCCGGCAAAGGACAACATCATTGCAATGCCAAACACAATGACCTGCGCCCAGTGCCACACCCGCGGCTCAGACTTCAGCGTGATCCCCGCGAAGGGCGGCCTGATCAAGCACCACGAGCAGTATCAGGAGCTGGTACAGGGTCCCCACGCATCATTGGGCTGCATGACCTGCCATGACCCCCATGCATCAACCAAATATGATGACCTTGCTCCGGGCGATGGCATTCGGAAAACTTGCGACGAATGCCACGACGACAAGGTCGCACACAGCCACACGGCCAAGGGCGCCACCTGCGTGACTTGCCACATGGCAAAGGTTGTCAAGTCAGCCGTCTCCGAAGTGAAAGGATCCCTCACCTACGGCGACATCTCGAACCACATCTTCACACTGAACACAGAGCCTGGCGCCACGCTTACGTACAAGAACGAAGCTGATGCCGAATTGGCTCAGGACGTACCGGTATCCTTCGCCTGCATCCAGTGCCACACAGACAAGGATGATGACTGGGTACAGACTAACTTCGCAGACATCCACGCATCTGAGTAGCATCTCCTCTCATAGGCGGGCCCGTCGCCACGGGCCCGCCTCATTCACCCCACATCGGTAACCCCAGCAATGCTACAGAATAACTATTCCACACCCTTGGACCTCTCTGCTACCATGAAACCTGCAAAGTAGTTTATGAGAGGTGATTGGCATGTACGTCCTCAATCTAGTTTGGTTCAACGTCTGCTGCGTTGTCATGGCACTTGGTATTATCGGATGCGGAGGAGGCGACCCGGGCTCCACAGATGTTGGTGACTCAGGTACCATGGCGTCAGATACTCGTGCGGTGGGTGATGGCCCAAGAGCTGAATACATTGCGGACGTGCGAAAATCTGACTTCGTCACCGACGATTTGGGCTCAGATACGCCTCTGGATTCGGGCGCTCCGAATAAAGATGGCGACGAAGCTGACCATGGGCAAGCTGCAGACACTATGGAGACCATTGAGCAGTTGGACGTTGTCGACATGCAGGACGTCTTCTCCCCTCCCGATGCTTCAGACATCTTCGACTTATCTTCCCCGTCAGACGCATCAGATGCCTTCGATGCCACCTATCTGGCCGACGTCTCAGATGCCGATGACTCGGCTTCCCCGACCGACGCCTCAGATACCTTCGATAGCTCTTTGCCCCTGGACACTTCAGAGACATTCGACGCCACAGAGGCGCCTTGCCAACCGACTTGCGACGGCAAAGAGTGTGGGGATGACGGCTGTGGGGGGGAATGTGGACCGTGCCAGGGAGAGCAGGATGCTTGCATCGAAAACACCTGCGTCTGCCAGCCCGATTGCGAAGGGAAGGGATGTGGCTGGGATGGCTGCAGCGCACTTTGCATCGAATGCACGGATGGCAAGATGTGCATGGGAGCTACCGGGACATGTGAGTGTTTCTTTGAACCATGTGGAGATACCTGCTGCAAAAACGGGCAGATGTTCTGTCATGAGGGCGCATGTGTATATTACGTCGAGAAACCGGACGTGATCCTGACCTATGAAAACGTCTCTAGCACTTCGGCCGAGTTGTGGATGGAGAACCAGGTTCCTGTATTGGGGTTCCAATTCCTGGTTTCCGGTCTGTTTCTTACCTCGGTCACGGGCGGTTCAACGGTAGACGCAGGTATCGGTGTTAGCATCGGCGATGCCAACAACTTCGTTCTCGGATTCGGTCTGGCCCAGAACACCATACCGCCTGGTAATGAGATGCTCCTCAAGATGGAATTCGTCTTTAAGGGACTGGACTCCAACTTCTGTCTAGGCAACCCGCTCTTCTTGAACGCGGAGAACGAACCAGCAGATGTGCTGGTTGCACCACTATGCTACCTGTACTGGGACCCGTAGAGAAGGCTCTGGTCTCTCTCAAGAGAGTCGACGAATATTCTTGACGATGGCGTCGGTTCGGCAAATAATCCACCAACAAGAGCAACTTTCTAACATTAGCACTTACCTTTGGAGGACGTAGATGAGAAGAGTCCATTTCATTGCCACAATCCTGGTCGTTGCCATCGCTTTCGCCTCTCCGGCACTCGCTTCAGTTGGTCATGGAGGCACATACCTCACGCTTCCATCCGCAACAATCAATGGCGACTCGGTAGTAGTCTCCTGGGCGGGCACTCCCGGCAATCAGCAGGACTGGATTAGCGTCGTGAAGGCTGGCACGTCAGACAAGGAATGGGGCCAATGGACGTACACTGCGGGCAAGAAGGAGGGCAATTACACAGTTAAGGGACTGAAATCCGGCGAGTACGAAGCGCGACTCTATTATGACTACCCCAAAGGCGGCTTCAAGGTCATCGAACGGGTCAAGTTCAGCGTCATCGCCGGTGCGCCAAAAGGCAAGTACACGTCTCTCACGGCTGCGCAGTTTGCTGCAGGCAAGCCGGTGGTAGTGTCCTGGTTCAATACGCCGGGAAATGCGCAAGACTGGATCACCGTTGTCAAAGCCGGAACATCCGAGAAAGAATGGGGCAAGTGGACTTACCTGAAGAGCAAGAAGGAAGGAACTTACGAGGTTAAGGGTCTGGCCGCTGGCGACTATGAAACTCGCCTCTACTTCGACTATCCCAAGGGTGGATTCAAAGTTATTGAGAGCCTCAAATTCAGCGTGAAGTAGATTCCAAAGGTATCTCTAGTTGCACTCGAACGTTACCGTCACATAACCGTGACTGTCGTTCGTTCCCCCCTGATTGGATTGGTTGGCACCGCCGTTGTAAGACCCGCCACCACCTCCGGCTCCCCAGCTACCCCCACCGGCATAGTTTCGACCTCCGCCTCCACCGTTGAAACCACCGCCACCACCACCGGCACCGGTATTGTCCGACCCCGCACCACCTCCGCCGAATCCGCCTGAGCAGTGTTCAGCGCCGTAGTTATTATGAGTACCAAAACCGCCTTCAGCACCGTTTCGAGGAGCCTTTCCACCCTTTCCGCCAGGATTCCGAATGGTTGGTGCGGTCTGTCCGTTGGTGAGCCAACCGGCCCCCCCAGCTCCCGGTGAATAGGAATGGCTGGTTGGGCCCGCGCTACCACCGTTGCCGCCATTGCCACCTGAACCGGAAGTGCCGCTGCCGCCAGTAGCCGCATTAGCGCCGGTGGTCGCTGAACCGTGACCGGCCGTCGCGTTTTCCGCGTGTCCTCCGCCGCCTGCAGCGATGAGCAATGGCAGGTCAGCGTTGGCGTCGGTGTAGACCCATGAGGCTCCGCCACCGCCGCTGCAACCATACTTCCAACAACACCCTTGCTTAGACAGGGAGCCGACTTGACCGACCACGACTTTGAGGTTGGTCCCCGCCTGAAGCTCAAAGTCGCCAATTTGGAGCGCGCCCTTTCCGGGATTGTTGCCGCCGCCATCTCCTCCCTTAGCGCCTGCGGCCTCCACCGTATAGGTACCGGAGTAAGGCACGATCCACGACTGAATGCCTCCAACGGCCCCCACCTTTCCTGCCAGATTCGTGCCGTTGTAAGCGTTGTCAACATTGCTTTGGGAAGGTCCGAGGCGACCTGTCGCACCAGCGTTGGAAAACTCAAACGCAGCGAGTTGGGGTATGCCTTCCCCCGAACAACTCCCCTCGCCACAAACATCATTGGCAGTGCAGGGATTCCCGTCATCACAAGGCACCGCGTTGTTCAAATACACGCAACCCTGGGCCGGCTCACAGGAATCGTCAGTGCATAGGTTATCGTCGTCACACTCCAGTGCAGTACTAACGCAGCTACCAGCGTCACAGTCCTCGTTGAGTGTACATTCATCGTCATCTTCGCAGGTGCCACAGGTGCCACCGCAACCGTCGGGACCACACTCCTTGCCTTCGCAAGCTGGCTTGCAGAGACACTCGCCATCAACGCAGATCTTGTCAATGCCCTCGTCAATACAGGCAGAACCATTCTCGACGTTCGAGTGTTCACATCCAGATTGCGGGGCACAAGAGTCGTCGGTACAGTCATTACCGTCGAAGCAGTCGACGGGCGGCCCCGATGAGCACCAACCAGAGGCGCAGATGTCACCATCGGTACACGCATCGCCATCGTCACAGGCGGCATCGTTGGCAACAAACTGGCACCCAACCTGCGGGTCACAGGAGTCGTCCGTACAGACATTGCCGTCAATGCAAGTGAGATTGCCGAGCCCGGCGCACTCCCCTAGCTGGCATTTGTCCCCGGTAGTACAAAGGTCCCCATCATCACACGGCGCCGAATTGAGAGTGTTGATACACCCCGCCGCTGGGTCACAAGTATCATTGGTGCAGACGTTGTCGTCGCCACAGTTGAGTAACCCGCCAGTCACGCAGGCCCCAAGGGCACAGTGATCTCCTACCGTGCAGGTATTGCCGTCGTCACAACCCAGGTCATTCGCATCGTACTGACACCCCTCCACGGGATCGCATGAATCTGACGTACAGGGATTGCCGTCGTCGCAATCGATTACGGCGGTGCCCTGGCAGCCTCCATCCTGGCAGACGTCACTGCTGGTGCAAGCATCTCCATCATCGCAAATCGCCTGATTCGTCGTCGTGACACAGCCTTCGCTGGAGTCACACGAGTCGTCGGTGCAGACATTGCCATCATCGCACTGCAGGATGGCTTCGAAGGCACACACACCGGCCGCGCAATGATCACCGGTGGTACAAGCGTTTTCATCGTCACAGTCACCTGCGACGGAGAGATGTTGGCAACCGATACTCGATTCGCAGGAGTCTGCAGTGCAAGGGTTGCCGTCATTACATTGCAGTATCGGACCACCAACGCACTCACCGTTGATGCACTGGTCAGCGGTGGTGCAAACGTCATCGTCGTTGCACTCGTCGTTGTTATCAATAGATGAACAGCCACCATCCGGATCACAGGAGTCGTCAGTGCAAGGGCTCCCATCGTTGCAATTGACGGCGAACCCGGAGACGCACTCCCCCCCGGCGCAAAGGTCATTCACGGTACAGGCATTGCCATCATCACAGAGCATCTCATCATTGGCTGGAAGTAAGGTGCAGTCGCCAGTGGCGGGGTCGCAGGCGGCGACCAGGCACGGCGCGTGAGGTCCATTGGGCTCTGGACAAACGATTTCCGATTCAACCTCGACAACGCATTGGAATGGAGGCCACGCATCATCACAAATCAAGCTACCATTGCACAGATCACCGTCTTCGAGTTCCTCACAATCCGCATCCACCTGGCACTCGCAGGGCACATGGGTTCCTTCACACTCCCCTGCTGAGCAGAAATCCCCGACGGTACACGGATCGTCATCGTCGCACTGTCCGTCAACTGCGGGGAACTCACAACCTCCCGTATCGGTGCACAAGTCATCCGTGCAGGGATTGTCGTCATTGCACTCAACTTCGCTCCCGGTGCAATTACCTTCGACACAGTGATCGGCCACGGTACACGGGTTGCCATCATTACATTGCCCGGAATTCAGGAGCACATTGACGCAACCCTCCAGACCGGCGCACTCATCTTCGGTGCAGTCGCTACCATCATCACAAAGGTTGACATAATCGCCGGCGACGAGAGCCGGTTCGTCAACTTCCCCGTCACAGTCATCATCGAGTCCATTGCAGAACTCGTCCACCGGTTCCGAGGCGTCACATATAGAGAGTCCATCTTCGGTGCAAATACGCAGGCCCGAACAGGTGCCAGAATCGTTGGCCAATGTACAGGGCGTCGTCAGCCCAAGTTCAACGGAGCGCTTGGTGCAAGGACACTCACCCGTGTCATTAACGCACTGGCTAAGCTCAACGCCATCGACGGTAGCGGTCGTCAGACATGAAAAACCCCATGGGCAACCATCATCCACCCCGCAAGGCGCACCACAGAAATTGCCCAGCGAACCGTAGTCAAGACAAGCGTCTTCCGCCCCACCAGTGCTCGTACAGTTGGCATTGGTGGCACAAGGCCGACAGAGATTGGCGTAGTCGGAAACACAGATATAGACGACGTCAGGGTCGGTGCCAGCCACCTGGCTACAGGTCCACCCGGGTGGGCACTCCTGCTGGCAGGTCTTGGTGCAAACATCTTCCCCCAGGTGCTGAACGCACCAACCAGACTGGCAATCATCATTGGCATCACAGCCGTCGAGAAAACAGCCGTCTCCTTGGTCACATTGAGGAACCGGCAATTCCGCCGCAAGGTCAACGGGGACGAAAAGTTCAAAGCCGAGGTCCTCAACCGCCTCCACGACATCCTCTACGCCAGGAGTTTCGCCGATCATTACGTCATCAACGATCTGGTCTGTGGGGGAGACGGAATCAGCATCGGGAATCTGCTCAACCACGCCGCCATTGGTGGAACAGGCGAATAGCCCGAGGGAGATGGCCAACCAAACAACTGTTCTCTTCATATTGCTTTCATGCCTCCGAGGTGATCAGCTTCCAACTCCAGACCGAGGAGTTTCCAACATGCCCCCGGCCCCGGGTATTTGTACCATAACGAAGAAGGAGTCGCCACGCGCGCATGCTGCTTCAACTGTCTGCGCCTAAGGCCACCATGAGGGAGAAATTGTTGATTGGCCAGAGGATGGCGAAGAACTGGTTGCAAGGTAGTGCCCGCGGATTGCATGGGTGGGCTATTCTTCAGTTACGTCAAAGGTCCGCTCGCCCGACATTTCGCAAAACCGCCCACCCCTGGTTTGCCCCGCTTTGCCGCTCATTCTGTAGACCGTTGCACGACCGTCGCAATCAGCATCACAACGAGCCGCGGCAGTGAACTGCGCAGTGTAGCCAAAACCACTGCTTTCGAATGAATAGACGCAGGAATGGGGCGAATCGAGTGAGAAGGAGAGCGCGGTCCAGGTGGCAGAGTTTGACCAGACTTCAGATTGCCCCGGGCAGCGCCCACTCCCATCTGAGCAGCAATTAGCGGCGGGGGTGGCGGCCACGGTTGGAGGGAATTGACAGGATTGGGCATCCCCTCCGAGGTTCGATGAAGGTGTTTCAAAGTGTGTGGCGGCGCCATAGTAGATTTTGTGAAGGTTGTGCTCGGCTTCGCCTCTTACAGATTCCGCCTGCACGGCGTCATGAGCACTTGCTACTTCTGCTCTTCGCTCCCGGACCTCTCCAAAGGCACCATCCATGGTGGCCAGAAGTGCGGCCAAAGTGGAGGTCCGGAAGTTCTCCCCTTTGGCGTGAAGCGCGAACTCGCTCTGCACAGACGCTCCCTCTACCCACGCACGCAAGGTGAGATAATCCAGGGTACCCAGCAAGCGACCAGCTTCGCCTCTCTCTTCAATCGAGGCTCCTATGAGCGCTGGCAATCCTGCGACAATGCGCTCCAGGTCTGCATAGAGTGCCACAGACCCCTCTTCGCGCATCACCGAGGCTATCCGAAGGTTGCGGTCGCCGTCCGTGAGATTCCCCTTTTCGCCCTTCGCTACGGAGACAAGCGCCTCGTGCGACCCGGCAAACCACAACCTGCCGCCCATCAACATCAGCCCTGGGGAACCAGCAAGAGAGTCCAGCACGAAGATCGTTGTGCCGCCCACGTCCCTTTCGTCAACTACTCTGGCCCCCAAGAACGTGTCAATCAACCGAAGCACCACAGCCCGGGTGAGTTCATTTCCGGCCCCCATAAAGCCCACAAGACTATTCAAAGTGGCCTCAGGCGTGTCGCCGAGATGACCCAGGAAGAGCCCGACCTCACCATTTACAAGGTCGAGGATGCGAATCTCCTCACTCACGCCCAGGAATGAGTCCCTGGCGGTCAACGCACTCACAATGGGATGGGTTCGATAGACCTCTTCTGGCAATGTTCGCTCCAATTCCGCCAGAGCCTTGGTAAGGTCTATTGCCACATGTAGACCAGCAACGGGATGGCCGGGGATGAGGTCGAGAACCGAAAGGTCGCGAGGCGCCCCAGAAGCTACCTCGGCGGATTCCAGCAACGTCAGGGACTTGAGCCGCAGCGCGGGCCCTTCCTCCACAAGACTGAAACCAGCCCCCTTCACACTCGCCATGATCCAGAAGAGAGCCTGCACACTATCGTCGCCAAGCTCCAGTGAGCGGGTCGCAACTCCTGGATTAAAGAACGCCGCAAGCAAGGCCCCATCCGTGCTGCCCAGGGCATCATCGTAAGCCGGGGCCGAGTCAAGCGTTTCGCCTCCTCGTCCAAGCAAGTCGACGTAGGCGGCAATGTCCTTTTCGACCTCACCTGCATCACTCCTGCGATCGTTGGCTGGGAAAAGAACAAGGGTCCCACCATCGACCTCAAGAAAGGCCGCTATGCCGGGTCCCTTCTGCCCTTCTCGTACCGGAAACAACCAGGACACAGGGCGTCCATTGGGGCTCGCTTCTTCTATTGTTACTCTTTGCGATACTTCCAGCTTGTCGAAGATTTCCGTAAGCCTAGTCGGCAGGGATGGGCCCGAGATCATGGGTACGTAGAGCGCGAAAATCACGCCAGCACTCTGCGCCGGAGTAAGGGCCAGTCCTACCGCACCAGAGGTGTCTATTCCCAGGGTCGCAAGCCCTTCCACGGTCAGTGGATTGGCCCCCAGCTTCTTCACCGCCTCGCCAAATCCCGCGTGATTGGCAGCAAGTACGGTGCCGTCAAGGCCCGCGTCACGGCCCAGTTCAATAAGACTCCCCAGGTCAGTGGTCCAGGCGAGTAGGGGAGTATCTGCCGGCAGCAAGGATGCAAGCGACGTTGCTGCGGCGGGCGGACCAGACGGACGGCTGGCAAGGTAGAAGATAACTGCAGCTCCAGCCAAAACCACAATAGCTGCGATGACCGCAATCTGACGGGAACCAGCCCGCGCATTGGTATTGCTACTCATGTCTCGACCTCGCTCAACGGGTACTCTGTGCCATGATCGCGGGAACTGATACGGTTTGCAAGTGCAGAGGACTCAGAGCTAGCGAAGGACCTCGGCCAAAGGGTCTGGGTGGTCCAAATCCCCGTGGACAATGCGAGAACTCTCTCGGCAGCCGCCCCGACAGCGCGCCGCGAAACTGCAAGAGCTGCAGTCGGAAGGCAAAGCCTTCACGGCAGGGAAATACTCACGCTGAGCGCGGGCAACAATGGTCGACCAGGATTCAGTCCTCAAATCACCTAAAGTCACCGAGGAGACACTACATGCCCGTAAGTTACCCCAGGGGTCAATCGTGTACCCGGGCTGCTCCGTCCCTAACGCGCAACTTCCGAATCTCAGGCCTTCCAGTTGCTCTCTAGTCGGTACACACAAGGGCAAGGAAATGGCCATATGAACGCGCACACCCAATCGCCGGCAAGCATCCGCCGCTACCTCCAGACACTCTCGAATATGATCGGGGGAAGGCTGAAGCTCCGCTTGCTTCTCCGCCCCCAATCCAGCGGTACAAAACCGACTGAATGCGATGCTTCGCACGCCCAGCGCGAAGGAGAGTTCAACGACGTCCTTGAAGTACTCGTAGTTTGCTCGAGTTGCGACAAAAGAAACGCTGACCGGCACTTCGTAGCGGCGCAGCAAGCCGACGGCCGCAATGGTTTTGTCGAAGGCCCCGGGTACGCCTTTGAGTCGATCGTGAACGCTACGGTCCACTGCCAACAAGGTCGGTTGCACCGGGGCCACTCCAAGCTCCTTAAGTCGCCGCGCGGTCGATTCGTCAATAAGGCCACCGTCGGTGACCAACGAGAGGTTACGCCCGGGAGCCTTGAGCCCCTCGACGATAGCGAAGAACTCCTTTCTGAGGAGCGGCTCGCCACCAGAAAACTGGATAGCTGTGCGGCCACTTTCCTCCAATGCCGTTTGCACCAGCGCTACAAATTCGTCCGCCGGTAGAGGATGGTCCCGGGACTCAGGATGGAGCCGCCATCCGTTGTAGCAGTATTGACATTGCCGATTACAGTCCGGAGTCACCTCCACCGCCAGTGCCCCACCAGTTTGGTGAACCTGGTTCCTCTCAGGCCGAGTCATTGGGGAGCACTCCGTCCTTTTGGAATCGCTGCGAAAGAGCCACTGCCAGGGCATTACGCGCCACCTCAGGCGTCCCTCCATAACCATCGAGAAAAGCACTGGGGGTGATAACTCGAGCCAATAGGAAGTCCGTCAGTGCCACCCGCCTCTGGGGCTGTCGCTCTTGCCAACTCAAGTCAGCGGTGGAACAGGCATCGCCCTGGCCGTCCCCGTTGACATCCCACTGATCTTGATTGGGTTCATCCGGACAGTTGTCGCAGGCATCGCCAACGCCATCGAAATCTTTGTCTGCCTGGTCTTCATTCGCTACGAGAGGGCAATTATCATCGCTATTGTCCAGCCCACCACAGCTAATCGGCTGCAGTGGCAACCAGCCACCCGGATAGCCATCTCCATCGGCATCGTAGCAACAGATTTCGCCACATGGAGAGAGACACTCGTCCCCCTCGCAAAGATCACAGGCATCGCCGTGGATGTCACATTCGCCGTCCCCGTCAGAGTTCTCTTGTCCCGGATTCGGGATGCGAGGACAGTTGTCTTCGAGATCAGGAACCCCATCCCCGTCGAAGTCGTCGCTATCATCACAGCCATCACCAACACTGTCGCCATCAGAATCCATGTTGCCTTCAAAACCATCCAGGTCGACGGTCCAGGGACAGAGGTCCAGCACGTCTGGAATCATGTCGCCATCACTGTCCAGGAAACACTCCGGACCGCAGCAAGGAGAGATAAAGGCCACTGCTTCACAGGCATCCCCGTAGCCACTGGCATCAACATCTTCCTGCTCAGGATTGGGCACCAGGGGACAGTTGTCCTCCGCATCGACGATGCCGTCATTGTCGGTGTCCACCAGGGTAGGATCGGGAAGATCTTGCTCTACTATATCGATGGGTTCTACCACATCTGGCTCGGAGGGTTCTACCACATCTGGCTCGGACGTTTGTTCCTCGCCGGCGGCAATGTCGGTGGTCAGAACATCTGCTCCGGAATCATCCTCCAGTCCCTCTCGCCCAGAGCCGCTACAGCCAACCAGCCCGGCCAGCGCAAGGATGGTAATTGCGACCAATGTTGCCAGCGGCGAAGCTGCCCACGCCAACACTCCACACCCAAGGAGAGGAACAGAAGCCAACAAGACCACAAACAACGTCGTCATCGATCTAGACCACCGCATCAAACTCCCTCCACAACAGATTTCGTGACCATTTGGCCAATAGTACGCAATCACGATCGCGATGTCGAGCACAGCGGCCAAAACAACGGACGCGCCGCCAAATAGTCGTGTAATTTAGAGCATATAGGCTGTTGGGTGGGCGTTGTTGCCTTACTCTTCTTCCAACAGACCGCGGCGTTTCAGGAGGGGGTCGATCTTCGGGTCGGAGCCCCGAAAGCGTTTGTAGAGAATCATCTGATCCTCGGTGCCGCCCTTGGAGAGAACGTGTGTGCGGAATGCGGCCGCGGTCTTCTTGTCGAAGAGCCCATTTTCCTTGAAAGCTTCGAAAGCATCGGCATCGAGAACGGCGGCCCAGATGTAACTGTAGTAGCCGGCAGCGTAGTAGCCACCCGAAAAGATGTGCCGAAAATATGAACTACGATAACGGGAGATGATCTCCGGGATAAGTCCAATCTTGTCCAATGTCTCTTGCTCGAACTTGTCCACGTCGATCTCTCCCTCGTGGACCGTCGAGTGCCAATGCATGTCCAGGAGGCTGGCGGCCAGGTATTCGACAGTGGCAAAGCCCTGGTTGAAAGTAGAGCTCTTCTGGAGCTTCGCGATAAGGTCGTCAGGTATCGCCTCGCCCGTTTCATAGTGGCGAGCGTACATCTTCAGAACCTCAGGTTCGCTCGCCCAATTCTCCATGATTTGGGAGGGCAGCTCGACGAAATCCACGCGCACAGCATCGGCGGTCCGTGTGTACTTTGTATCATTGAAGAGAACGTGGAGGGCATGGCCGAACTCGTGGAAGAGAGTGGTCACCTCTTCGAAACTGAGGAGCGCGGGTTTGTCTGAGGTGGGCATGGAGAAATTGCCAACATTATTGACCACCGGGTAGACCTTCTTGCCGTCCCGCCGGTGCGAATCACGATAGGTCCCGCACCAGGCCCCACCCCGTTTGCTCGCACGGGGAAAAAAGTCGGTGTAGAAGATTCCCAGATGGGAACCATCCGCCTCTTGCACCTCGAAAGCTTTGACGTCCTTGTGATAGACTGGGACATCTTTTCGCTCGATGAACTTTATGCCATAGAGCTTCGTCGCAACATCGAAAGCACCTTGTTGAACCCGGCTGATCTCGAAATATGGGCGCAGCTCCTTGTCGTCAAGATCGTAGCGTGCCTTGCGAACCTTCTCGGCGTAGAACCACCAGTCCCATGACTCGAGTTTGAACTTCCCACCTTCCTGGTCAGCAAGAGCTTGCATCTCTGCGAGTTCTCGTTTGGCGCGAGCAAGAGCGGGGGTCCAGAGCTTGTTGAGCAGCTTGTAGACGTTCTCCGGGTTGGCTGCGACCCTGCGGGCGAGGGCAAATTCAGCGTAGCTGGCAAAGCCGAAGAGCCTCGCTTTGCGGGTACGCAGGGCAACGATCTTCTTGATAGTCTCCCGGTTGTCCAGCTTATTGCCATTGGCGCCCCGCTCGATATAGCCGCGATACATCTTCTCCCGGAGATCGCGTCGCGTTGAGTAGGTAATAAAGGGAAAGAGGCTCGGCTTGTGCAGCGTAAAAACCCATTTGCCCTCCAGCCCCCTTTCCTTGGCTGCCTTGGCGCCGCCATCAATCACTCGGGAAGGCAGACCATCAAGCTCTTCAGGCTTCTCGATGATCAACTGAAAACCATTATCCTCCTCCAGGATGTTCTGTCCGAATTCGAGGGTGAGCACCGCAAGTTCCTGGTTGATTGCCCGCAACTCTTCCTTCTGCTTCTCATCAAGATTGGCACCGCCCCGGACGAAATCCTGCCAGGTCTCCTCCAGAAGAGCCCGCTCCTCGACGGTAAGTTCCAGCTTCTCCTTCTGGTCGTAGACGCTCTTCACTCGGGCGAAGAGTGCTGCATCTAGCAAGATATTGTCGAAGTGTTTCGACAGTCTTGGAGAAAGCTCCCTGGCAAGATCGTTGAGCTCATCATCAGTGCGAGCGCTGAGCAAGCTGAAGAAGACGTGACTCACCTTGTCCAGCAATTCACCAGCCCCCTCCAAGGCCTCGATGGTATTGGCGAAGGTCGGGACTCCCTTACTACTGACGATACCGTCAACTTCGGCCTGATGCTCAACGATGCCCCGCTCCACCGCGGGCAGGTAATGGGCATTCTTGATCTTCTCGAAAGGCGGTACGCCAAAGGGCGTAGTCCACTCCTCAAAGAAGGGATTTGGGGCTTCCACAGCGACCTCCTGAGCAAGCAGTAGTGCTGGCATTAGCAACATAGACACGACGAGAATCACTTTCATGGTCAGTCCATCGGTTCGGGTTACTGGGACTTCTCTTGACAACCAGCGCTCAACTTAGCAGAAGGTTTCGTAGATGGCTACTTGTACCACAGGCCCCAGCCCTGGGATCCGCAGCAGGTGAAAGAGATGTGGTTGTCACCACCGCCGCCGGAGTTCATCTTCAGAGAAGCGGTCTTAGTGAGGCGCGGAGAGAAGCTACTGGTCGTACCGCAGCCTGCGCCAAAGCTGGTGGATGAACCGTCGTTAAAGGAAACCGTATAGCTGCCGGACTCCCCATCATTGCAACCGACGGAGACCTTGACCTTGTGGACCACGCGATCTGCTCCGAGACTACAGCTAATAGTCTGGCCAGAGTCCATGGCACCAGGACCGCCACAATTGTGAAAGACCTCGGCGCATCCTTCTGACAACTGCCCGTCGCAATCCTCATCAACGACGTTCTTGCAAACCTCGGCAGCCCCGGGATTGACAGCTCCGTTGCCATCATTGCAGTCCCCGGTCTTCGTCACTTTGTAAGTCTCGTCGGGCTGGCAAACACACTTGGACACGTTGGAACCCCAACCATCATCGTCTCCGTCAACGTAATAGGTGGTGCAATTCCCGGCACCGTCGTCCACCACGTTATTGCAGTCGTTGTCCAGCCCGTCGCAAACCTCCGCTGCTCCTGGATAGATGTCACCGTTTTGGGGTGCACAGTCAACGCCGTCCAAATGATTGTCGTTGTCATCATCGAGGTCCGTACAGTCAGGTTCGTTGTCCCCGTCGAAGTTGTCGAAATCATCGACCAGAGAGTCGTCGCAATCTGAATCGATGGCATCGCAAAGCTCTTCGGCCCCGGTATGGATCAGTTTGTCTGAGTCATCACAATCTCCCTCGCAAGCCATCTGACCATCTTTGTCAGCATCTTCTTCATCAGCGGGAAGGTCGCCGTTGCAGTTGTTGTCCAGGCCATCGCAACTTTCGTCAGTGGCCCCCAGATAGGGATCGCAAATCTGGGGCACGCCAGCGACGCAGGCAACGATGGTGTTGACGCAGACCCCCTTCCCGCAAGTGATGGGGGCGAGCTCCTCGTCGGTCTGCTCATCACAGTCATTGTCCAGCCCATCGCAGACTTCATCCGTGGGCTCAAGGGGGAGCACGTCGCAAACCACATCCAGGTGGTCCTGGGAGCAGATGTTCTGCCCGAGGGCCTGGCACTCACCCACGCCGACGATGCAGGGATCCCCCAATTGGAAGTCCTCGTCGCTGGAGCCGTCGCAGTCGTTGTCCAGGCCGTCGCACGTCTCAGCTACCGGTTGGCCGGTTTCCGCCAGGCAAAAAGTCCCCGATCCGTCCAGCAGGCAAGCCTTCTCCCCTTCGTCAGCACACTGCCCCAGTCCGTCGACGCACGATTCGCCCACATCAAACGACTGATCTACGCTGCCGTCACAGTCATTATCAAGGCCATCGCACGTTTCTGGAGTCTCTCCCTCCATTGGGTCGCATTGCTGGGACTTGCCAGCGACGCAGTTATCAATGGTATGTAAGCACTGTCCCAAGCCACAGGTCGTGGTGCCGAGGCCGTCGTCCACGGGCCCGTTGCAGTCGTTGTCTTTGCCGTCACAGACCTCCATGGCCCCTGGATAGATGACCGGGTCAAGGGGTCCGCAATCGACCCCATTGTTCGCCCCATCGTCGTCCATGTCCGGGTCGCAATCGTTGCCCAGACCATCCTTATCGAAATCCCCCTGGAAAGGGTTTTCGTCCTGGGGACAGTTGTCTACCTCGTCGGGGATCTGGTCACCATCATCGTCGGCATCGACACAGTCGGCAATACCGTCTTCGTCAAGGTCAGGGAAACTCTCGTCAGATGCCCCGTCACAGTTCTCGTCTTTGCCATTGCACTCTTCGGGAGCACCCGGGAAGACCGCGTCATCGAGGGGCTTACAGTCACCCGTCATTTGAACCGTATAGAAATCCTCGGCCCCGCAAAGACACTTCGACTGAGCAGCTACTCCAAACCCGTCCTGATCCATGTCCACGTACCAGGGCTCACAACCGATTGATCCTGCCTCATCGACCATGTTGTCGCAGTCGTCGTCGAACTGGTTACAGACCTCTATCTGCAAATGGGAAACAGCATCGTCGAAAGGCGCGCAATCGATGAAATCGGGATCACCGTCACCATCATCGTCACCGTCGCAGACATCACCTAAGCCATCGCCGTCCAAGTCGAGTTGTGCCTCGTTGCCCTGACTCGGGCAGTTGTCTTCACCATCCTGAATTCCATCCCCATCCAGGTCACCGTCGCAGAGGTCACCAATTCCGTCACCGTCCAAGTCCTGTTGGCCAGGGTTTGCCACGAGCGGGCAATTATCGGCCCCGTCGGGGACGCTGTCGCCGTCGTCATCATTATCGCAGTGGTTTCCGGCACCGTCGCCATCTGCATCATCCTGATTTGGATTCGCTATCCCCGGACAGTTGTCCAACCCATCTGGCACACCGTCGCAGTCAGTCTCCCACTCATCCAGGCCGATCAGATAGCAACCCCCGTCGCAAACATCGCCAAAACCGTCGCCGTCTGTGTCTAATTGGTCAGGATTGCCAGTGACCGGACAGTTGTCATCACCATCTGCGACCCCGTCGCCATCATCGTCGGAGTCCACGCAATCGGCCTCAGCATCCCCGTCCAGATCGGGATAATCCTGGTCCGTTACTCCATCACAGTCGTTATCTATCCCGTCGCATTCCTCAATGCCGATTCCCTCCAGAGGGTCACACTCGTGCGTTTGCCCATCCTGGCAATTGGCAACTGAATGCTCACAAACACCCAGCCCACAAACAGTCACGCCCAAGCCGTCATCTATATTCTCGTTGCAATCATCATCGATGCCATTGCAGAGCTCGTTGGCCCCAGGGAAAACCTCGTCAAAGAAAGGATTACAGTCCTCGTCATCGGGTGACTTGTCATTGTCGTCATCGGCATCGCAAAGGTCGCCGAAATTGTCCGAATCGAAATCTGCCTGATCTGGATTTGCATCGAGAGGGCAGTTGTCGAGACCGTCGGGCCAACCGTCGCCGTCATCGTCTTGACTCATGCAATCGGCAACTCCATCGCCGTCGCTATCAACGAAGTCCTCGTCACTCTCCCCGTCACAATCATCGTCGACACCGTTACACTCTTCTTCGCTACTTCCTTCCAATGGGTCGCACTCCTGAATCGCTCCCTCCAAGCAGTGTTCTACGGTATGAGCACAAAACCCCAGGCCGCAGGCGATGCCCCCCAGTTCCTCGTCCACCACGCCATCGCAGTCATCGTCCAATCCATTGCAGGATTCGACCGCGGGCGTGGTTGCGCTACACAAGGACAGCTCTTCGTCCAGGCAAACCCGTTGCCCAACGCATTTTCCAAAATCGTTTTCCACGAAGCAATCGGTGGTGGCAACGATGTCAATGGCCCACGGACTGCAATCGCAATGCCCCATCTCTTCCGGAACACAAAGTGCGGAGAGACCTCCATCCATGACCTCCACCTGGTCACAGAAGAACTGCTCAGGGCAATCCGTATCTATATGACAGGGGGTTCCGCAGTACGCTCCTTTCGCTCCGAAGTCGATGCAGCCAGCGCCACTGTAGAACCAGTCAACCTGGCACTCATCGTCGGCACTGCATGGTGCACACAGTGGCAGGCCCGCTGGCAAACAGACGTAGACAAGGTCTGGAGCCGCAGAGGTATCAAGCAGGCACTCCCATCCGACAGGACAGTCTTCGACGCAATGCATGGAACAGACACTGCCCTTCCCGACAGGTACGCAATATCCGGAGAGGCATTCGGCATTCTCATTGCAAGGCCAGTTGAACCCCCCAGGCTCAACCAAATCGCTCTCTTCCAAATCGTCACCAATCTCCAGCGAGTCGAAGAGCAAGATATCTTGCAAGTCCACAGTCAGATCTGCGGGCCAAATATCCAGCGACGCTCTCACGTCGTCAGCGCGCCCGTCTGGCATCTCCACCGCGACATCCTCGACAAACCAGGTGGGCTCGATCTGTCCACCGCCACAACCAGCTACCATCGACAAGAAGATTCCGGCCAGAGACGCCAATCCAAATCTACTCATAGGTCACTCCTTTGGTCAGACGATACCTCGCCGGTCCAGGGACAGAGCCTACATGGTTTGCTCTTCGAACTTCACGTCCAGAATACGCCATGAGAACAAGGAGGTCAAACCACACGAGGTGAGTACGAGCACGCCCTGGCTACAGCATTTCTCACGGTGCGTGACCGCCTAGAAACCGCCTACCGCCAGCAGCGAGTTGTCAGCTTCCAAAAGGAAGAGGTGAGTTCCGTCAAATTCGACATCGAGAATCTGGTGGTCGGCAGGAATGATGCCCAGGAGTTCTGGCTGGGTTGGATCGACGATGCCATAGATGCCAGCTCCGGCCTGCCCATGGGCGACAAAGGCATAATTGCCGCCGAATTCGATCCGACGAGAGTTGGCACCATCCGGACCGGGCAAAGTACCAACCTGTTCGGGCAGTTCTGGAGTCGAGATCTCAAGGATCCGTATTTCACCACTGTTCATGGCTACCCAGGCGTAGCTGTCGACCAAAGCCACAGCATTGCCAATACCACCTAGCTCCAGCGAGCCCGCCAGGGAGAGGTCGAGAGGGTCGGTCGCGTCAAATACTCGGAAAGGCAGGTTGTAATTGGCAATGTAGAGATGGTCATCACGCCAGACCACTTCACCCTGCCCATGAACGATGCCAGCTTCCTGGTAGGTGGCCACCAGCGACGGTGCCGCCATGTCGGTCACATCAATCGTCTCGAGTTTGTCCGGCCAGCGCAGAACGTAGAGTTTGTCATCGCTTCCCAGAGAGGTGGAGTTTCGGGCACTGCCCCCAAGTATGGTGGCCGTCGTATTTAGAGGGTCGACGCTCACGTCAATGACCTTCAGGCCACCCGAGTTATCACCGATGAAAAGATGCTCACCATCATTCTTCATCTCCAATGGGACCTTCAGGGAACTGCCGTCATTCTTCTTCAAAACTGGAGATGCCAGGTTGCTGACATCAAATACCTTAAGACCACTGATGACTCCTGTTTCCACGCCATATGAAGGCCCCGAATCAGCGAAGTAGAGATAATCGCCAATCTTGCTCAGGGACCTGGCCAGGGCGGCAGAAACTACTGCTACCGCCTGGGGCTGGGCCGGGTTTTCCACGTCGTAGGCCCGCAACCCGGCATTGCCACAAGTAACCCAGGCCAGCGGACCATCCACCAGGATATCATAGCCGCCACTGCCGGGCCGATTGGAGGAGTGAATCTGACTCGGATTGGCCGCCAGCGAGATGTCCCAAACAAAGAAATTGGTGCCGCTCTTCCAGGCCTGGGCGTAGAGATGGTCATCAGCCACGGCAAGGCCCATAATCCCCCAACTGGACATGTTGGTGACGTTGAGCGCGGACATAAGCACTGGTTCACCAGGGTCGGAGATGCTGAGAACCCAGAGGGTCCCCTGACCAGCGTCACGCCCACCAACGTAGAGGACATCGTTGGATACCGTGACTGAGTACACTTCATCGCCCAGAGAGAGCACGCTCAGTTCCTGAGGTTGGCCTGGAATGGTCACATCAACTACGGTCAAAGCACCACCGCCAGCGAGATAGAGCATTGCACCCTTTCGTACCATGTTGGTCACCGGGCCGACATCGACAATAGTCCCCACGATTGTTGGAGCATCGGGATCCACGACGTCGACGACGTTGAAGTCTCCATTTCCGGCCCCATAAATTGTGAGGCCATCGAGGAGCAACACCCCGAAGTTCACATCGATCGTCCCTCGAGTCAGGGGATTATCTGGTTCATCCATGTCGATTACGGCAAATGTGCTGGAACCGGCTAGATAGGCGAAGTCGCTCCCCGCCTCAATGTCCAAAGCGCCAAACTCAAAGATCCGGGAAATCTGCGGCTGCTGCCCACCATCCAGGACCGTCTGATTATGGAAGACCCGTAAGGAACCCTGAGCAACGGCATAGAGCAACTCGCCGTCCCGGGCAATTCGCTGGGAAAACGGGGCCCCCCAAAGAGGGAACCGCAAAACGAGAGCTGGAGTTGGCCAGCAGGGGTTTGGGGGATCATCATGGACGCATCCGACTTCGGGATCGCAGCTATCACTGGTGCACTGATCTCCATCATCGCATTGGACCGCAGAGCCGGGTGTACATTTGCCATTTTCACAGACATCTTCGGTAGTGCAGAGGTTACCATTATTGCAAGGCAATCCTTCGTTGGTAGGTATCTCCTCGCATTGGCCATCCACGCAAGCCCCCGACAAACAGAGGGACTCGGGCTCCGGACAAGGCTCCGGGCACTCTGTGGTCCAGTCGTCATCCAGAAGATCTTCTAGCTCAACTACGTCCCCACTCAAATCCACTACATCGTCTTGAAGGTCCGCGGCAACTATATCGAGCATCACGTCTGACCCCGCATCAGGAACAAGGGCCGCGTCAGTTCCGCCATCAAGAAGATCTGCGGGGAGGTCCGGTTGGAAGATTGCATCGACCAAGACATCCGGCATTAGATCGGGCAAATCTGACTCGAGATCGGTCACGGTGGCCAAATCGGAAGATGAATCTACCGCGTGGAGGTCTACGGCCACATCCTGGTACGAGCCCCTGCCATCTGCATCAACTGGCCGACTGCCATCGGCCAGTTGCACAGAAATATCGAGGTCGGCACCCGGTCCAGCATCCGCTTCCCCCACCATAGATTCCCCGCCACATGCCCAGAGCAGCGACATGGCCGAGAGCCAGATTGCGTACCTCAAAGCGCACCTCCGTAGGGCTACATTTCTGCCCGACAATCCTCTTCATTGCAAGGTATTGCGCTACGAGCAGGGCTACTGCGCTGGGGAAGTGGCCTTGAAGCGATTGTGTCTGAAGCTGTACTCAACTTCATCCGAGTTATAGGCCGTTGGGGAGGGCAGAGGCAGGGCTGAAGGATAGAGGTTGAGGTAGAGGGCGAGAAAATCGTAAAGCCTCTGTATTCCGTCTTTGGTGACGCATTTCTGCCATTGGATCCCGTAGCCCACGGGGGATGATTCCTGATGGCGAACAACCAGTCCGACAAGAGCAACGGGAAGTTTCTCCTTTAATTCCGAATCGGGCACGACCAGGGCAACTGAACCGAGCCGGAGGTTGGTCTCGATAAGCGCTCCACCGTGAGAGATATTGAGCGAGCGTATGTCAAATTCCTGATGATCGATGGTACAGCGAAAATGGAGCAATCGGTCTTGCCTTGAGTGCTTTCTTCTCTCGTTTTGCATCAGATTTTCTCTCCTGCCGAAGACGTTCTTCTGGTGTCCACGGACTCGTACGTCACGACATCAAGAGTGGGAATTTGAGGTTAATTCTTCCAGAGGGAGAATGTGAGAAGAAGATTACGACATGAGGCCCAGGCAGATATCCGCCCGGGCAATGGTGCCGACGAGCTTGCCACTATCCACGACAGGAAGGCGCCGGATCTGCTTGCTGATCATAATACCGGCAGCCTTCAGCATGGGGGAATCGGGCGAGACAGATAGAGCATTGGTGATGAAGAATGGTGAGGCTGGCGAATTGGCCATGTCCGCCCCCTTGTCCAAGAATATCTCGATCCCCCCGCCGAGGCCCTCGCCCTGAGCCAAAATCTCATCCATTTGGGGGAGTGCGCCGCGAATCAAATCGCCTTCCGAAAGCACGCCGACGAAAATGCCCGCATCGTCAACAACCATGAGATCGCTGGCCTGGCTGTCATGGGCCAACTGCGCAGCTTCCTTGACGGTGGCCCCAGGGCCGATGCGGATGGTCTCTTTGTTCATTACGTCGCGGACTTTCATCTCATCTTCCTCATCTGTTCAATGGCAAATCAAGAGCCTGCATATTTGAACACCGGCCGGGTCAGAAGTCAACGATAGAGGCGGGGTGCTATAGTGCCTGCGATCTGATCACGGCTGTACCCCGGTCCGTTCTTGAAGGGAGGTATGGCGTT
>CAZFVN010000068.1:0-29732 GCA_964522395.1 uncultured Myxococcales bacterium
AGCACGGCCGGGGCCGCTCTGCCCTGGATTCCCCGACGCCCCGTCCCCGGGTCTCTCCCCCCCCGTCCCCGGGTCTCTCCCCCCCGTCCCCGGGTCTCTCCCCGTCCCCGGGTCTCTCCGGGTCTCGTCCCCGGGTCTCTCCGGGTCTCTCCGGGTCTCTTCGGGTCTCTCTTCCGATTGGGGCGACTATGGGAGTTGCGGTTAGAGAGGGATAGGGAGCTTACGCTGCAATTACTTGTTAGGGGGGCGTATGGCGCAATTACTTCGCCCGCGGACGTGCGCGTTGACTCGGGGACTGCAACCTCCTATGCTAGCCCCCATTTGTCGGGAGAGCGGGTGGCCAGGAAAGAAGATCGTCAGATATTGACTGAGGGTCCCATCGGGAAGACTCTTGTCAAACTGTCGAGTCAGATGCTTGTGGGCATCTTCGGAATGGTCGCCTTTTCACTAGTCGACACGTACTTTGTTGGACAACTTGGGGCCAGCGAACTTGCTGCCATGGGCTATGTGCTGCCGGTAGCCATGGTCATTATGGGGCTGACCTTCGGGGTGGGTACCGGCACTGCTACTGTGGTGGCCCGTGCCATTGGCAGAGGCGATCGGGAGCGGGTTCGTCGTCTCACCACTGATGCTCTCTACCTTTCTCTTGCTGTGGTAGGTGTCCTGATCGCCATCGGCCTGGCGACCATGGACCCCGTCTTTCGGCTCCTGGGGGCCGGCTCAGACACTCTTCCCCTGATCAAAGAGTACATGACGATCTGGTACGGCGGGATGCTTTTTCTTGTCGTTCCCATGGTCGGTAATAGTGCCATTCGGGCCACCGGTGATGCCCGTACTCCAGCCACCATCATGACTATCGCCTTCGCCGTCAATCTAGCTCTCGACCCACTCCTGATATTTGGCCTCGGTCCCTTTCCCCGCCTTGAATTGGCAGGGGCTGCGCTTGCCACGGTTATCGCTCGAGCCATAACTCTTGTCGTCTCGCTCCATGCCCTTCACTGGCGTCACAGGTTGCTAACTGCGACCCGCCCCTCGCTCACTGAAGGGCTGGCCTCCTGGCGTGCCGTGCTCTATGTCGGCTTGCCCAATGGGGCCACCAATATCGTCCTGCCTCTGGGCGCGGGAATCATCACGAGACTCGCTTCCGGCTTTGGTGATGCCGCTGTTGCGGCTCTGGGTGTGGCAAGCCGAATAGACATGTTCGCTATGACGCCCGTGATGGCACTGGGAGCCATTATGGGACCCTTCGTCGGTCAGAACTGGGGGGCCGGGAATTGGGAGCGGCTGCGCAGAGGAGTCTCTGGTGCCTTGCGCTTCTGCGCTGGCTGGGGGGCCGGAGTTGCCATCCTGCTGGCACTTGTCGCCAGACCCATGGCTGCGCTCTTTAATGATGACCCCGAGGTTATTGATTATCTGATGCTCTATCTCGCCCTCGTTCCAGTGGGGTACGGGCTGCGGAGTTCGGTCAACCTCGCCAAGATGATCATGAATTCCCTCAATCGTCCTATCCCAGCTTCTCTCATTACACTGGGCCAGATGTTCATCCTTTATGTGCCTTTGGCCTGGCTGGGATCGCGGTACTTCGGTATGGCCGGTCTCTTTTCGGCTGGCGTTATCGCCGGATTTGTGGGTGGTTGTTGGGGCTGGGTCTGGTTGCGCAAAATGATGCGGGAGATGTCCGGCGAAGCGAGGCCGCTAGCTGATCAAACGCGTAGCGAGCCCGTCGGCGACGCCCATCCCCTCTAGGGTCGGGATGATTCGACCTTCCCGTAGTACCAACAGACCTTCCTTTTCGCACTGTCCCAGGCGGTGGAGAAATGGACGGTCAAGTAGGGCCTCATCGATGGAAACTCCGGCCTTCGTGCGAAGGCCCAGCATCAGCCGCTCAAACAGTTGCTGTTCAGGCGATAGACACTCAGACCTGTGAGGAACCTGGCCGTCCTGCGTTGCCTCCAGGTAGCCGGCGAGGTCAGAGTCATTCCACCGCCTGGTCGCAGTCACCCCAGGGCCAGAGAAACTATGCGCGCCGGGGCCAACTCCTGCATACGGTCGGTAGTCCCAGGTGGCCAGATTGTGGCGGCTCCTGACCTCAACCGAACGTGCGAAATTCGAAACTTCGTAGCCCTCGAATCCAAGCTCTCCCAAACGTTCATGAGTGGCGAAGAAGAACTCGGTGCGGTCGGGGATTTCATCAACCGCACTGCCCAGCGGCGTCCCCGGTTCGTAAGTAAGTTCATACGCTGACAAGTGCGTCGCGTCCAAAGATGGAACATGCTCCAGTTGCGCAAGCCAGCCCTCCAGCGACTGGTCCGGAAGACCGTAAATGAGATCCAGGGAAACCCGCTGAAACACCTGATTCGCCAGCTCTATCGCCGCACGAGCCCGGCCACTATCGTGTACCCGGCAGAGGTAGCGCAAATTCCCGTCCACCAGGGATTGCACGCCTAGACTTAAGCGGTTGACTCCAGCCTCACGCAAATCGTTCAGCAACCGTTCAGCCACTCTCTCCGGATTTGCCTCCAGAGTCACCTCTGCATCCCCCGGCACGTTGAGATGCCTCAATAAGCGGGCGACCCGGTCAGCTCCCAATAACGAAGGCGTCCCGCCACCGAAGTAGACGGTCTTGCAGCCGCTGCCGTCCACCCCTCGCAAATGCATCTCTGCAAGGATCGCGTCAACATACCGGTCAAGAACTCCTTCATCCCATCGAGTAACCGAGTAGAAGGCGCAATACCCGCACTTCTGTAAACAGAAGGGAACGTGAATGTAGAGATGATCGGTCATGGTATGGACGCCACTGAGCACTGTTCAGCCGGACTTACGTGGATAACACCTTTGGGACCCGAGTGCGCGAGCTCAATGGCAAATTGGGAAGAGAGCGGGATCCGGCCGACACAGACCCCCATGCTAGTCATCGTTCCGCTTCAACACGGCAAAGAACGCTTTTTGCGGAATGGCGACCTCCCCAAAGGTCTTCATGCGCTTCTTCCCTTCCTTCTGCTTCTCCAACAACTTCCGTTTTCGTGAGACATCACCACCATAACACTTGGCAGTAACGTCTTTTCGCACAGCGGAAACCGTCTCCCGAGCGATGATCTTGCCACCGATGGCTCCTTGTACCGCGATCTTGAACTGGTGGCGTGGCAGTTCATCCTTCAACTTCTTGCAAATACCTCGTGCACGACCCTGCGCCCGGTCCTGATGGAGCAGCATTGCAAGGGCATCAACCGGTTCACCATTGACTCGAATTTCAAGCTTGACGAGGCGACTCGGCCGAAACCCGATCATCTCATACTCAAAGGAGCCATACCCTCTGGTCAACGACTTGAGGTAGTCATAGAAATCGTAGATGACTTCGGCCAGGGGCAGGTCCACCCTCAGCTCGACCCGTTTTTCGCTCACGTAACTGTGCTGTGGGACGGTGCCTCGCCGCTCCATGCAAAGCTTGATAACGTTGCCCAAATACTCCCCGGGCATGATCATGGAGGCCCGAATGTAGGGCTCCTCCGAACCCTGAATCTGAGCTGGATCGGGGTAGAAAGCGGGGTTATCCACCAGTACCACCTCACCATCCTTCATGGTTACCCGGTACTGCACCGACGGGGCCGTAACGAAGAGTGATAGATTGTATTCCCGCTCCAGTCGCTCCTGAGTGATTTCCGCGTGGAGAAGTCCTAAGAAGCCGCAACGAAAACCGGAACCCAAAGCGGTGGAAGCCTCTCGCTGATAATGTAGGGAGGCATCGTTGAGCGAGAGCTTCGACAGTGCCATGGCGAACTCTTCAAAGTCATCGGTGTTTACCGGGTAGACTGACGAGAAGACAACCGGCATGGCCTCTACGAATCCGGGCACCGGCTCGTCCGCTGGTTCGGTATCAATAGTAACGGTATCGCCAATGGGCGTATCTCCCACCGACTTAATGCCTGAGATGATGTAGCCCACCTCTCCTGCCGAAAGTTGCTGCCGAGGTGTCAGTTTGAGCCGGAATCTCCCCACCTCCTCCACTTTTGCCACTTTGTCCGTGGACATCACTCGAATCGATTGTCCCGCCCGCAATGTGCCTTGCTTGATTCGCACGTACATGATGGTGCCCCGGTAGGGGTCGTAGTGGGAATCAAATATGAGGGCTTGGAGGGGGGCTTCAGCGTCCCCCGAGGGCGGTGGAATGTCCCGCACCACGGCCTCCAGCACATCCTCCACGCCTTCCCCAGTCTTGGCACTGCACTTGAGCGTCTTATCGGTATCCAGGGCGAGTTCTTCGTCGATTTGCAGGACGACACGGTCAACATCGATATTGGGCAGATCAATCTTGTTTATGACCGGCAGTACTTCCAGGTCCAGCTCCATTGCCTTGTAGAGATTGGCCAAAGTCTGCGCCTGGACACCTTGGGTGGCATCGACTACGAGCAAAGCTCCTTCGCAGCCCGCCAGTGCCCGCGAAACTTCGTAGGAGAAGTCTACGTGGCCCGGGGTATCAATCAAATTCAAGAGATAGGTCTCGCCGTCCTTGGCAGTATAGTCCATGGAGACGGCAGATGACTTAATGGTAATGCCCCTTTCCCGTTCGAGGTCCATTGAATCGAGCATCAGTGTCTTTGCTTCCCGGTCCGTGACGGTCCCGGTCTTTCGCAAAACTGCATCGGAGAGCGAAGTCTTGCCGTGGTCAATGTGAGCAATGATGCTGAAGTTACGGATATTCTTCAATCTGGAAGACCCCCTGCCCGCGCGCAAAGTGCGCACCGTACCCTGCACGCGCGACCCCCGATCTGTCAAGGGAAAGAAGAGAGGGATTCCAGTTGAGCGTGGCCATCTCCTCCGGTATCATACGAACTTCAGCGGAGGGGAAGGTGCCAGGCAGATCTACCGAGTTGAGCCTCTACATTGCTGCCTGCCTACTGCTGGCCTGTGGCACCGAAGAGGTCCTGTCACCTTGTGACGATGTGACCTGCTCGGCCAATGGTACCTGCATTGAGGGAGAAGTCGGGGCTACCTGTGAGTGCCACGCCGGTTACATTGAAGCGGGACTCAATTGCGTGGAGCCGACGGTGGAACCGTCCATCGTCAGCCTGACGCTCAAGGACGAGAATGTCACCGAGGGCGAAACCGCGCGCTTTCTCCTGGTGGTGAGCGGTCCGATTGATGTTGATGATCCCATCGATGCAGTTCTCGAGACAACTCAGGGCAAGGCCATCGCTCAGTTCAAGCCGGGCAATTTGCCTCGGACCTATGAGGCCTCTCTCAGTTGGGCCCAGATGAACGCTCTGGAGCCCATCACCTTCCTTCAACCGCAACTCCGCGAGTATGTCGCCCGGGCCTTCGACGAAGCTGGCTTTGAGGAGGCGGCAATTGCTGCCGTAACGCTCTCCTGTCCAGGTGATTCGGGGGCCTGCCTTGGCAAGTGCGAAAGTCGAATGGTCCTCGATTCGTCCCTGTTGCTGACGGACAGTGATTGTCAGCAATGGGAATGTGACGGCGGGGCGTACCCTGTTGCCTGCTTCGCTATGCCCCATGCCTATCTCTGGATGGACGATGGTCAGTGGGACAAACTGATGGCCGATGTGAAGGCGGATGTTGAAGTCGATGGCATCTTTTACTTCATGGGTCGTTGCGGGGAGGTCGGGGTTGAAATCCATGGTGGACTCGCTCGAAAGTTTGCCAAGAAGTCCTTCAAAGTGAAGTTCAATCGGGGCGGTTGGTTTCCCTATGACCCCTTCGTCGAGGGTCTTCTGCCCCAGGCTTCCGGCAAGGGATTCAAGCAGTTCATCTTCAAGGCCCATTGGGTCGACCCGTCGCTCATTCGGGACCATCTTACCCACAATCTCACAACCACTTTGGGTGGACTTGCCCCTAGGGTCACCCACGCCAACTTCATCTTGAACGGGAAGTACCACGGTATATACGCCCTTACGGAATCGATTCTCAAGGACTACTTCACACGCATGGGATTTGAAGGTGATGGGAATCTCTATAAGGCGGTCAACCACAATGCCAACTTTAAGGACAAGGGGGACGCTCTGGCCGGTTACGAGAAGAAGATGAATGTCGATGGCGACAGCAAAGATGTAGCTCAGCTACTCGAACAGATAGCGAAAGCCCCCCTCCACTTCGAGGACTTTGAGGCCACCGTTGGCGAGCGCCTCGATCTCGACCTTTACCTCGCCTACTCGGTTGCTAATGCCTATTCCAACAACCAAGATGCCTTCACCAAGAACTACTATCTCTACCGCTCACTTGAGAATGACGGGCCTTTCCTTACGGTCAATTGGGATGCTGATGCGACTTTTGGCATAAGCTGGGACGGTACGGAGGAGGAGCCGAAGACCGGAGGCCTGTGGGGCAAGTACAATTCGCTCTCAACCAAACTCTCGAAGATCCCCGAGTACGCTGCAACGAACAAGCAAATATACCAGGATTCGCTCGCCGGTCCTCTGGCCCCGGATTCCCTCCATGCTGTAGTCGATGACATTGCGGGCACTATCGAATCCGATGTCCATTTTGAAGAGTGCCGTTGGGCAAAGGAGAGCTCCTTCGCCGACCATCTGGAAGTGATTCACAACTTCATCGACACGCGTGCTGAAGTCGTGGTGGGATGGCTAGAGTAAGCCTCCCGCGGCCATGCCTGAGGTTCGAAGCAGTGCGTCTCTCTCCAAGGTCCGCACCGATAGAGTTCGGGGCAGAGTTCGAGTTCACCTTTCCGCAGTCGAAGGGATCTTCTAATCCTGATGTAGCTCTGGCTACTCAGTACCAGCGTGGAAATGGGTACTCCAACTTGGTGGCTCTGGCGGACTGACCGATTCCAACAGGTCTTTCCAGTCATCATCGTTGAGTCGATTCATCTCGGGCTCAACGTGTTCATAATAAGAGAAGACTGGGCCCACGTATGCCTTCGGTCCGCTGCAGGTTGGAGTTGTGAAGACCATGAGATCAACGTATCCGGTTCCCACGTGCAAAACGCTTCCGCTGTTGGGGTCGGTGTGGACATCTGCAATAATCGCATCGTTGCCGATCATGTTCTCCGCATTGGCATAATGGAGGTCGGCGAACCAACCCGAGAAGTAGGTCGGTCCATCGCATCCGCCCTCGTGTTCGAATACGATTGACTCCACGAACTCAGCCTCCTCCGCGGTGAAAGACTCCCCGGCGAGCTCTTTGAGGGACATCTGGTGGAGGATTCCGGCAATCTCGGCCACACGCTGGAAGTAGGTGTTCACCTTGCTTGCGATTGAGTCTGGCAAAGCGAGCCCCGCGAGGACATCCTGGCTGCAAGACGCAAGACCGCCGAGGGTCGCATATAGCTCGGGCACAGGTTCGACGTAGCCCTCAGGGTACTCGCACGGTACTCCAGAAGTGTACGATTGCTTCACATAGAGAATCGTGTCGTGGCGCAACTGGCTCCAGGACGCGAGCTGCGTTTGAAGGGTCTTATACTGCCAGGCGAGGGTTTGCATGGCGGGAGGCAATTCCTCTTTGTATGAGTTGCTTGTCAAAGAGCGAATCAGTCCAAGCCACAAATTGTAGAGATTCGACCGCCAGAATCCGGCATCGTAGGCATCAACGAGGAAACGAAGGATACGAAGTTGGCCCTGGTATTGATAGAGGTCCAGTTCAAAATCGAGTATTTCCAGGGCAAGGTTGTTGCCCAGGACGAAGAGTGCATCGGCCGGCAAGGGAAGCATTCGTTTGGCGGAAATCCGGTCATAGACGACGTTAGAGAAGACGTAGCTGTCGACCACAAAGCGCTGTCCGAAGAAGGCGAAAGCCGGAGGCAGGGGCGTAGGCTCGCCGTAGGGATTGCCCATCAGCCAACCGGAGTTGATCTGCTGCGCACCATAGCCGGCAGTAAGCAGGGTCTCAAGGTAGGTCTCGGCGGTCTCGTCAAGCGGCATCTCGCACGTCTTCAAGGTCAGGGTGCCAAAGAGCGAATTGGCATCGTGAAGGTCCATGGAGTCGGCCTCACCGACCATCAAATCAATAGTGCGCGAGAGATCGCCCCAGAGCGGAGCAGCTCCCGCTTCGTCCACCGCAGTTTTTAACAGACACATGGCGGAGAAGGCCTCCGCATTGAGTTTGCCAGTGACTGGCTCGGTAAGCTCAAAGAGGGTGCGCCCGAACCAGATCATGGCTTTGAAGTATCGCTCCAGCTCCTCGCTCTCGGTATAGTGTCCGCGTACCGTGAATTGGCTGTAGTCGTAAAGCACTGTGGCCCCAAACAGGCCCAAATATGAAAAGCCTTCAGCAGCTTCGATGGCGCCGAGGATCTCAGCTACCTGATCATCCACCTCCGTGGTTTTGGTGAGGGAAGACACTTTGGCGCCTCCCAGAAGGCTTGCTCCCACTGTCAAATAGAGGTCCAGGTCGGCGATTACTTCGTTGGGTGCCTGGACTGATGCGGCGGTAGCGAGAAGACTCTCTCGGCTATTCGCAACGATCTCTTCAAGCCATCCGATGAGCGCCTTCTCCTCCATCTCTTTCAGGATCTCGTCATAGGACTTGTGCCAGGCATGCAAAATCGAATCGGACGTTACAATCACTGGCAGATCCATGTAATAGATATCGAGATATGCCGCGGTGGGATTTTCGTACTGCCGAGCCGATGATACGACAAATCCGTTGGCATCAAGCTTGGCCAATTCGGTCCCATTCAGGCCCAATTGGTCGCCCACGAGATCCATGTATTCAGCTTCGCTCGGAATGTATTCGAATCCCTCCACAGGAGTGCCCGAAATCGGGTAGAGATCTTTCAGTTGGTCCTTCGTTAAAGCTCCGGCGGCCTCCTTGATTGCTTCTAGGTCAGCGTCAAACTTGGTCTTGTCGAGGGGAACGGTCCCTTCCGTGGCCCACTCACAAACCGCTGGCGGGCCAATTGAAGGTAGGTCGGACTTGAGCCCAGGTAAATCACCCGTTCCCTGGTCTACGGAAGTCCGCGCGTCAGAAGCTCGCGTATCCACTCCCTCCTCGACTGTGTCGTTCTGGACCGTGCCGTCCAACCTTCGCAGATCGGTGAGTTTCTCCGGCCCCGTCGCCTTGCCACACGCACAGACCAAAAGAGCAACCACAACCCAAATTCGGAAGCGTTCCATGTTTCCCCCCACGCAATGTCTGCCTCGCCCTAGAATGCCACCACAGGCCGTCGCATACAAGCCTCACGGAAGATGCAAACTTGTCGTGCCTTCTCGACCGTTGTTCAGGAGCAGCGACTGCCCTGGAGTAATTCCTTCAACCGGCAACTTGCTACAACAAACCCACGTCGAATCCATCACTGCCTCCATTGACACCAACCGAATTCGGCAAGAGGTGCCAGGTGGCATCGAATTTGGGGAGGCCGGGGATGTTTTCATTGATGGTGTCCCATTCGGGGGAATTGACGATGCTGTTTGAGATAGTGACGTTTTCGGGTAGGGGGCCCGCGTCACGGCGGGAGAAGTTCCAGACGTTGGATTCCGAATTCAGGACTGCGATGGAGTTGGTGACGGTGAGGGTGCCCGAGACCACCCGCTCGTAGGAGTCGCCCAGGCGGAAGCCGACTTCATTCTCTACTACGGTGCAATGGTCGACTGTCACCTGTGGACTTCCGTAGCCGGATTCGATTCCCTGCTGACAATCCCGAACGAGGGTATTTCGAATATCCACCCAGTTGTCCTTCGAGCAGGCAATTCCTTCGTGATGGAACCCCTCAATGAAGGAATCTGATACCTGAATGCGGGATCCGTTGTGGTCGATGCCGTCGTCCTTACCCACCGCAAATACGCACTTGTTGATGGTGGCACTGGGTTGGTCGGTGGGGAGGTCAGGTGGCGGATTATGGAGGTAGATCCCGTCATTGTCATCGTCGTTCGGCTCGCCGTCCGAATTGGGTATTTCCAAGAACCAGGTTCGCAGGAATTCGACTTCTGTCTGCTTCAATTCGCCACCCGTGTCGCAGCGGCTGATGAGTGAATCGGTAACGGTCATTGTTGCCAGTTGTGCCGCCAATCCCTTGCCCGAATTGTCCATCAGGAAGATGTCGTTCAGAGTCAGTTCGCCCTTCTCAACAAAGAGCACTGCCTGGCTGTTGGAATGGCCGAAGACGAACTCGTTGTCCCCACCGCCGTGGGTGAAGAAGGCGTACGAGAAGGATCCGCTGCCGCCATTAATTCGGATTCCGCCCCAGGCTTCTTGGACGGCCCAGGGAATGAACCAGATGGGGGCTGCAACACTTCCCAGACCGACTATCTCGCCCTCAACTACCAGATTCACCTTAGAATCCAACAGCACGGTCGCACCGGGGTGAATGGTCAGCGTCGAACCGGCTGGAATGGAGATATCTTCCACAACATGGACGACTTCGTCTGGCCCCCAAATCAATTCATCGCCGGCGAGTTCGCCCGCGAATTCGCGGTCCGAATTCGGCGCAATTACACTGAAGGTACGCGTCGCCGAATTCCCACCAACCTCGGCTTCCAGAGTGCTCGTCTTCCCAGGAGCGGGAAGTTCCGTACTGCCGGCACCACGACGTAATGACAGTGTCCCAGAATCGATACCGTCCATGGTGATAGGTACTTTCGTAGAGAGGTGAAATGCCGGCTCTCCATCGACTGTCACCCTGACGACCACCGGAAAGGAGCGGTCCGCCAATACCGCGGCCGGGGCAATCAGCGAAATGGTAGGTTCGACGGGCTGTAACACCTCGCCATCGACAGCTTCTACAAAGCCCCAGTCCCACTCTTCTATGATGTCCACTGTGTCCGCTCTGTGGGTGCGCAATTCGGCGACGTCGGCCGGACTTTCACCGTTTGCACTACATTGGCAAAGTAGTGCAAGAGCTGCCACCAAAGCACATCCTCTCATGGAGAATCCTGCGTATCGTGATAGGCCTGGATGCGTGCCACCAGTTTGTCCCGACGAGCCGCGTACTGGCCGCGCAAAGTATCCATGTGCTCCTCGATATCAGCTTTCGCTACCTCCGGCTCCACTGCCTCCGGATTATTTTGAACTAACACCGTCATGGCCGAACAGAGCTTAGGATCGTCGAAGAAGGGGAGCAACTCCGCCGCAGTCTCCTCAAGTGCTGCATTAAGGTGCTCGGCCGCGAGTTTCTCATTTATCAGCTCTTCCAGGAGTTCGATGAAGCGGGCGTAGACGGCCGGATCAGTCATCACAGCCTTTTCGATATTGCCCTCAGCGCAATAGAGCACCTCGTGCGGATCTTCCATTGCGTGCTTGCCACTATGATGGCACGCGCTGAAGAGGTCATCCATGTCCCAGGCCATGAGCCGGAACCACTCTCGCACCTCGCCTTCCCGCACTGCCTCTGTGGAGTAGAAGATCATCTCATCGACGTAGTCGCCATTGCCCATGAGCGTCTGGAAGGCCAGATTGAGCAGGAACTGGTCGAAGTTCATTAGCCGATTCATCTCTGCCAGCAGCGCTTCACCAGCCAACTCCTCCCCCACTTGAGGCAGCGCGAGGAAGGCCTCACCTGCAGGCCCATTAATGGTGCCGTCGGAGGGGTACTTCACCTCGGAAGGTGCCTCTCCCGGGTCGAATCGTCGCCGGATTATCGAGTGGACCCTAGAGTTGTCCTCCAGCAGCGCCTCCTTGGTTTTTTCCAGTAGCAGATAGACTCCCCGGGTCTCACCATCCAGGAAGAGTTCCACAAATCCGAATTGCAGCGGGAAGAGTCCCAGGGGACGGGCCAGCAGGTTGGCCGTGTACTGCTGGAAGTAGCGGTCATCCTTGCACATGGAGAGGAGGTAGAATTCGTCTGTGGCCGAACCAGGTAGAATGTGGCGCGGACGGTTGCCCTTCAAGTTCACATTGTAGCTCTTGCGCACACACCCGAGGCTGGTCTGTCCCCTCAGGTGGGCAGTGGCCGATACCGGCGGTGCATCGCCCAGTTTGATTTGCAGGTCGAATTCGTCGTGATGAGGGTCTGCGTCCAGAGCCAGATAGATTTCCTTCTCCTCCGGAGTGAAAAGCAACTCCACAGTACGGGGAAAATCGCGCTCCAAGGCTGCAATGGACAAAGCGTCGCACTCCGTCGCTTCCAATTCGCCGGGACCTTCGGGTAACGGGAAGGGACAGTGGGCACCGTCGCCCGAGGTGAGTGTCACCTCCTCGTCCGCGTCCATACCGGTGCAGGCTCCCAGTGCGAAGACTCCATCCTGTTGAGCCGCAAGGCGCAAACTGATCTCCTCCATTGTCGAGAGTGCAACCAAAGGGAATGGACACTCACCCTTACCCTCGGCCATCCAGAAGATAGAGACCGGAGAGCCGGCGAATTCAATCTCCTCCGGGGGAGCCATCGAATCACCACCTACTATGACCACGGTGCGCAGCGCCGGAAGTGCTCCCCCGCCAATGCGCTCAGCCTCCATTACTACGGTGGCCACGTTCTCCCATAAGTTGTTCCCATCCACCTCGCCGCAACTCAACTCGCCGTCAGTAAGTTGTGACTCCAGCAAGTCCCGGTCAGTACCAAACCCGGCAATCTGTGTCGCCGCGGCACAGGACATGTAGAGGGCCAGCTTCGTGGTGGGAGGCTGACTAGCGACGAACTCAGCAACTGCACTCCGGGTTGGTGCATCCAGGATGGCGGGATCGGCCAGCATAACTAGCGCGTAACTTTGCCCGATGGTGGTCGGATGAATCTCGAGAGGGATCGTTGCGCCCCAGGTCCCGGACAATTGAAACCACTCCTCAAGAATATCGCTTGGCGAATCTAAGGCATTTCCAGCCTTTTCGACTATCATGCCGAGGCCGAGACCTGGCCAAGGTGCGAGGTGAAGAAGGCGGTTGGTGGGTGTCTGGCAGGCTTCTACCAGGGGCTGTTGGCCCCAGTCATAACGTGCCTGCCAATCGGGCTCAGACCAGACGTCGGGCGAACTGACGATCTCCCCATCGCTCCCCGTAGTGTTTCCGCAGCCGGCCACCAACGTCACACCACAGAGTGCCACTACGAAGGCCCCTGCGAAGCCGAATCCGGGTCGTCTGTGTGTCATAGCTTGCACTCCGTTCTTAGCCGCCAAAACGGGGTAAAGAATACCATGAGTCAGAATGGGGGTCTACCGCATGAAAACAAGGCCGTGCCAATCACATTGTCGCCACCCCTTCGACGCTACCGCATTTCCATTTCAACACGTACCCCATAATGGTCGGAGAGTGGCACCTTCATCCTATCGCCAACCTCTATGTTGCGTTCAAGGATCCGCTCCGGTAGGAACAAAGCCTCAGCCAAACCCAGGAAGAGAGCGTGGTCCAGAATTCGGCCCGATCCTTCTGCTCCAAGTGCTTCGATGGCGCAGAAGGTGCATTGCCCATGGCTCTCTGTGTAGGGGCTGCGGAAACCGGCATCCAGAAGGAGCTGGAAATGGTCGGAGAACTCGGCCTCCACGTCCCATTCGGTATTGGCGGGGCCCAGGTTGAGGTCGCCCAGTAGAATCGCCGGTTGGGAGCCTGCATGTTCCTTGACGAACTCGATGGCGCGCTTGACCTGGGCAAGCTGCTCAGCTTTCCACGATTCGTACTTGCCGCCATACTCTACTTCGCTCACCGGCGTGCTCAGGTGCGTGCAGAAGACGTTCATGTCTCTTCCTTCGACCGTCACCCTGCCGTGGAGAATGGCCCGTTGCATCAGGAATGAGCCGAGGGAAGTGTTGTTGACCTCCTCGAACTTTGTTCGGGAGAGGAGAATCAGCCCGTTAGCCCCATCGTAGCCCAGGGAGACGCCCTTGCTCGTACAAGTTGAGACGATCTGTGTGAGGGGCTTGGAAACGTTGGCGGCCAGGCAAGTGCGACAGCCAGAGGGCAGGCCCAGGAAGTGGGTGCCGCACTTCTTCATTACGCATCCGGTCTTGTCCGACGCAGTAGCGCAATTCTCGTTGACGCACACTGTGAGTCCCTTCAGGTCTTCAGAACCGCACGAGGGTGCGCCACTCGTGCGAGCATGAATGGAGTTGCTGGAATCGAGCCTGAGGTTGAAAGGAAAGGAACTCTTGACGCCCTTTACGATAGCTTTGACATCACTGGTCTCCCAGACCTCCTGCAGGCACAAGACGTCGGCATCCAGCTTGTTCAAGTCTTCGATGATTGCGGGCAGTCTTTCATCAACGAAGGGGACGTAGTTACGTGCCAGGCCGGCGTTGAAGGTTGCCACCGTCACCTGGGTCTCGGTAGGTTCGCCAGCCGGGGAATTCGCGCTGGCTGTCGTGGCGTCCGGAGCGCTCGGTTTTGAGGACTCCGGGCTGGACACCGGTTCTTTTGACCGGGTCTCTTCTGCCTGCTTACAACTCGCACCCATGGTCAGGCAAAGTGCGGCAAGAAGTGCAGTCCAGCGTGACATCACTTCGCTCCTTTGGTGACTTTCATGGTTTCAACGAAGTAGATTTCGGGGAAAGTGCGTTTCAGGCTAGTGCTCGTGAAGTTGCGCATCAACGCTCCTTTGGGGGCGAAGACCGTATCCCCAACCTCGACCCCTTGTGCGGGTCCGGCCAGCCAGATAGCGTCCATGCCGGCCTTGATCCGGACGTAAGTGTAGCCGGCAGCACCCATGGTTTCAGTGACTTTGCCAGCAAGCCCCGTGGTCACCGGTGGGGTTTTGGGCGAGACCGGATGGACGAAGCCCTCGGTGGCCTTCTTGTCCTCCTCCTGTGCGAATTCGGAAGGGTCTTTGCCGACGTTCTCCAGTGCCTTCTCGACTGCGGCCTTCTTGGCCTGTTTCGGGTCAATCTGCTTGACCTGCTCGGACGGCCCCTTCGGTTCCGCCTGTTTCGTTGCATCACGTTCGGGGGTTTTGCCGCAGGCCGCTAGAATCCCCAGGGCCAGGAGGTAGGTCCAGATGTGGGACTTCTCCATTTGTATTCTCCTTTAGTGGAAACTCTATCCTAGTCATTCGGGCAAGCAATGTCGACGGTCAATTGATGATGCAATAGGCCTTTGGCAACCCTTGGCAGCGCGTGTAGAATGTTCTCGACCAGGACCGTCGTTGAGCGTTGTCGACAGAGGGAGTAGAGAAGATGCAGCTATTGGCAATTCAGACCACCAGCCTTCTCGCTGGCATCGTTCTGGCGTGGAGCGCAGGCGGATGTGCCGGCACCGATGAAGCCCCGACGGATGCGATGGAGGACGTCACGATGGAGGACGGTACGTCCAAAGTCGGCGACCTCGAGGTCACCAGTACTCTTGAAGAAGTGTCCAATTCCGCCGACCTGACCCCTGCAGTCCCTCCCTTCGTCGCCATCACATTCAACACTGGAACAGGTGGCTCTGCCCCGGCTGAAGGCAACTATGGCTACAACGGGAATCAGGCTTTCTACAACGATGAGTACTACGGCAACGGCATTGCTTGGGTCCCGTTTGTGGAGATGACCCGAGACTGGTTCGCGAATGTTGACCCCGACGTCGTCGTATTCCAGGAGATCTTCTGGCCCGGGGAGTGTGCAGGAATGCCACTAGAGGCCCATCCGGGGTTCGTCTGCGAAGGTTGGGAAGAGGGCGATCTGACAGTCATGGAGATGTTGCTCGGGCCAGACTATCAGTACGCCTGTAATCTGGGCAAACCGGATAAGTGCGCCGCGGTACATCAGCGATTCGGGACCTTTCGCGGCTGTGCCGGGAAGGTCTGCCTCGACGGAATGGACGGTTCCAAAGTTGAAGGCTGTGGCAGTGGCGGTCGCATCGGCCGCGGAACCGTAGACCTGGTGGGCGGTGGCACCATCACTCTGGTGAACATTCATGGCTCATCTGGACTGACGGAAGAAGACGCGGCCTGCCGGGTCAAGCAATTCGATCAGGTATTTGTGGACCTGGGAGATGGTGAGCCCGGTGTGAACGGATCGGTGAATCTGGCCATGGGCGATCTCAACACCGATCCCGGCCGCCTGCACACGAGCGATGCCAGCGCCGCTCGTTTCAACGACTTCGTCGGAGAGGGCAAGGCCTTTCACTACCTCACAGAAGTAGGCATGGATGCACCGCCGACCTACGGTGTTCTCAACATCGACCATGTGGTCAGCGACCATCTGTCGGGAGATTGCTGGCACGCCAACGTCACGGCAGGCCATGGCCCGGTAATGGATGCCTTCTTCTTCGACCACTTGCCTGCCGTCTGTACCCTGCAGTACCAGCGCTGATGCCTCATCGAGCCCGGGTATCGCCCGACCCGTCAGGTCCGTTCGGAGCAATGCACGCTAGTTGAAGATCGGAGTGCCGGCGCGGCCCCCGGCGAAAGGGACCGAACCGGCGGCTCCAGAAGGATGAGAAAGATTGAAGTTCTTAGTGGAACTTAATTTCTTTGCCGTCGATGGTGAAGGTACCGGGCTGTCCATCCACCGGAACGAAGTCCGCTTCACCATCCATATTCACGTCAATTGCTTCGTCGGCCCCCGGATCGTTGGCCCCTGGGAACTTGTCGTAAGCGTTTTCCAGGCTGCCGGTTTCGTAGACCACACCTTGATAGAGGCCGTCGCCGAAGATATTGCCAGTCTCGCCCGGGTATTCGTCACCGTTGATCCAGATGAACTGAAGCACGGCATCGGTAGCCACGTCACCGAGCACGCCGAGTTTCATGACCAGCGCGTTGTAGCCATACCAGTGAGCGTAGTCGGGGTTGAAGTGGTAGGCCCCCTTCCAGGCCATGACCGAGTCGAACTTCATGGCTTCGAAGTAGACCTTCTCTAGCTTGGTGAGGTTTCTGACTTTCATGTTTGCGCCATAAGTGCCGGTGGTGCCTGTCTCAGGATTCTCACTCTTGTCATCCGTGGGAATGGACTGGTAGCCGAGCATGGCCATCGCCTTGACGACGTCAAATGCTTCGCCCATGATTGTCTTCACGTTCTCATGTACCAGATCGGCCACGAGGAGATGCTCGTCTGCGAAGTTCTTAGTGTGGCATTTCGCACAGACTTTGTCCCGCATGAACTCACGGTTCTCCAGGAGTTTCTCAGCACTATCTGCCGGTTGCATTACCGCATAGTCCTGCTTCAGATTGCCCGATTCGTCGGCCACAGAGAGCTGGTAAATGTCATCAAAGACAACCGATCCGCCATCTGCCGCGTCGTAGATCTTGCCGTCGCTTCGCTCAAGCCAGACGTTTTCGTAGAGGGCATCGCCATCTCGGGCCGCAAACTTCACCCGACCGGACTCCTCAGTAATGAAACCCTTGCGCGTGGTGCCTCCACCGACGGGGCCATAGGCTATCCCCAAAGCGAGGTTGTGGTCGGTGTATTTAGTCCCGTCTTCCGCGGTCTTCTTGCCCAGCATCTGCGAGTTATTCGCCATGTGGCAGTCTACGCAGACGGGAGTAGTCTTGGTATCTCCGAAGGTTGCGAAACGCACTCCATGCTTGGAGTACTCATACATCTCGATTTGCGGATGGTCTGGCCCCATGTGGCAGGTGCCGCAGGTCATGGGGTCCCGTGCCTGAGCCGTGGAGAAGCGGTGGCGACCGTGGCAAGCATCGCACTTGTTCTCGACCGCGTGACAGAGGCCGCAGGTGGCCATGGAGGTCACCGATGCTTCCGCCGGCGTCCCCTGGGAACTGGTATTCATGAGTTCCTGAAGCTGCTCAACGTCTTCTTCGTTAAAGTGGTAACCAGACCCCACCTGGAATTCCTTTGGGAAGTCATCGTAGCGACCGCACTCAAGCATGCGAATGAAACTGACAGAGTGGCGGTTGGCGCGGTGTCCTTTGTACTGATTCGGGTGGCACTGGGCACAAGTTTCCGGGCTGGGCATAAGCCGGTGGCCTTCGCCGGATTCAATGTCACCATTGTTTTCGTGGCAGTCGATGCACTGGACGCCAGCCTTGGCCATCGTTGACATGGAGTAGTCCTCGACCATGTGTGGAGAGGCGCTCTTGTGGCAGCCTAGACAGGCAGAGTTGTCCTCTTCAAAGGCGGCCAATTCCTCGGGGGTCATGGGGATGTCGAGCGAGCTTTCTCCGGGCTCCCCTGGCTCTCCAGGCTCTCCAGGCTCTCCAGGTTCTCCAGGCTCTCCAGGCTCTCCCTGCTCTCCAGGTTCTCCAGGCTCACCTGGATCTCCGGGCTCTCCTACATCTCCGTCTTCACCATCTTCACCGGGTTCTCCCGGGTCTCCGGGTTCCCCCTTTTTCCCCCTGTCTCCCTGCGCTCCCTCCATGCCTTGCGGTCCGATCTCCCCATCCGCTCCATCCGATCCATCACACCCGGCCGCGCACAACAACGCAGCCACCGCAACCATCAGAAAAATGCGCCCCGCTCTCTTCATTTGCTTCCTCCTCGTCGGTCCCAAAGTCGCTACTCGGTTTCCACCCCGGAAAGATCCCGAGAAAATAAAGCTTCCATTCAGACAAAGATACCTCTATGTCTTTTGTGGGGGAATTGCAAGGAGAAAGCGACCGCCCTTGTATTTTTTTTCACAGCGGCCCTGTCAGCGCTCTTGCGGCTCTCGGCGTTGACAGTTCCTGGCTCATCGTGGCACCGTTGCTGGACTCAGGAGGAAGGATGCTCTCCCGTACATCGAAGTATGCGCTACGCGTGTTGGCTCTGCTAGGCATGCGCAATGAAGACGACGGCCCGCTGCTGCGGAGCGAACTTGCGGAAAGGGTGGGGGCCCCGTCTGCTTACCTGGCGAAGATCCTGGTGACGCTGAGCAAGGCTGGGTTTCTCAAGGCGACCCGTGGAGCCGGGGGCGGGTACTCCCTGAACAAAGCGCCCGAGTTGATTACCTTGCTACCTATCGTTGAGCTCTTTGACGGATCGCAACTCAATGGTACCTGCCTCTTTAGCGACACTCACATGTGCAGCGAGACTGACCCGGCCAAGGCTCGGACGCCCTGGTGCGAAATCCACCGCACCTACCTTACCTTTTTGACGAGCACGACTTTGGAGAAGGTGGTCGCTTGTGGCTGGGCCCCGCTGAATTAATCTGCCGTCAAGTCTGCCAGCCCCAGGCCACCAGGATAGCCGTAGGATACGTCGTTATCGTAGCCATACACCATGATTCCGAACTTCTCGATTGACCAGGCTGTGTGGACGCCATCTTCCACCTTAGATCGATAGACGGAGAGTCCCGAGACTCCTACTACCTCGAATTCTGCTTCGGGAATCAGCTCATCGTCCAGATAGATGGCGGCCTCTTCCGGAGCAATGATATTCACGTAGTCGTCCTGGTAGGCATCGGGAATCAGGAAGACATATGATTCCATGAATTGTTCTTTTGGGACGGTGAGCATCATGGCCGGGTCTCCAATCGCCTCACAGCTTCCGCCAAATCCCCCCGGGCAGGTCGTGCCCGGCGGACAATCTGAGGCGGAGGAGCAGGATGGACCTGCACAGTTGCCGCCCCACCATCCACAGGTGAAACCGTCTGGACAATCTGCGGCGTTACTGCATTGCGACATCTCCGATCCAAAGAGAACCTCCTGGCTGGAGGCCAGGTATTGGGTGACCATAATCGGGTGGTCAGCACTTACGTATATGTGCTCAGTAGTCTTGAACGTGTGATACTCTCCTGCAGCCAACACCGGGACCGTATCGACCTCTGGAATCAGGGTAACCTGAGTTTCATCCTGGGAAGCGAGGACGCGGACATAGTCGCTCTCATACATGCGTGGCCACGTCTTTGACACGAGATACTGCGTTCCCCAGGCCGACACTGGCGTGAGTTGTTGTTCCAGATGGTCTGCGCAACAAGCTCCCCGCATGTTGGCCGCCTCGTGTCCACCGAATACTGCGATTTTGCCCGTTGCCACAATATGGGTTCCAGAGAGGTCCCCGTCGGCCAGGTCCGACTCAACGTTAATCAGCTCACCCGGTTCCATGGTCAAGGTGTGGCTGCCGCCGGCGACCAAGGCCGGAATGCCACCCCCCGCCAGAGTCGTGGTGGTAACTGTGAAGGTCACATCCACAGCTTCGTTGGCCGCGGCTACTACCGTGAAGTAGCCGCGGAATTGCGAACTGAGTTGGCCGTAGCTGACGACGTAGTATTCATCCCCCAGGGTCGGCGCCGGCAATAACACAGAGGCATCATTTGAAAAGACCTCAGTTACGTTGGAGAGGGGATTGAATTGGTAGGCGATAATGGGTGCCGAAGCGATCACCTTGAAGAAGTGGTTGTTATGCTGGGTTCCATTGAGTCCCCACGTGTTGGGTAACTCGAACTTGTGGAGAGTCTGAGGGGCGACCGTAGCGGTTTCTTCAACACCGGCCGGGCTTTCAATGGAGACGCTGACGCTCTGGGTTGTGGAAGGATTGGAGGCGATCACCGCGTACTGTGCGTTTTGCGCGTCGTAGGGTGGCTCGTAGGCGTTGTCCAGGTCTACTGCGTAGAAGACGCACCCTGCGTTGGTGTTACTCTTCACGTCGTTGGTGCACGGGTCGATGCAGATGCCGCCAACGCAGGTCAGAAGCTGGTCATTGCAGTCTTCTGTCAGTTCCCAGCTACTACAATCGATTTGGCACTCCTCAGTCCATCCCCCCGCACATCGCCGCTGTCCCGGATAGCAGTCGCAACACTCACCGCCGCCGCAACCAACATCTGTTTCACAGACCTCTATGGTCTCCCAATCGGAGCCGTCAGGCAGGCACTGGACGACTTTGAATTCCTTACAGAAGATGGAGTCGGGGATGCACCAAACGCAGTTGCCGTCCAGGCAGGTCTTTTCTCCGCAGTCGATAACGTGCCAGTCGGGATCGGTGCCGTCGGGGGAACACATGTGAACCGAGTTTCCCACGCAGACCGATGTCTCCGGTTCGCAACTCACGTTCAGGCAAACGCCTTCCACGCACTGTTCAGTCGGGTCGGGACAATGCGTCTCGTCCACGCATTGCACACAGGCGAAATCTTCCTGTCGGCAGAGGGGGGCCTCACTGTCTTTGCACTGTGGCGACTGTAAGCACTCGACACACTGCTGCGATGGTTTGTGGCAATAGGGTTTGGGAGACTGACATTGGCTATCTTGCTGACAGCCTGGAATATCAACCGTCTGAAGATCGATGGAATCTCCCTTGTCGTCTGAGGAGAAGTCAGGGGCTTTCCCGTCAGGAAGAGTATCGCCTGACCTCGGCTGGTCAGACTTTGTGTCTGCCAAGAAGGGCACGTCGACGGCAGGTTTGGAGTCGACTACAACGTCAGGAGAACTTTCTGTGCTCCCGCACTGGACCAGCAAGACGAGCCAAATGGCCAAGGCCAGATTGCGCGCAAATTCTCCCATGTAGTGGTCTCCTCCTTACTATTCATTGTACGGCATAGTGTTCGTGGATGCCAGTTGACTTTTCATGCGGGTTGGAGGCTAGGGCCGCACCTTCTTTGGTCGCTCTTCCCTCTTCTCCAGCTTCTTTCTGCGCTCGGTTAGTGCCTTGTCGCACGCATCCCCGTCGGACATGTTGGTGGCCCTCACGAAGCAGGCCTTTGCCTCGTCGTCGAGGTCCTTCTTGCATTCTGGTACACACTCTTTAATGACCTCATATCCTGCTTCCCGGACAGCCTCTCTTTCATCTTCGGGTACCACCGCCAGCGCGAGTCCCATGATGTGTTTGCAGACCGTCTCGCAGTTGGGAATATCACCTGGTCCAAGGCGGGCTGGAACGACCGCTCCTAATGAATCCCTGGGGTTCTTCACAGGCTTAGCAGCACTCTTCTTTGCAGTGAGCTTCCTCCCCAATTCGTCACAGTTCTTCAACCCTTCAAGGGAGGTGGCATCGGCCGCGCATTTCTGAAACTCCAGGGGTAGCTCAAGGCAGCCGTCACGGCACTCCTTTAGCGAGTTCTGATATCCATCTGGGTCGCTGCTCTGAAGGTCCGCCAGAGCTTCGGCAGGAATTGCAAGTCGAACAATTTTGGCGCATGCCTTGTGGCAGAATTCGGGAACTCTCTCTTGAGCAGTGGTCGTTACGGGGAGGCTGAGGGCAAAGAGTAGCAGAGCGAGGCGGTGTGCGCTAGCCATGGAGTCCTCCCATTTGCAAAATGACCTTGGAGCCAGTCCAAGATAGCCCTTTGGCGCCCTAATGTCTACCATGGGAGCCTCAGGCGACCACCAAGTGTGAGAGGGTGAATTCAAGGGAGGATGGGCCGGGGTCTCTCAATCTCTCCGGAGGGCACTGCCTGCGCCACCCTGGCGCAATCGGCCAGGGTGAGATCAGCCAGGATTCGCCCCAGCATCGGCCGTGGTGAATGCATGCTGACTTATCGATGGGGCAATTCGAGGATATTGGTGGGTCCCCCTAATCTTCCTTCTCCACCAGTTCGGCCATGACCGAATTGAGGTCGTCGGAATCGGGATCGATTTCGAAAACTGCGGCACCGGGGGCTGGTGGCGTGGCGCTTCCAGATTCTGTCGGCGCGCGTCGAACAGGTTGCGCCTGACGCGGTGTCGAGCGGGTCACGGGAGTCTGCGCCGGTCCCGCGGCCGGAACCGCCGGAGTACGCACTCGTCGATGTTCCGGGGCCAACTCTTCCGAATCGCCGGTTCCATCTGCGGGAACCATGGGGCGGATCCAGTTGGTTCGCCCGTCAACCCACCGACGATAGCGGGCGAAGGTTGTGCTCCCATCGCCGGCACCGGTTTCCAGTACCGAGGTCAGTTTCGAAAACTCACTTTGACGAATCACTGATCGGGCTGCCGTGCTGGCCATGAGGATTTCGCATTCGGGTACCCGCAGTCCGGCATCGGGCAGATACCGCAACCGCTGGCAAACCACTGCCACCAGTGCATCGGCCAATTGCGCGGCGATGCCGCTTTGTATCTCTGAAGGGAAGGCCAGGACAATTCGTTGAAGGGCCTCTGCTACGGTGGCAGAGTGCAAAGTGGCAAGCACAAGGTGGCCCGTTTCAGCCGCATTGAGCGTTAGTCGCATGCATTCCGGGTCTCGCATTTCTCCGACCATGATGACGTCGGGATCTTCTCGCATGGCATCCATCAGAGCTTGCTCAAACGAGACTGTATCTGAGCCCACTTCACGTTGTCGGACAAAAGAACTGAGCGGTTTGAGACGGTACTCGATGGGCTCTTCGATGGTCAGGATGTGGCGCGCCTCGTGCGCATTTATCTCGTGGAGTAGGGCTGCCAAGGTGGACGATTTGCCCGACCCCGTAGCCCCACTTACCAGGACCAGTCCCTGTTTCCTCTTCGTGAGATTGCGCAAATCAGGATGGAGATTAAGACCGTCAACTGTGGGCACCACCGATGGCAGTAAGCGAATGGCCAGCCCGGGGCCCCGCATGGAGTGGAGGGCGTTGACGCGACAGCGGACTCCGGCGATGGTCATGGCCCGATCAAAGGACCGACGCGCCAGGTAATCATCCCAGCGGTCACCCACCACCTGTTTCACCATGTGCATCATTGACTCGCGACTTACGCCTTCTCCTCCTGCCACCAACTTGCCATGAATACGCATGGTTGGTTTCAGTAGTACTTCCAGATGGATGTCCGATGCCTGTTTTTCGGCGGCCATCGAGACAAGAGATTCGAGGGTCATGGTCCTACCTCCAATCGAGAAAAGCGACTGGTCACCAATCTATTCCCGGTAAGCGAACTTACAAGGGGGGATTTCTACCACTCCCATGCTGCATCGAGCCAGAAGCGAAAGTCCCACCCTGCTTCGTAGAGACCATGATCGGGACCGGCCTGGCCCTTCTTCGAGCCGGCGGTGTATTCGTTGCGGTTGAGGCGCCACAAGTGACCAGCCTCAGCATTGAGAAAGAGAATCTTCAGAACCTGGAGGCGGACCATGGCCGAAAGCCATTCATTGTCCTCCAGGAAGGTGAAGGCCTGGCCGAAGTCTTCGAAGTGGCGTTTTTGATAGGTCGCCTTCAAGCGCAAGATATCGAGTACCGGTGCGTCGAGGTGAACCAGCAGATTGTAAGAAGAATCGGGGGACTGACCTTCCAGTGCCGCGCCGAGGGAAAGGTAACCCAGAATTGAGTAGGCAGCTTCCACAAAATAGCCAAACTGTCCGTCATCCAGGCGGTTGGTAATGACATCGTACTTAGTACGGATGTTTGCGCTGGGGTCAGCTCCGGTGCCGTACCGGTTGGCACCGCTCAGGAATTGCCATTTGTCGATTTCGTAGAAGCTGTCAAAGTAGGAGGGCTCGTAGTTTCCGGTGAAGAAGCGACTCTCCAGGCGGGCTCGAAATGCGTGCACCAGGTCGGTGCCTACGTTGAACCGGCCCAAGGTCCCCGCAGCCATTCCGTAGCCGGCATCGACCATGTTGGAGTAGTCGAGGTAGACTTTGACGTCCACATTGTCCGTCTTGACCACTTTCAGCTCGGCATCAATCCCCCAGATACTGGCAGAGGTCGTGGACTGTGCCAGCGGGGCGGTGTTGTCGAGGTCAGGGTCCAAAGCGATCTTCCCGTTGGACCTGGCCAGAATAGAGGGCGCACTACGGTCGGTAACCAGTGAGAAGCCGATGGAGAAACTGCGAGCCATCACTGAGTCAATGAACGGTCCCAGGGGCTTGACGAAGGCGAGGGTACCGAGCATCGACCAATTGGTCACATCGTTGGTGTAAAACTCAAAGCCTCCCAACCAATCCAGATAGGCATCAAGTTGCATGCCGACGCGGGTAGTATCGATATCTACTTGCGGCATGTAGCGCTTCATGATCAGGCCGTGACCAATGGAGGCCGCACCATCCTGGGAGACGTTGACGTAGAAGAAGTCTTCCTTGCGCCCCCAGCCTACGTGCTTGAGAACTCGAAGGTAATCACGCCAGTGGTCCCAATCTTCGGGGCGAATCGTTCCGGCATTGTCAAAACCATTCACGCCGACGTCCGCACCGCCGCCCGACGCGTCGATGGCGACGAGTCCTCCCGTGCCGTCCCAAACTTCAATATTCAGAGGCACAGCCAATCCCAAATGGAAGTCACTAAAGCGCAAGTCAGTGCCCGGTTCGACAGTACCAAAATGGGTATGGCCGATGGCGCGGTAGCCGAGCTTGACACCAGCGCGGTTGCGGTTGCCGAGCAGGTCGGTGGCGCCGACTGTCAAGAGTTCGCCCTTCACGAATTCCCGGTACTTCTTGCACTTCTCCGGGTCAAGGCAGCTAACTTCGTCTTTTGGCTTTGGCGCGGGCCCGCTACTCTCCCCCTCGGAGCCTTCTTCCACCGTCAAGGTACCCACTTCCTTGCTCGGAGCCGTGTCTGGATCGGGAGAGAGCGAGATCGAACTTCTCCGGGGGGCCGGAGCAGGGGAACCTGGTGCTGGGTCGGGTACCACACCAATGGGTGCGGGGGCTTCGGGTGCTTCCGGTGCTGCCGGTGCTTCGGGTGCCTCCGGTGCTTCCGGTGCTGCCGGTGCTTCGGGTGCCTCCGGTGCTGCCGGTGCCTCCGGTGCTGTCGGTGCCGACGGCTGTTCGGGTGGTATCGGCTGGTCTTCCGCCTGGACTTTGAGGGGAGCGGCAACTAGACAGAGCAGAAGCACTCCAAGAAACCAACTTCGCAAATCGGCCGCCATATGTTTCCCCCTATTGATTGCAAGGTCGATAGTTTTGATTCTCGTGGGACGATTCTAGCACCTGACCAGCGGTGGCGCAACGGTATGAATTGTCACCTACGGGCCCGTTCGCTGGTCTTCTGACCTGCCGTTCTGAGTCGCTTGATGAGAACGCTGATGAGACCGTGGGAGATCTCCACTCGCTCGGCCATCAAGTCGGAGAAATCGAGAGGTTCGACCTTCAATACGTCGAGGTCCGTGGCCGCGACGACAGTGGCGCTTGTGGGCTCGGCGTCAAAGAGAGACATCTCACCGAAGAACTCGCTTTCACCCAATCTCGCCACCTCCACACCGTCAACCGTAAGCTTCGCCTCCCCGCCAACGACGACGTAGAGGCCGGACCCCATTTCTCCTTCTCTGATTACGGTGGACCCTTGGTCAAAGAGCTCCTCCCGCGCGATCTCTGCTACTCGGCTGAGGACGGGACCTGGGATGTTGCAGAAGATGTCGACACTCTTCAGGAACAAGACCTTTTCAACAATTGTGAGCATTTTCTCTCTCCTGGCGTGGGCGGCGGCGTAGCTGGCCACCAATTGGCGCGAGTCCGTGGTGAAGCCATGGACGAGGGTCAGGAATTTCGTGGGCGGAAGCAGGCCCCGTAACGCCCCGAGTGCCGATTGCACAATGAAGGGATTTCGCTCGTTGAGAAGAGAGCGTACCTCAGCACTCAGAGCTTGTGCACCCTGACTGCCAGCAAGGTGTGCGGTGCACGCCGCCACCCATCGGTCGGAGTCTTGCATGAAGGCTCGCAGGTGCTCCTCACTCCTTCTCTCTGGGGCAGGCCAACGTCGCTTTGCGTAGGCGGCCTGGCTGGTGACATCCGGGGCGTCGAAGAGGGCCAGGATGTCCTGCCTCTCGCTCCCTCGCAGGGTATTGTCGAGTAGCTCGATGGCATCGGAGTGGCTGGCTGCGTGGTGGCTCTCAAATCCCTGAACCACCGAGGCGAATTCGGGGCCAGGGTGGGCGATGGAAAGCAACTCTACTAGACTGGTGCGACAATGCTTCTTCTTCTGCTCCAGGGCATCGAACAATAGCGAATCTACTGGTGCGTCGCACTCAGATTGGAGCCTTGCCCAGTTGAAAAGATCCTCCACTTCGTGGGCACACAATTGCTGAACCAGCTCCGTATCTTCGAAAGCGTGTCCCGACCGCCTCAGTCGGCGGCCGGCGGCAGCCGATATTTCTGCTCGTACTGAGGGCTCGCTGACTGCCATGCGGTCGAGCAGAACCTGCATGCAAACGGAGTCACCGATATCGGAAAGGACGCGGGGAATACGGGATCGGAGCAAGGGTGAGACTGCGACGTCAGAGAGCGTCTTGGCCAGTAGTCCTAGCGAACTCTCCTTCATGGAAACAAGAGCATCGGTCGCAGTGCGTGTGGTCCGGGGATCGGTGAGGAGGTCGACGAGATGTGGCAACATTTCGGCCGCTCCCGTCTCCCCCGCTGCTCGGCCTGCGGCCACCCGTACTTCGGGGGCAGGGTCTTTGAGCAAACGTACCAATTCCTGTACATGTCCGGCGTGGCCAGCTCTCCCCAGAGCGCGAGCCGCTGCAACCCGGGAGGCGGGGTTTTGGTGTCGCGCCAGAGTAGCCAAATGACTGCGTGCGAAATCGGTTTCCGCCTGGGGGCAATATCGAAGGACGGCTGCCGCCGCGTTTGCGGAAACAGTTGCCTCGGCATCATTGGTCAGACGTAACAGTGCGGCATGACTGTTGGCACCGGCGAGGTGACTCAAAGTGTCAACCGCGGCGGCTCGAACCGCGGTTTCAGGGTCCGACAGGCACCCCTCTACTGGCTCGACATGAGTTTCGTCCCCGTGGTCCTGAAGATACTTCAGCGCCTCCTGGCGCAGCGCCGCCGACTTGCTCTCTAATAGTTGGGCAACGTCATCTCCCCAATCTCGCTCTGGGATGGAGCGGAGCAACTCCAGGGCGCTACGGGCCTCCTTCTCGTCCGGGCCCAGGAGGGAGTCCCGAATGACCCGAACCGTAGCCTCATCCGCCTTCAGATTTGACCCTTCCAGGTCCAAACGTCGGCTGCGAATCCGGTCCCCCAGGGCGGCTACGTAGTGTCGGCGAGCACGGACGTTGAGGAGGAGCCAGACAGTTAGTAAAACCAGCGCCGGATAGGAGAGGTCGCGGATGTCCACGTAGGCCACTGACGCTGCTATGGCGAGGCCAGTCAGACCGGTGATAATGGGCTTGATCATCCCTTCGATAAGCGCTTCTGCTCGGGGGCGGAAGTCAGGGGAAACGGGTCTGAAGAAGAGCTGGACCGTTGTGTTCTGGACGGTGAAACGTAGCAACGAATTGGCCCCTGCCGCGGCCGTTGAAGCCCACAGGGCAACGGTGCGTGCTGAACCGGCAAGAATCGCTGCGGAGGCTGCCATGAGCGCCCCCGGCAGCATCATCAGAGCGGGGAGGATCCCCAACTTTTCAAGGATGCGACCGGTAAGGAAGAACTGAACAAAAAAGGCGAGCAAACCGACGAACAGATTGTATAGACTGAAGAACCCGGCCAGACCGTCCTCGTCCCCGAGATAGGCGGCTCGAGCAGACATCTTCCATTGGTAGTCGATGAGCGTGATGGCAACGGCCATGACTCCGGTAATGAGCGCGATTGAGGCCAGATGACGAGTCTTTCTCAGTCGACCGAAGTCGCCCCAAAGCCCGTCCCCTGAGGAGCCGGCAGGTGGCGCTGAACGTGACGATGCGCTCTCCAGGGCGGCCTCCCTAAGCTGCCTGCGTGCGGCCCTTCGGATCCATAACAGAAGAAGGGCACAGAGTGCCAGTTCCCCGACCATCAGATAGAGTAGATTGGCAGTTCCCAGCGGTCTCACTATGCCCCGAAGCAATCCGCCGAAGAGTAACATCGCCACCGCGCTGCCGCCGCCAATCACGCTGAAGACGCGCTTGGCTTCTCGAGTTGAAAAGACGTCGCAGGCGAGGGACCAGAACTGCGTGATGCAGAGAATCGCCAGCACATCAATGAAGACGTAAATGGAACCTACGACGAAGATGGAGTGTGGCCAGTAGAAGAGTGAGTGGCGTAGCAGCAAGAGGCCACCGATGTAGGTCCCAATCGTGGCCGAGAAGAGCATCCCTCGGCCGATGCGGTGAGAAAGGCGAGCATAGAACGCTGATGCGATGCTAACTGCCACCGCAACCGCGGCATAGGTGTATGGCAGCAACGACTTGTCGAGTCTATGCAGGAAGAGTGAACTGGCGGCGGTGCGACCGACCACGAAACTGGCAGAGATGAGTCCTACATAGAGCAGGAACATCGCCAATACACGGGAGGTCTCCTCCGGTCGGACATGGAGTGCCCTTTCCAGCAGTCGTCTCATCTTCCTCTCTAGATGCCTGGTGGTACTAGACCCTCCGAATACATCACGGGGGGCTCTGCGGTGTCAAGGTATTCCACTTCTACGGGAGGACTGCTTTTCCGTTGGCAATTCGCTGTTAATTGCATAGGCTAAGACCACCGAGTGATCCGCCAAACCTGAATGGAGAGCCCGATGTCCGGCCTCTATCTTGGTGTCAGACCTGGAGGGAAGTTGTGAAAAAGAGAACTGTCCGAGCCATGTTGCTACTTGTCGTTGCATGTCAGGCGCTGCTGCTCCTCGGCGGCTGCCAGGAGCTTGGTAGGGTAAGCTTCACTGTCGACTACGAGACCCAGGAGTTCGAGGTCGATCTTGATGCGCAGTTCGCCGCGGCCGTCGCCAACAATCAGGTTCCCCTGTGGACGGAGATCGATGATGGGGCGTGCCAAAACGTGAGCACCGAGACTCTTCAAAAGATCTTCGAAATACCAATTGAGGACATTGATCTGAGGGAATCCGACCAGGGCGAGCAGGTCGAAGAGTATCAGGACCGCATAGAGGCCGTTGACATCGACGTCCTAAACTACATAGTTGTCGAAAACACCCTTTCAAATGGTCTGCCGCAGGTGGCACTTTTCGTCGGGGACCATGGAGCCGGGATGGATGCCCTGGCATGGATCGCCAATACCGAGGCTCTTGTGGCAGCCCAAACTGGCACTTTCGAAGTTGCCGTCACTGATGAAATGATGTCTGAGCTGGCCGGTCGTCTGGAGAATGGAATGAAGTTCGCTTACTCCTTCGATATAGTTGGAGAAGAGCCGATGGCCATTTGCAAGGGGAAGTCTCTGGGCAAGCTCAAGGCTAAAGCCTTCATCAAGGTTACGGTCCTCGCTCAGGCACTACGATCTGATTGACTTTGTACCCCCCGTTCTGCGCTGAGTGTGTCGTTCTGAGCG
>CAZFVN010000069.1:0-28649 GCA_964522395.1 uncultured Myxococcales bacterium
GCCAGGTCATCTGCTCCTACAGCTGTGCCAGGATGCTGACAGCGCTATTGCCTCCGCGTGCTGCGCCCGCTTTTGAATTGACGCTCGCGCGGGTTGCTGGTATCGTTTCAATGTTATGTTGCTACTTGCCGCACTCTCGCAAACCGGGGGTGGCGGAAAGCTCTCAGGGAGGGTGTCCATGAGGACCACGAAGTTGTTTGTTGTTTGCTTGTCAGTCGTATTCGCCACAATCATCCTTGCCAGTTGCGGCACGGATCCAATTCCCAAGAAAGACACTCCCGATGTGCCAGACGGAGACAGTCAGGACGGAGACGTGGATGTTGACGTCACTGAGGACCTGCTGGATACCGTCGGTCCCGAGGAGACAAAAGATACCGCGGAAGATAAAGATACCCCCGTGGACCCACCAGATGAGATTAGCGAACTTGACGAAATATCCAAGGACGAGGAGGTCGTTGAGGACCAATGCTTGTTATCGTGCGAGACAGTTGCAGATTGTGCCGGCGCGTTCGACGACCTGGATGACTGCGAGTTGCTTGCCTGCGCACCCGTCGCTTCCTGTGAAGAGGACGATGACGAAGAGAATGACAAGCAGTGCGTCAAGAAGGAACTCGGAATCGATGAGTGTTGCACAACCGACCAGCAGTGCCAGGAAGCAGACACGAGTATCTGCACTTGCAACGAGAAATGCGTCAACAACCAGTGCGAGAGCGATCAGTGTGATCCTCTCCCTGAGGAGTGCTGCAAGAATATCGTGCTGCACAAATTCAACTTCGACAATATCGATGTCGGTGGCATGCCCTCTCCCGACCTTATGACCCAGAATACTCACACCACCAAGCTGGTGAAATGGAGTGTTAAGGAGGGTCCCTGCGGCTCCAATGCACTCTACCTGGGAGACCCCGATTGTGGACTCTACTTCAACGGACAGACCGACGACGTCAACGGCAAGTGTACCCCCGTGTCAGCCATTGCCTGTACCGAGGCAAACGAGAAAGAGAAATGCCCGGAACCCTCGCAGTCCTGCGACGTGCCGGAGCTCGAAGTGGACGGTAGCTGCGTTCCCGACCCCACCCCCGAGCGGGTCTGGGTCGAGTTGACCGTGCCCGAGATCAATTTGCCCAACGACGCGCTCTATGTTGCCACCTTCCGACTTTGGATGGATGCCGAGAATACCGACGACCTTTACGACCCAGGCGAGGACAAGGTCCCGGATACGGATGATGACGTCTTTCTTGGTACCATTGACCGCCTCAAGGTCTTCGTTGACCTGGTGGGTGGCTCCGCGGTCGAGCCCGATTGGACTTCCCACGTCCTGCCAAACAACGGCACCGATGGCGAGTGCATGCTTGTTTCCATCGACTTGAGCAGCCATGCAGGTAAGTCCATCTCGTTGCGCCTTGACTTCGATACTCTCGACGGAACTGCCAACGACTATCAGGGCATCTACATCGACGATTTCACCGTGCGCAGTTACTGCGGCAAAGATATCTGTACGGCCAACTCAGAATGCGACGATGATTTCCTTTGCACCGATGACAACTGCATCTTGTTCGCCGATCAGGGCGGCATTGGGGTATGTGATAACTTCCAGGAGGACGAATACTGTACCGAGTGCATGGAGCCATCATTTTGTCAGGGCAAAGGGCCGCACCCCGACGACATCGCTTGTTTCCCGCCGACCTGTTCCGGCGGGTCTATTGACCCTGAAGTGATCGCCCTTTGCCAGTGGCTGCCCAACCCCGCCTGCTGTAACGCCAATGATCTCCCGGCCGCGAACTTCGACAACGGTTTCGAATCCGGGGACCTCTCCGGCTACGAAGTGGAGGAAATGCCAGTCTCCGGGGGTATCGTCTGGCACTTGAATGAAGGTGCCGGCTACAATGAGAGCCCCGACGTCGAGGATGCCGATGAATTTGCCGCCCAGTTCAGCAATGCGGCAGGGGATTCCTACGACTGTGGCTTCAGTCAATGCAAAGGTTCCCTTTCCACCACGGTAGATCTCACCAACGCGCCTGACAACGCCTTCGTGAAGCTGACCTTCATGCTCAATCTCTCCACTGAGTGGGATGGCATCGACCCGGCGGATTATAACGTGGCCGGGTCCGGAATTGACGTCCTCAGAGTCTACGCAGTCAATGACGGCGAGGAGAAGAAGGAGCCGGTTTGGGAATCCCACGACATCTTTGGCACCACCAATGGTGAGACCCTGCCAATGTGGGCAGACCTGTCGGGATCGGCGGGCAAGAATATGACACTGATCTTTGAATTCGACACCGGCGATGCGACTCCGCCCAAGAACGATTTTGCTGGTCCGATTATCGATGAAATCGTCGTCGAAAGTGTCTGCGACGAAGTTTGTTCCGCGGCTGACGAATGTGACTCCGGCGGTGTTTGCGACCTGCCTCAATGCCTCGGCGGCGTCTGCGATTATGGCACCCCCGTCCCGGAGTGTTGCATTACTCCAGAAGACCCGGCCTGCAACGATAGCAATGCTTGCACCACCGATTCCTGCTTAGTTCAGGAGCAGCAGTGTCTGCACGTCTTCACCAACGATCCGCAGTGCTGCTCTCCTCAGGCCTTTATCATGAATGACAATTTCGAAGACCCTGCCAACTTCAATCCGCTTCAGGACAACTATCCGGCCAACAATACCTGGACCGTCCCCGCAATTGGTGACGATTGCGGCGACGGCGATTGCCAGGAATCGGAAGAGTCGGAAACCTGTCCCGCTGACTGCAACCAGGCACCGGTCTCCTGGCATTTGGTGGACTTTGACCAGTTCAGCGGCAGCGCGGCGCTCTACTTCGGTAACCCCGAAACCCAGACCTACGACAGCGGAGATAGCAAGTCCTTCGGGACGATTCGCTCCCCGGCGTTCCAGATGCCGCCCTACGGGACCCCCAAGGTCTCCTTTAAACTGAAGCTCGATACCGAGCATTGCGCGAGTTGGGCAACCTTCGCCAAGCCCCAGATTTTCGATATCCTGACGCTTTCTGTGGTGGCTGGGGACGATGTCGACAACGAGGTCTGGAGCGGACCAGTGAAGATCTGGGACTCCATGGCCTGGGACATCAAGGGTTGCACCTGGGACCAGGTAGAACAGGCTGCGGTATGGAAGACCGTGGAGGTTGGCCTCGGCCTAGGTGCCGATGAGATGGCGAATCTCAAGGGCAAGGCCCTGCGCTTTGAATTCAAGTTCTGGTCCGAGGATAAGGCGAACAACGCTTTCCTGGGCGCTCTCATTGATGATTTCAGTGTCGATGTGATCTGCGACAGCAATTGCTACTCGCCCTACGATTGTCCCGAGACAAATATGGCCGAGCCCAACTGTACCATTGAAACCTGTAATCAGGGTTCCTGCGGTGCTACTTCCAACCCCCTGCAGCCAGATTGCTGCATCCAGAATGAGCTTGCCGGCTATGACTTTGAGGCATGCAGCCTGGACGGATGGACCCCGAATCCACCCGCGGGGCAGCCAAGGTGGCAGCATCACACTGGCCAGAAGAAGAGCGGAAGCTGTGCGCTCTACTTTGGTAACCCGACCACCGGCAACTATGACAACTTCCCCGAAAATAGCTCGGGATGTGTCACCAGTCCCATAGTCGACCTTACTGACCCGGATTCCGATGTAGGGTTCTATTACTCAGAAGTCGAGGTGAGCTACTGGTTCTGGCTTGACGTCGAGGAAGACTACTTCTGGGCCGATTCCTACGAACTCCTCATGGACCAGGTTGTGGTAGACGACCCGGTGGGAATCGAGAAGACCCTCCTGCACAAGCCGTGCAGTCAGGTCTCTGACCCCGAATGTTCGGAAGAGCCTATTGGGGAGCCCTGCGACTTACTCGGTTGCGAGACACTGACAAAGGGACAGTGGGTTTACAAGAGCTTCATTCTCGACGTCTCGGACTACGACTGGATTCCCATTTCACCATATCGAGCCGTGTTCAAATTCTGCTTCGACTCGGGTGACGCGAACAACAATGAAGGCGAAGGCCTCTACATTGATGATTTCAAGGTCAGGACTCTCTGCCAGCCGTAGTCTCGCTTGGAGCCCTTTCCTCTTGCCTATCAAACCGCACACGCGTATACTTTCTTAGAGGAATCACTGGCCCGAATCCCCGCTGTTTTCCCGTTCGAATCGTAATAGAGGTGTGTCATGCTTGATTGGATCGGAGATGAGCGCAGACAGAGCGACCGAGCGCAATCCGAAAGTCGGTTCCGTTGCTATCTCAGCGGGAAACGATTCCAGGCCGCGGTCGTGAACATCTGCGCTAATGGCGCTTTTGTGGCCCTCGACCGGGTAGTCCGCCCAGGTTCTCCCATTGTTATGGAATTGCTCCGTCCTGGTCAGTCCGGGCGCAGCCCGGCACTCGTTGGCGAAGTGGTCCATTTTGCCTTGAAGCCAGTCATGGGAGCGGGCATAAAGTGGGTCAAAGCCGTTTCAGAAGATGGCCTGGACGACCTCCATGATTTTCTCAAGGATTTCCTGGGGCTGGAAATCGAACTTGCGGAAATGCACCGGTTCTCCTCCAAGGAGGACCACCATCAGACCATCGGCTATGACTTTCGCTCGGGACTTCTCACTCTCGAGAAGCGAAGAACCCAATCAGGCGACAAGATTGTCTCCATGTTTGGCATTAAAGTCAGCGAGAGAACCATGGAGAAGTTGGGGATGTCCGACGTCCGCGTGGTTCAGACGGCCGCCCCCAAGAAGAAACGGGCGATTCTCCACGACGAGGATGAGGCAATTTCTCCCGAAGAAGTCGTGGAAGACCCGACAGTAGTTGCAAAGCGATTGGAGGAGTGGATGCGCCTCCGGCGTCTTGGTAGATCCTTGGAGGTGCCAGTCGTGCTTGCTTATGACGGCCGCAATGTCAACGGCCGGACGGCCTCCGTCAGTATGAAGGGTATTTTTGTACAGGCCGGCGAGAAGCTACCTTCCCCCGGTTCCCGGGTGCTCGTCCGCTTCCCCGTCAAAATGGCCAAGGCACTCTACTCATTGATTATCGTTGGCGAAGTGCAAAAGACCCTGCGCGGGCCGAAGGGTGAAGTCTGGGGCAGCAGCTTGAAGATTGTTACAGTCAACGAAGGTGACAATCCCGGAATCTTCCGGCGTTATATCGAGACCATCTGAGCCGACCCTCTACTCTGGCGACCTTTCACAACGTGTGTTACATTCCTCTCGCAACGATGTGTGAACTGGAATCTAACGGGCGCAGGTAGAATCGGAAAGGATGGGAAAGGACGCCACATCCCGTGAACATTGGGGCGCATTTCTGCTGCGGCTCCTGGCCGCATTTGGCGTCGCTGGATTACTGGCCGGGGGGGTGGAATTCCTGGCCTACGGCGGCTCGTCTGGATGGCTCGGATTGTTTAGTTTGCTCTCTTTCTCCGGCGGCGTGGCGTTGGTTCTGGGGCTACTTTTTGCCGGCCCGGCAAGGGTCTTCTCTCGCCATGTGCTGCCGAGACTGGCGCCACACGCATCTCGCTGGTCCGCTCAGTGGCTCTGGTTCCTCTTTCTCCTGCTCTTCTTCCTCGCCTTTGTGCCATATCCAATCTTCTTCATACTCGCCCGGTCTGCTACGACCATAACGGATACCTCTCTCCTTGTGCGGTTCACGAGTTCCGCAGCCATTCTTGGTATGGCCCTTTCGCTCGCCGTGGCCGTTGCTATCGCCGGTTCCTCTTTTGCCCTCCTCGAGAGGTTTGGTTTACTCTCATTTCGGCCGGGACCGGTGCTCTTCTGGAGTTTTGCTTTTCCAACACCCTGGCTGCTGGTGCCTTTTGCCGTAGTCCTCAAGGATGCTGACTTGTTGGCGCCTGCGGTGAAGCTTCTACTCCCGCTGCTGATTGTCACCCTGGGTCCCCTGCTGGCTCTCATGTTGCGTGGTTTGCCCCGCCTCGTAAGGTACACCGTGAGTGGCCTGGTGCCTCTCCTTGTGGTAGCGCTGGGAGTGACCGTCGCCGTTGGCTGGACATTCTCGTCAAAAGGGCTTCAGGACGCGCCTTTCAGCAGCCTCGTCTTCGACCGATGTCGCCAGTTGGTGGATCTCGACGGGGATGGGGCTACGGCACTCTTTGACGGATTCGACTGTGATGAAGGTGATGAAGCCATCCACGCCCAAGCTCATGACATCCCGGGAAATGGTATTGACGAGGACTGTGATGGCGTCGATGCCGAGATTGTTGACGGACTCGTCCTCGGCGATTCTCGACCCTATCCCTATGAGCTTGAGGGCCACTACAACGTGCTCTTTATCATGATCGATGCATTGCGCGCCGATCACCTCCATTTTATGGGTTATTCCCGTCGGACCTCCCCTAATCTTGACCGTCTGGCCAGCCAGAGTCTGGTCTTTACGAACGCAGTGTCGCAATATCCGTCCACCGGCATCTCAGTGCCCTCAATGTTGAGCGGGGTCTATCCCGAGTACATGCATTGGGGCAAGCCGAAGCGGAGAACCCACTATAACTTGAAGAAGAAGAACGTCTTGATTACCGATGTTCTACGACGCAATGGCTACACGGCAACGGCCATAGTTAGCGCCTGGATTAAGCGCAATATCGGTGGACTGGGGAGCCACTTTGACCGGCTGGAGGGACTCTATCCACATGGGGAGTGGAAGAAGTGGGTGCGCGACTCCAGCCGCCTCTCGGTGAAGCGCGCCATCAAGTTCTTCAATGGGTATGAGGGCGAAAAGCCCTTCTTCCTCTTCCTTCACATGGAAGATCCGCACGAGCCCTATGTCACCCACGACCCGCCTGGCAAGTCCTTTGGCAGGAAGAAAGTCGACCGCTATGACAGTGACATCTTCTGGACCGACCTCTGGCTCGGTTTCCTACTAGGGTACATCGAACAGGAACCATGGTTCGATAATACCATCATTGTCGTTGTTGCTGACCACGGAGAGGAGTTCAAAGAACATGGCAAGGGTTTCCATGGCCACCAGCTCTACCAGGAATCCATCCACGTTCCACTCATCTTGAAAGTACCCGGCATGGAACCTCGGCAGATAGAGACTCGGGTCGGGTTGGTGGACCTCTTCCCAACGTTGCTCGACCTCACCGGCATCACCCATCCCCGGGACGCTTTGCAGGGTGTCAGTCTGTTGCGTACTGCTTTCGACCCGGACCCCCAGGATCGTCCCGTCTTCTCCATGCTCGCTGACCGTGAAAAGCGTCCCACCTATAGGGTCAAAGGGGTCTTGAAAGGCCGCTATAAGCTTCTGCGCGATCTCACTAATCAGCGCGACGAGTTCTACGACCTGAAGACCGATCCGAGGGAGAAGAACGATCTCGCTGCCGACGGCCTGTTGGAACATGAAGAATTGGGCCAGTTGTTGCAGACCTTCCTACGCAACAGTGAACCCGATTGGAAACAGTACTAGAGCGCATACTCCGAGGCCAGCCCGATTCAACAGTGAACCCGATTGGAAACAGTACTAGAGCGCATACTCGGCCGTCAGGCCGGCGAAGGGCACATTGAGCAACCCGAAGTCCAATCCCAGCAGAAGTTGGTCGGTGATGCGATAGCCAAACTGACCGGCGGCCTGAGCGATCGGCATGACACGATTGGAGTGCTCAACAGGATGGCGAGTGGCTTTGCGCCAGTGGCCGCAGCGGTTGACATCACCTTCACAGCCAGGCAGTACTTCGGTCGCATGGATGTCGCCCAGGACCCCAGCTAGACCCAAGCCGAGAGTTGGGGCGAAGTAGAGCCCTCGCCAGATTGAGAACCGCCAGGTGTAGGTGGCGATGGCTCCAACGAAACCGATGTCATATTCGACCCAGACCGCGCTACTCGCTTCGGCTTTGGCCGCCTGCCAGAATCCATCGGTGATAGTCGTACCGCCAAAGGCCAGAGTCACCCCCCAGTGGCCGTCCCATGAACCCTTTGCGTAATGGAGCGTGGCTCCGTGCAACAACACCGGCTGATACGCCTCAAAAGTAGAATCAAGGGTGAAATTGGGCACGCCGAGGAAGCGGTATCCGCCGCCAACGGCTTGATAGTCGGCAGCATGGACAGGCAACCCGGCCAATAAGATAACGAAGATCAAAGGGGCGAATCTCAAGGGCGACCCTCCAGGGAACTGTAACATGTTAACTTATGACCATCGGGACTTCAAGGTAAGTGACGCTTGATACCGTCACCTGTCGGGCGATCTTCCGGGGCCTGCAGATTGCAAACGTTTGCCCTTTCGGCTATGCTGGCCTGACACGCAAACTGGGCGCTTCGCGCCCTGCGGAGGCCGAAGATGCGGCTGACCTCACCGCTCATCTCATACACGTTCGTTCTGCTGGCGCTCTGGGCGTGTTTCGTGCCAGTTGATGTCCGTGGCGAGACGATCGGAGAAGAGGTCGTTGAATGTGAACCTCAGTGTCTCGACCTGCAGTGCGGTGACGATGGGTGTGGCGGAGTTTGTGGAGTATGCTCCCCTTACCATCTTTGTCAGGCCGGGGCGTGCCTTTTCAATGGCGGTTGTGAACCTCTGGCCACACCTGGCTGCGGCCAGTGTGCTTGCGAGGACTGTACCTGCGCTCTTGACCCCTACTGTTGCACCGGCAAATGGGATGCTCTTTGCGTCGCTCGCTGCGACCTTCAGTGTGGTGGCTGCGGCACCAAGGCCGAGTGTGGTGATGGCAAGTGTGATGGCGGTGAGGATTGTAGCAACTGCGTTCCAGACTGCGGCAATTGCCCCCCCGATTGCGGGGCGATTACCAGTGTCGGATGTTGCGCTGAAACTACCCTCCTCAACTGTCAAAGCGGAGCACTCGCTGTAACCAATTGCCTTTCCGAAGAGACTGAATCCTGCGGTTGGGACCCAACCGAGGAGAGCTACGCCTGTGGCGGGGAGGGTGCTGACCCCGCCGGAGTCCATTCCCTGCTTTGCCCATCCCCTCCGGTCACAGACGTGGTCGAGGAGATTCTCCTTCCAGAGGAGTGCAACGGACTGACCTTTCTCGGCTGCTGCGATGGTGAATTCCTGCGCTGGTGTGATGCTGGGGGGCTCCACTCCATCGATTGTGGTGCCAATCCGGCCCCCTACGACCAGTGCGGGTGGAATCTGGCCAAGGACTACTATGACTGCGGCGGCAGTGGAGTAGACCCCAGTGGAGAAACGTCCCCCTTCTGCCCAACTTTGCAGATTGACGTCGTTACGGATGATGCGGTTGCCAAGGAGTGCAAGGTCGGAATCCTGGTGGCCGAAGATTGTGATTCAATACTCTGGGAAGGGTGCTGTGACGATGCGGGCGCGCTCTTCTTCTGCGAGGCTGGCTCGCTGCTCTGTAAGCTCGACTGTTCCGGTCTCGTCTACCCTTCGAATACCTGCGGATGGTATGCCGGTCAGCCTGGCTACTATGATTGTGGCGGGGAGGGTGCGGACCCCGTCGGAGAGTTTTCCTACGCCTGTCCGAAGACCGAGGTACCGGTAGATGTGGTTACCCAGGATGTCTCCCTCGCGACTTGCGATGGAATACCTGATGGTGGCTGTTGCCAAGGGTCCATTTTGCACTGGTGCGAAAATGGAATTGTGCGTGATTTTGATTGCGTTGAACTGGCCACCGACCCGGTATTTGGTGACTATCTATACTGTGGGAGCAATCCGGCTACAGATGACGCCGACTGTCTGAAGAAGCCGGATCCGTCGCCGCCCGCTTGCGTTGTCGAAAGTCCGGAGCTTCCAGTGGAGTATCCTCTGGAGCTAGCGATTGAGAAGATTGAGTTGTCACCCGAAGTGGTAGGTCAGCCAGACCTCCCCCCGGAGATGGCCAATGGCGAGACCTTGAACGAGACCACCCCTTCTGATGGCAGCGGCCTTGTTATTCCCTCTGACGGGATGGTGGAGCCTGAGCCTCAGCCGGGCAAGGATGGCTGTCGTGCGGGCCCCTGGTCGTCTTCCGCCGGAGGCTGGCTGCTTATTGCCGCGTTGGCGCTGCTCTCATTGGCCGCAGGCCGCAACCGAGAGGCACGTTAGAAGAAATGGACACCGAAAATATGCACGTTCAGACTCCTCCTCCACTGCCCCCGGCAGTCCACCTCGAGTTGATCTTTGGACCGGAAGCGGGCCGAAGGCACCCGTTGGGCGTGGCTGAACTGATTGTGGGAAGAGGCGAGGCCGCGGATTTCGTCCTCGATGATCCAACCGTCTCTCGTCGTCACGCGGCGATTCGCTTTGAAGATGGAGCCTATCGACTGCGTGACCTGGAAAGCGCCAATGGTACTCGCGTCGAAGGGCAATCCGTGAAGGATGCCGTCCTCATCCAGGGTAGCACCATCGAACTTGGTGGAGCGATCTTGCAGGTAGGACTTGGAGACGTTCCGGATGAAGCCGTTGCAACCGGCCCCCTCCACCGACAGGACACCGAGAAACTGCCGGCTCTGGACCCCCCATCCCTGCCACATCCTGAAGTTCCCCCGGACCCGGCTCCTCGACGCCGAATTCTCGGAATGCAGCGTACTGTTTCCAGCCGCTCGCTGGCACCGTCCCACCTCTTCTCGCAACTTGTTTCGTGGCTCGTCGTGCTTTGCATCGCCCTGGGCGGCGTGATGCTGCTTCTCAATTTGCTTGACGCGGGTGTCTCCTTTGGTGCCGGTGGCAGCGGCGAACCGTTGGCTATTTCTACACCCCGTCAGGACAGGGCTCAGCGAGTTATCACACCTCCAAAGAAGAAGAAGAATGACGAGGATTCTTCATTGGGCGATGTGCCCGTGGACGATGCTCCGGACGTGGCCATGGAGAAGTATGCCGAGGCAGAGGCGGCCTGGAAGGCGGGAGATTTGCAGACTGCGCTGGCAATTCTGTTGGAGGTGAGTGCGCGCTATCCGGAGTTTCAACCCGGCGGGGCGGCCACCGTACCCGAGCAAGTCAGCAAGCTGGAGCGATCCATCTCCTATGCAGGGACGCTCAATTGGGGCAATCAAGTGATGGCAGACGAGTTGACTGACACTGCCCGTTTGCAACATTTGCTTAGCGAGTTGACCACCATCCCTGCAACAGAACAAACTTACGGTGAGGAAGCCATTGAATTGGCCGAATTGGCTCGTCGGCGATTGCGGGAATTGGTCGAACAGGGCGACGAGATTGGCGAGAAGGTAAATGAATTGGCTCTCCCCGAGCCTTCCCAGGAGCTTGACGTCGTCGAGTCGCCGGATTCCGCTGCTGAGGTAGCCGAAGAGTTGTCGCCGGAAGTTCGGGAGGCCATCGAAGGAGCTCGTAGCCGCGCCGATGAGCTCTATCGGGCTCGGGCCTTTACCAGTGCCGCCACCCGACTCCAGGAGGTTGCAAAGACGCTGCCTGAAGGGGAAACTCGTGGGGAACTTGATGCAATAGCGGCAAATCTCGCAGCCTTTGAGGAGAGTTTCAGCGAGGCCCGCATGCTGGCGCGCAAGCGGGGCGATCTTCTGCAGCGGGCCGATGCTCTTGAAAAGGCGATACAACTCGATAGAAAGCTGGCTGGAAAGTACGTTAACGAGTTGCGCGCTGAGCTGGTTGGCGTCCTCGTGGACCAGGCAACTATGGAGCTGGAAGCGCAGCGATATCAAATGGCCCGGGAGAACCTCGACCGGGCGCGCAGCCATGACCGCGCAGACCGCGAAGTTTCGCGCCTGAGCACGCTCTTCGCTTTTCGCGGGGCGTCGCTGCTGCGCTCAGCAAAGGCGGCCTCTGAGACCGGTGAGAAGAGGCGATTGGCCCGCTACGCAAACTACCTCGCCGCGCCTGACAGCACCCTCCACAAGGAGACGGCTGCGCTCATTGAGACCTTGGGTGGAGAGGCTCAGTGAGAATCGCACTGGTCGTGCCTGGTTCCCGTGCCGCTATAGAGAATGCCAGGTATCGGGAGCTCTTCCCACAGCTTCTGCCCATGAGTGTCGCTTACCTGGCTGCCGTCCTGGAGCGGGATGGCCATCAGACCACTATCATCGATCAAGTCCCGGAGCGTCTGGACAATGCAGGTATTGTTGCGCGTCTTCAGGAAGAGAATCCCGATGCTCTGGGGGTCAGTCTGCTCACCACCACCGTCGAACACGCCCTTGAGCTGATTCGACTGGTGAGGGAGTGGAGGCCCGAATTACCCATCATTGCCGGCAACCAGCACGCCACCATGTTTGCCGATGACTTACTCTCCCACCAGATGGCGGACTATGTCGTGAGGGGGGAAGGGGAAGAAACCGTTGTCGAGTTGGCTGGCGCTCTTCAAGAGGGCGCCGACGTCGACCAGATCCTCGGGCTGAGTTTCTTGCGCGGGGGCAAGGTCGTGCACAATCCAGACCGCCCCATTCTAGAGGATCTTGATAGGCTGCCATACCCGGCCTGGCACCGCGTGGACCTCTTCAACCCATCCTATATGGAGTTGCCCGTTATCGGCGTCTACTCCACGCCTCTGGCTGTCATGGCCTCAAGGGGTTGCCCCTTTGGCTGTGTCTACTGTTCCCAGGACAAACACTACAAGAAGGTGCGGCTGCGCAAGATCTCAAAGGTCGTCGACGAAATCGAGTCACACGTCGATCGCTACGGCGTCGAATGGCTTACCTTCAACGATGCCTATTTTCCCTGGAATCGGCGGCAGGGTCTGGACTTCGCAGATGAGATGATTCGGAGGGGCCTCCATCGGCGCGTCCGGTGGACCACCGAAAGTCGTGTTGACCGGGTCGATGAAGAGTTGATGATGCGCCTTAGTGAGTCTGGGCTGGAAGTCATCTTCTTTGGCTTCGAATCGGGAAATCAGGCGATCCTCGATAGAGCTGGGAAAGGAACGACGCTCGAACAGGCCCGGCAGGCGGCTCAAGCTGCCAGGAATGCCGGTGTTGCAGTCATGGGGTTCTTCATGCTTGGTCTGCCTGGCGACACTGTAGAGAGTTGCTGGGAGACGGTCAGATTCGCCATGGAGTTGGATTGCGACTTCGCCAAGTTCGCCATCACCGTACCCTATCCCGGCTCTGCCCTCTACGATGAATTACGGGGCCAAATCGATGGTCGACAGTTTGAGAAGTTCACTTCGTGGTACAATTGGGCCTCGGGCCGCGACGAGCTTATCTACTCACCTGAGGGTATGACAGTGCAGGAGCTGATTTCGGTGCAGCGCATGGGGATGCTGAGATTCTACGCTCGCCCGACACAGGTCTATCGCCATTTGCGCAGAGGGACCATTCGGCCCAAGGCCATGGCGCTTGGGGCAACGGTACTTCTGGAGGGTGCAGCACAAAGCGCTTTCGACCGTCTGCGTAGCACCTTCGCAAAGGGCTAGATAGTTGTTCCGAATTCTGCACCTATCTTCATTGCACAGGGAGCGTGAAGGAGTACTCCTCGGGACCGACGTTAAGTCGCAGTCCGAGGGGCTCTCCGGAAGCAGAGCGACCGGACCTACGTTCATTACACAGGGAGCGTGAAGGAGTACGCCTCGGGACCGACGTTAAGTCGCAGTCCGAGGGGCTCTCCGGAAGCAGAGCGACCGAAGACCATCGGATCAGCATCTTGGAATGACCATTAAGTAACCGCGCTGCGCGAAAACCTTTCCACTTCCTTGAATATCTGGGAGAATGGGACTGCTCAACAGGAGGTTCACCCATGACAGGCCGCATCAGGATTATGGTCCCCCTATTCATTGTCGCCGTCTCACTTGGCGCCGGATGCAAGGATTCGCCGAAGCCCGATGTCCAGGCTGAACAGGCCGTCACCCCGCCCCTTGAAACCTCGCCGGAGCCTGGCGAGAATGTCCCGGATGTGACATCCGCTCCACTATTAGACGTGGCCACGACAGCTCTAGCGGCTCAAGAGGTGGCAGCAGATGATACGGTGTTTATGGCGGTGGATATCGTCCTCTCCCTTGGGAACGGGTCTGATGCCGTGGCTCCGTCGATTGCCGATCAGTCAAGTCCTGTGGAGTTAACTGAAGCATTAGATGTGGCGACTGCAGGGGGGGATGCGAAGGCTCCCGTCACCGATGTACAAGCGATTCCCGGCGACGCGACCGCTACTCCAGACGGTGTGGCGGCTGGCGATAGTGCCGGCGGACCTGATGGCGCCTCTCCCTCCGTTGATGCGGCTGTTGCTGCACCAACCGATGTAGTACCGGCTCCTGCGCCTGACGTAACACCGGCCGCCGCTTCGGATGCCGCGGCTCATCCCCCGCTTGACGAGGTGGCCTCCCGAAAGGTCTTCGATGAATTCAAGAAACTGGTGGAGACGGGCGACTTTGACCGGGGAGCAAAGCTCCTGGAAGAATGGCTTAAGAAATCCCCAATGGACCTGGTCAATCGGCAGAACCTGGTCCACGTTCTGCTCAAGTTGGAGAATTATGAACGAGCCCTTCCCCACCTGCGATTCATGGCTGACGAAGCGGAGAACAAGGGAGAGTGGTTAGGACACCTGGGCCGAGCGCTGGTGAAGGTCGGTGAGTATGCCCGAGCAGCAGAAGCTCTGACAGAAGGATTGGCGCTTCGTCCCGAAGACATCGATTTGCTCCTCGACCTTGCCCGGGTCCATGGGACTCGCAAGGATTGGTCCGCCAGCAAGGCAGTCCTCGAAGAGGGATTGCCCTTGAAGAAGAGAACACCCGAATTGCTGGCAGAATTGGCTGCGGTCCTCGTGGAGCTGGGGGAGTACAAAGATGCCTCCGCCCGCTTCAAGCAGCTTCAGCGATTGCAGCCCACCTACGATACCGCTATTACCATGGCCAAAATCGCGTCCCAGTATGACCGCTGCGACGATGTCGTGGATGCGCTAGTCGACTGGGAAAAGGACTTCGCCGACGAAACACCCCATCTGCTGTTGGGAGCTTGCGCCACCAAAGCAGATGAGACGGTCAAGGCGCAGAAACATTTTCTCCTCGGTCTAAAGGCCAATGAGAGATGCTTCTACTGCGCCATGTGGCTGGGCGACATCTATCTGGATCTGCAGGACTGGGACAATGCTGTGAAATACTATGCCATAGCAGCCCCGGTCAATCCTCGCGACTACCGGCCCTTTCATCAGCTCGGCAAAGCCCTGGCCAACCAGGGCAAGCATATTCAGTCGGCTCGCGCCCTGCAGAAAGCCGATGAGCGCAAACCCAAAGATCCGGAAATCCTCTATCCACTTGGAATGGAGCTTATCCGTGCTGGCGAGAAGGCCGCTGCCTGGGACGTCTGGGCAAAGCTCGAACCCCTCGACAGGCCCCACGCCGACGAAATCAAGGCATTGCTGATCGAAATACCGTAGCCCGATTTACAGCTCTTCCACTAGCCCATCACGTGTGAATACTAGCTTCAGGTTGATGGCAGCTTCATCCAGGCCGACGAGTTGCGCCAGAACCTTGCGGTAAAGTACCATTTGCGGCCGATAGTGGGCCAGTGCCTCTTCCAGGGCTCCGTCTCGGTCTAGCTTTGAAGTCTTGTAGTCGAGGATCGTGGCGGTAGTCGGACGGCCGCCACCATCTTTCTCCAACTGTACGCGGTCAAAGCACCCCGAGACCCAGTGACCATCCACCAACGCTTCAAACTCCCGTTCTCTCCAGAGTTCAGCCTCGGCACCGGGACAATCCAAAGCAGCCAGGACGGCAGGACTCTGTAGCGAGGCGCGCAACTGCTCCTCGGCCTGGGTCCAAACGTCGTTGTTGCAGATAACGCGCAGTCGCGCCGAGGCCACGGCTCCGTCGGGGTTCGCGCCTATTGCCCACTCGATCTCCTCGAAGAGGGCATGTACCGCGGTGCCTAGCTCCAGAGCCGCCAGTGAGGTCGGTGCGAAGAGGGAACTGGCCACAACACTCTGCTCTTCTTCTCCAGAAGGAGTTTTGCGCGGGTGCCTGGTGCGCCTCGGAGCGAGAGGCACTGCGTCCTCTATTTCCGGTACCGGTTCCGCCCGAATTGCTGCATCTGCGGCGTACCAGTTCGGGTCGCCGTCCCGGTAGAGGCAGAGTCCCCGCACCGATTCCTCGGGCACGGTGGACAACTCGACGGCCTCTACGACCTCTGACCCGCCTAACGAGTCTCGTAACAATGTTGAAGGATAGATCGTCCCGCTGCTACCTGCCCCTTCAGTACCCACCATGATCAGAGCTCGTGCCGCCCGAGTGAGAGCCACGTAGAGCAGACAGAGAGCCTCGTACGCATTCTGATTAGAGAGGCTCTCCAACTCCGCCGCGAGAACTCCGTCGGCCTCGGCAATGGAGCGGGGCGGAAGCAAGAGCGCCCACTGCGGTATCCGGGAGAGGGAATCCTCTCGGTGGAGGTGAATTCCCCTCTTCTGCACCGTTGCCATTCCGCTCTTCCCCTCCAATTCGGGAAGGGCAACCAGGTCGAATTCGAGTCCCTTGGATTTGTGAATTGTCATTACTCTGATTGCATCAGGGCTCCCCTCTTCTCCGACCCTGTACTTGCTGACGAAATCGATGAAATCGAGGACCTGACTCTGATTGCTGCGGTCAAAGAGAGCTGCGGCTACAGCAAGTTGCTCCAACCGTTGGCCGTCCGCCGCGTCACATAACCCCCGATTTTCCAATTGGCGAGAGAACTGTCGACAGGCGCCTTCATACCCGCTGCTGGCCAACTCCTCCAGGATATCCAGGGAGGGAACGGTGAAAGTACCGTCATCGTCTCGTAGCAGGGCACCGGCTGGGACCATTTGGAGGTGGAGTCGAGCGAAGGTGTCGCCGGGATGCGACGCGGCCTGAAGCAGCGCCAGAAATGCAGTCACGGCCGACGAATCGAGCAGACCGTAGTCCCCCTCCCAGGTGACCGGGATTCCCGCCCTGCGCAGTTGTACTACTACCCGCTCGCCGAAGCTGCCGGAGCGGACCAGCACCGCCGCCGTCAGGCCACGCTCCCACGGTCGAATCTCGTGCAACCGGTTGGCCACCAGCTCAATCCGGTACGCGTCGAGTGTCTCCTTGCTCATGCCCTTTTGCTTCTCTACATCAAAATACTCGACACATCCTGAGAGCTTCCGGTTGTGAGCGTGATGCTCCTGCCAGCCCGATTCCCACTCCTCCTGCACGTCCTTGGAGAAGCCACTGCTGCTGAGGTCGGCGAAGACCCGGTTCACCCCGTCCATGATGACGGTACTCGACCGATAGGAAGTGGCCAGACGCTGCACTTCGATACGCTTATTGTCTTTGTTGTAATGTCCCAGGATTCGACCGAAGAGCGAGTGGTCTCCGTAGCGCCAGGCGTAGATGGCCTGCTTGACATCGCCCACGTAGAAGAAGGTGCGCTTGCCGTCAGATGAGGTGAGTACTTCGTCCGCCAGATTGGAGAGCGCCTGCCACTGCACCGTGCTGGTGTCCTGAAATTCGTCCAGGAGCCAATGGTCGAAGGCTCCGTCCAGCCGGTAGTCTACGTAGAGTCGGTCAGAGTCCTTCAGCCCCGATAGAACCGGCGTGTCGCCACCTTCACCACGGCCCAGTAAATACTGAATATCCTGGAAGGTGAGTTGCCCCGCTCCTCGTACATGCTCCTCGTACGTGGCCTCGAAGGCCGCCAGCAACTGTCCGATTCCGTTGGTGCGGGTCAAGTGCAGCGCTAGGACGCTGCCGATGACGTGGCGGACCAGTGCAGCCAGGGGCTGGCAGAGACTTGCGGGCAATTCCACCGGATTCCTGCCCCCCATGACTATTCCGCAGCCATGCGCCTCCATGGTCTCCAGGTGCTCCGGGACCCGGCCCAGAAAGAAGCCAGTTTGTCGTCCCGGTTTGAGCCCTGGATTGAAGACTAGAACCTCCTCTGCCAGCCCTTCAAACCGTTTCTGACGGGCCGCTGTAAGACCCGCATTAGCGGCCTCCCGACGGAGCCTTTCCGCAGCCTCGATGAGTTCCTCGTCACTCAAGGTCGGACTTGGAATCGGGCCACCCCACACGAGGTTGGCATCGCCCCACAATCTTGGGGTTGGTGCGTCGAGGAAGAAGCGATGATAGTCGGCCACAAACTCTTCCAGGCGCTGAGTGAAGTTACGGCTCTCCTGGCCAAACGTGGCCCGCTTGAATTGCTCCAGGAAGTCCTTTCGTTGGTCGGCGATCTGCCTGCTGTTAAGGACCCGGTCCAACACTTCGGTGAGGGCTAGTCCGGCGGCATGGTCGTCCATGATCTCCATGTTGCCGCTGAGGCCGAACTCGAACGGAAAGGCGCGAATCACGCTGACAAAGAAGCTGTCCAGGGTTCCAATTCGAGCCACATGTAGCTGGTCGAGCAAGTCACGCAAGACCTTTCGCACCGCCGTGCAGTCGAGGGTTGCATCGCTTCTCAGATAACCTGCGTCGGTAAGGGCTTTGGCCAACTCACCAGCCTCCTTTTCGCTGGTGGCTGCGGTCGCAAGCCGGGTGAGGATCTTGTCGAGAATCTCCCCCGCGGCTTTGCGCGAGAATGTCAGGGCAACGATGCGCGCCGGCGAAACTCCAGCCAACAGCAAGCCGATGTAACGATTGGCCAACTGAAACGTCTTTCCCGAGCCTGCCGAGGCTGCGATAACGCGGTGAGTGATGTTGGGTCGTTGGCTCATGACTCCTCCCTTCGCCGTCTTGCGAGCATGGCGAGGAAAGCATCGACCTCTATTCCGGCCTCGGGGTTCGCGCCGAGGAGCCCCTTGAAATCATCGTATTTTACTTTGCGGGGCGGCCAGAACTGCCAGTCGGCAATTGCGTTGGCGGCAGCCGTGGCGCATTTCAAAGCGCACTCCACTAGATGAGGCGTCAACTCTTCAAAGATCGTTATATCAGTTTGGGATACGGCGCCTGGCAACTCGAAGATGCCAGCCTTCACCTGGCTTTGCAGGGATTTGCCGACGAAGTGGGCGTAGAGAGGAAGTTGCAAATCGACCCACTCATACGCCTTGTCATTGATCTCCACCCGTTGCCACTCCGCGGTGTCAGGCCGGGCCCTGCGCAGATGAGAATCTGCTGGAGACTTGCTCTGCTCACGGGTTTTGTAGTCGAGCACGCGATAGGCGCCGTTTTCGTGCCGATCGAGGCGGTCGATTCGGCCTCTCAGCAGGAATTGCCCGAGCGTATCTGTGGTCCGAGTGCCCAGATCGCTCTCGACGCTGACGATGCGCCAGCCTCGGCTCCGCTCCCTTGCCTCTATTCGTGCGGCCCACCTCAGACGTTGGCGCGCAGAGTCAATCTGCACCTGAACGGCCACTGGCACCGACCGTCCGAACCACTGGGAAACTCTACGGGTTACAGCACTATCAAGAAACGCGGCCAGATCCGCTTCGTTACTACTGTCCGCCAACTCCTTGCTCCGTCCCAGGGCCTCCAGCGCCTCGTGGCAGAGGATGCCGAATTGCATCGGATTGAGTTCCCGCGCCCGGTCATCGACCTGTTCCATTCCAAGTACTCGATTGAGGTAGAAACGAAATGGACAGTCGAGATACTCCCTAAGTGCAGTGGCTGACAGGTGACGAGGAAGACTGCCAGGGGGCGGTAACGCGAGCCATCGCCGAGGCGTGACGGGGGCAGACCGCGGGGGAGGAAGTTCGTGAAAGAGCTTCTCTACCCTTGGAGCGAGGGCCTCGTCGTTACATAGGAATAGCAGCCGGGATGGGCGCAGGGGGTCGCCACTATCACTCACTCTCCCCACTACCATCTTCACGCCGCTGCCCGCACCATCACTTTGCCGACAGGCTATCATTGCTTGCGCGAGGTAGGCATCCCGGCCAAAACGGGAGGCGTTGCAAGCAATGCCCAATGACTGGCGGAGCGAATCGGGCAGGAACGCGTCGCCGACAACGGCCTCTGGCACCTTGCCATCGTTCATGCCTGTGATGACTATCCAGGGTGCATCATCCCAGTGCAACTCCAACCAGCCCAGCAAATCGACCGCCTCAGGGTCTCGGTCGAGATAATAGGAGAGGCCTGAGAGAGTCTGTCGAAGGAGTGAGAAGCGATCGCTCGGGGTGAGCGAGAGCAGGTCGTAGACGGGCAGATCGAGACGATAGAGGAGGTCTGAAATTGCCCTGGCCGCAGCCTGAAAAGCTCGATCCTCAGGTCGTTCAAGGTGTAGTTGTCGGGTCGCATACACCCGTGCAAAGAACTGGAGCAAACTCTTCCCTAACGGTCCTTCGCCCAGTGCACCGAGGTGCTCAGCAAGCGCTCCCATTGCCCGTCTAAGAGTGTCGTCGCCAGCTCGGGGATTCCGCGCCAGGTGGCGGGTGACATCGGCCACCCGGCTGGGCAGATATTCATTCTGGAAAGCATCCAATTCGGTTAGCAGGGTCTTCACCGATAGAGCGCCCACCTCCCGTCGCAGCAGTCTGAGATAATCTGGATGGCGAAAGAGGGTGGCAAGGGAGGCGAAGCTCCCTGACTCCCGCAACCTGGCCACCTGCTCCAACAAAGTCACCAACGGATGGTTCCGCAGCGGCAAACCAGCAGGATCGTGGGTGGCCAGCCCGGCGCTTCCCAGGACCTTGTTCAGGTAAGGCACGACCTTCCCGTCCGGCACTCCGACCACGACGTCGGCCGACGCTACGCCAACAGCCGACAAGGTTTCCAGTACGGCGGGGCCCATATCATCGGGGCCACCAACGAGCTGAATCGAGGATTCGTCCAGGGGCAAGGGATGGTGGCTCCAATAGTCACTATTCGGGCGCCCCCATAAATCAAAGGCCTTGGCCTTAGATTCGGGAGCGTGAATGACCACGTGCACCGGTACATGTCGCTGCAGCGCTTCCAGGGCAATCAGAGTAAGGGGAATCGGGTCGGGGACCCCCAGTACCGCCACTTGTGTCACCCCGGTGGGAGGTGTCAGATGCTTTGCTGCCGCCGCCCTGGCCGGGGTAGGTTCCGCCATTCCCATGGAATCCAGCACCTCGGCCACGCTCGCCTCGATCTTGGCCAGCTCCTCCCATCTTTCCGGCTCTTCCAGTAGCTTGCTGTGCACATCTTCTCGGGCCAGTGCACGGATCGTGAGCCCCCTCTCGCCTAGCAAGTGTTGCACTTGAAGAAAGCGTTGGGCAGAGGCCAGAGCCCAGGGAATATCGCGCCGCTCCCGGGGTCCCGGGAAGAGGCGCGGACACGCACCCTTTGGAAGTGCCCGCAGCACTTCCACCCAGACGGCCAGCAGGAGTTGCCGGTCGGCCATGGACACTCCCTCGTTGCCGATTGCAATAAGCGACTGGGGGGTGACTACCGTGGGCGGCACAACGCCGCCTCCTTCGTTGCCCGCAAGCTGGGCCAGATGCTCTCTGAGTCTACGGCCTGCATGTCGGGTGGGCACCACTACTAGCCAGCCGGAGAGGTCAAGGAGGCCATAGCTTGTCTCGCCCGCGAGCCAGTCCGCAGTCGCGTGCAATACGGGCCGGTCCCAACCGATGAAATGGCGTTTCGGGATTGTTGGCATGTTCCCTCCAGCGACTTTCCAGACGTCCGATTCTGCCGATTGTAGCACCCGGCGGATCCGTGATAAACTCCTTTCCACACATGGAGGCTCGCAACGTGTTTTGCACGCGACTGGTCCTGGTTATCATGCTCTTGACGCTCGCCTGTGGAGAGAGCCGGGATTCCGTTGGGGATACCCATGACTATCTCGATGGCAGAGCGACCGAAGTGATCCTCGACCTGCGGTCCGATCTTGAGGCCGGGGTCGATCTGGTCGATGCGAGAGTGACCGATTCCGTAGACATTGACTACTACTCAACAGAATTCGTGGACGCTCCTTTGGATGCAGACTCCAAATTCGTGGACGCTCCTTTGGATGCAGACTCCAAATTCGTGGACGGTCCTTTGGAAGCAGATTCCAATGATGCTGGCGCTAGCTGCATCCCGTCCCCTTCTACCACTGTTGATCTGTTGCGAACCGTGAAGAGTGACGGGAGTGTATCCCTGACCGCGCTCACCACGCGGCCGGGCGGAGGATTTGCCATTGTTGTCAATTCCGACGGGGAGAAGCTCATCTGGGGTGACGAGGAGTTGGCTAAAGCCGACTGCCCCAGCGAGATGGGATGTAGCGATGCCCTGGTCTTCTGGACCGACAATCTTTTCCAGGTCGAAAGAGTGGTCAGATTGCATGGTGACGGAGTGGAGAAGGGTCTGGCAGTTTCAGTTGATGATGACGGTCGAGTGCTACTGGTGGGTACCACCAATTCCCCGCACTTGGAGGTGGGTGAGAAAGTCCTGTCCGGTAGCGGGCAGGAAGATGGGTTCGCCCTTGCGTTTGATGCCGGCGGGGAGGTCCTCTGGTCTATTCGTACTGGCGGTACCCTGGATGATGCGTGGAACGTCATCGCCCCAGACGGCAAGGGCGGGGCCGTGGTGGGAGGGTGGTTCGAAAGTCAGACCTTGCAACTCGGTGGCGAAACCCTAACCAATCTCGACGACAACTGCATATTGCTGGACTGCGGTGATTTGCTCCTGGCTGGAGTCGACCCTAACGGCGGTATCAACTGGACGCAGTCCTTAGGGGGCAACCAGGGGGAGCGTTTCATCAGCCTTCACTCTGGAGAAGGGGCCTTCAACGTGGTTGGCTCCTTCGGTAGCTGGGGGCTTGACCTTGGCGGCGAACTCATTGCCATGAAAGAGACCATCTGCGGTCCGATGTTTGGCTGTTCAGACCTCTTTGCGGGACGATACAGTTCAGTGGGTGAGCATCTCTGGTCCAAGGGATTTGGTGGCGATCTTCTTGACGTTGCTCTCGCCGGGGCTTCGGCTCCAGATGGCGGATTGCTCTTTGTCGGCGAATTTAGCAGCAGCAGTCTCGATGTGGGGGGCGGACCCTTGGTCAACAATGGGGACCACGAGTCGTTCGTTGCCCGCCTTGATGACCAGGGTGACCATCTCTGGTCGCTTCAGGTCGATGCCTTCTTGCGGGTCGCGGTAGCGGGGCCTGAGAACACGACTCTGGCCATCGGTGAGCAGGCTCCCTATCAGATTGGTTTCGCCGAGTGCCCGGTTCCGGAGGGCACTGGCTCGCAATTTCTGGCCGGTCTCATTAGTGGAACCGGCGCCCTGTTGGGCCATGTTTCGTTTGCCAGTTTCAGTGGTCCCTTGCGGGTCAGTGGATTGGCCGTCAGCGGAGATAGAGCAGCAGTTGGGGGTACCTTTCAGGGGCTGTTGGAGATGCCGGGCGCTGATCTGATGGAGGCTGAGGGCGATAGCGTATTCCTCTATAAGATACCCGCTTCCTTGACGCTTCCTGAGGCCCTCTGATAGGCTTGAGACCTCATCCATTTGGCACTTCGGCCGGCCGAGAGCGATTAGCGAAGGAGAGTTGGTGCAGTGGAGAAGCAGATTTGGAGCACTCCTGCTCGGCACTATTGCAGGGATTCTTCTGCTCGAAGTGGGGCTTGCTCTTTGCACCGACGTCGATAGGGATTGGTTTCCCGGCCAGGCGCGACTCTCCCTCGACCAAGGCAAGGCGTTTTGCTTCTCGTCGGGGCTCACTGTCGAGTTGCCGCTAGATGCCCGCCGCACCAAGGACCGCACCCTCCTAATTGCCAGAACCCGTCAATGGTTCGTTACCGCTCCTGTTGCCAATCTTGAGCGCGTCCTGGATCTGGCCCCGCACTGCGTGATCGTTAACGAAAGAGTTCGGGAACGTGGGCCGGCCCCGGAACGGAAGCAAGTGGTGCCCATCTTTGGGGACTCGTTTGCTTTCGGCCACGGACTACCGCAGGAGCATAGTGTGGCCGCGATTCTTGCAGCCCGCGATGCTAACAATAACTTCGCGACTCTGGCGCGTCCGGGGGACTCTGTTGCCGGAGTGCTCTAGCAGGTGGCGCAATTCCTGCGGTTGGCCTGGGAACATGGCTGGCACGCGACGGATGCTCTCTACCTCTACAATGTAGATGATCTGCTGGCCCCTGAATTCCCGCCGCCCAAATTGGCGGAACTGGGCCGCACGGAAAGAAACGCCGGAGATCGCGGCTTCGCCAGTCCGCCACGAACCTGGGACACGCTTGCGTCGCATTCGCGAGCCTATCGTGTCGTGCGGCGCTACCTCGATGAGATTAAGACAACCCTCCAGACTCTGGAGTTCTACCGATTGCTCTACGACGATTCTATCCCTGACGACGGTCGTCGTCGCTCACGGGCGATCCTCAAGGAGTTGACCCGAACTTTGGGCACCGGTGGAGTCCAACTCCACATCGTTCTCTATCCGGTGCTGCACGTTGACAAAGATGGTGCTTACTCCCTGCGCGGCGTGCACGATACGGTGATGGAATGGTGTGTGGAGGATGGACTCAGTTGTTTCGACGGGGCCGCCGCAGTTCTCGGCAACGGCAATATCGAGAAACTGATCCTCCACCCGCAGGATCGCCATCCAAATGATGCGGCAAATGGTAGAATGGCAACCTTCATTCTTAACAAGGTGCTGGTCAAGGCGGTGTCCAATGGCGGGTAGAGGTAAGAATCTACTGGCCCTGGCAGGGGGTCTACTGTGTGGCTTCATTCTGCTGGAATTGGGCCTCTCCATTATTGGCGGGGTCCATCGTGATTTTGCTCCAGTCAAGGCTACGCTACAACTGGAGGGGGGCTTGCTGGCGCTCTGCTACGTGCCTGGCAGTGACCTCGAATTCCCATTGAACATGAATGTCCCGGGGGATAGGGCAGAGATTGAAGAGGTTGCCCTGAATTGGCGAGTCGGCCACGCCGAACAGTGGTCACTGGACGCAGTGCTGAACCGCTATTCCGACTGTCTGGTCTTTCCCGCCAGCAGGGGGAGCAAAGGCTCCTATCCGGGTCGTTCGCACACCATCTTAATCCTCGGCGACTCTTTTGCTTTTGGCGAGGGGCTCGCTTCCGGAGAAACTCTCTGGGCACATATGGGGGAGGCGCAGTCAGCGACTAACTTCGTCAGCTTCGCCTCCCGTGGAGCCAATCTGGTGGAAGTCGTACGCCAGGCGAAGGCGGCCTTGGCGTCGCCGGCCCCGCCCGAGGGGAGACTCGACCGAGCGATCTACTTCTATAATCTCAATGATGTGGTGGAGCAGCCCCCCGATGATTCTCAAGGGCCCGTCGATTCGGAGCAGTATCTCGCGGCTGTGGACGACTCAACCCACTTGATGGAACGGTGGGGCCCGCGCTATCGCTTTGAAGAATTGGCGGCCTTGACCCACACCTGGTGGGCCCTTCGACAGCGAGCTGCCAGAAGCTGGGTTTCAGAGCACACGGCGACCCTCTACCGTGCCCTCTATTTGAAGGAGTCCAACGAAGTGGGGCGGCAACAGACTGTCCAACTTCTGCGCCGCCTGCACGACATGTTTGCCATCCGAGGCGTGCGCCTGGATATCGTCATCTACCCACTGCTCGTCGCCGATGACGATGGCAGCTACCCCTTTGCTTCTCTCAATGACGTAGTATTGGAGTGGTGCCGGACTGTCGGTCTGAACTGTCACAATGCCACCCGGGCGGTTCTCGATGCTGCGCCTATTGAACAGTTGATTGTCCATCCCCGTGACCGCCATCCCAATGGCCAAGCCAATGCAGCAATGGCCAGGTTTGTCATAGATGAGGTCTTGTAAGCGGTTGCGTAACTGTAGTCCCTACTCTTCCCAATCCCAGAAGAAGTCCTTGTTGGTCAACTCCGGTTCGGGTTTCGCAGCGTGCTGATCAGACGACTCCTCTTCCTGTCGAATCAGTGCCAGGAGGTCCCGAAGGTCGGCCACCTCTTCGGTCCAGTATGATTCGGTTCCAAAGTGGGGCCAGGTGAGGGGGAAGACCGGGTCGTGCCAACGGCGGGCGAGCCAAGCCGTGTAATGAACTCGGCGCAGCGCGCGCAGCGGTTCGATGAGGCTTAGAGATTTGTGATCGAAGGGCCGGAATTGCTCATATCCTTCGACCAGGCTCGTCATTAGCTGGCGGGTGTGGTCGTCTCGACCTTGTAGAAGCAGCCAGAAATCCTGTACCGCAGGCCCCACTACATGGTCATCAAAGTCAAGGACATGGAGGGTGCCGTCTCGCAACAGCAAATTGCCTGCGTGAAAGTCGCCGTGAATCCGCTGGACGGGAACGTCCGCCAACCGCCGGTCCGCTATCTTTGCCAGACTGTTGGCAGCTTCGGCGTAGCCAGCTTCGAGATGGACCGGGATGGTCTCGTGTTGCATCATCCACTGCAAATTCGCCCTCACGTAGGTATTGGCATCGAGACGAATTCGGTGATCCGACTGGCCCGCCGCACCAACATTATGCAGACGCCCGATTAACATCCCCAGCCGCTGAGCTAGTTCGTGGTCAATGTCCTGGGGAGCGCGGCCGCCAAAACGATCGTAGAGGCAGTAGTAGATATCTTCCTTGATCCGTAGAGTCGAACCATCCGGGAAGCGACGCAGTCCGCAAATCGGTACCTCTCCCGCCTCCAAATCGTTCATGAAGCGGTGTTCCTCCAGGATCTGCTCCCGACTCCAGCGCTGCGGCCGGTAGAACTTCGCCACCACGTGGGTCTCGTCTGCAAGCTGGATGTCATAGACTCGATTCTCGTACGAATTCAGTGCATGACAGACCGGGTTGCAGCGAAGGCCCGCTTCTTCTACAGCGTCCAGTACCTTCTCCGGGGTGAGGGCGAGGAAGAGGTCAGTAGCCTGGTCGAGTGGCAATTTCATCCTATTGGTCCTGTCCCGCAATTTGCTTGGCGTGTTTGCGGCGGTCCGATTCTATCAGGTGCAGCTTGCGAATTCGGATTCCCTTGGGCGTTATCTCTACCCGCTCGTCATTCTCAATGTATTCCAGCGCGTCTTCCAAGGTCATCCGGCGCGGTGCCTTGAGGACCACGGTAGCATCCTTCGTGGATGACCGGACGTTGGTCAGCTTCTTGGTCCGGACGACATTGACAATGATGTCGTTTGGCTTGCAATGTTCGCCCACAACCTGCCCCATGTAGACTGGGTCCCCAGGCTTCACGAACATGATGCCGCGATCGGCGAGCTGGTCTAATGCATAGGCTGTGACCGAGCCCTTTTCTGTGGCGATCATGACGCCAAAGTTGCGGCCGCCAATGGGGCCACGATGGGGGCCGTAGCAGTGGTAGCGATGGTGCATCAGTGCCTCGCCGTGGGTGGCCGTCATCATCCGGCCGGATAACCCGATGAGACCTCGCGCTGGTACGATGTACTCCAAATGAGTGCGGCCGCCTCGAGGCTCCATCTTTTCCAGTTCCGCTTTGCGGTCACCCAGTAACTCCATGGCCGCACCCATGTATTCGTTGGGCACATCGAGGGTCAAGGACTCCATTGGCTCGGAGCGGACACCCTCTTCCTGCCGGAAGATAACACGCGGTTTGCCCACGGCTAGCTCGAACCCCTCTCGCCGCATGTTCTCCAACAGGATACCCAGGTGGAGCAAACCGCGACCGGAAACGATGTATTCTTCCCCCGATTCCTCGACCCGCATGGCCACATTGGTCTGGAGCTCAAGGCGAAGGCGGTCACGCACTTGCCGGGTCGTAACCAGCGTTCCTTCTTGCCCCGAAAAGGGACTGTCGTTGGCTCTAAAAACCATGTGCAGAGTTGGTTCATCCAGGTCTACCAGCGGCAGGGCCTCAGGATGCTCCATGTCGGCCAGAGTGACGCCGATGTCCACGTTGTTCAAGCCCACCGCAGCGAAGAGATCTCCCGTGTCTACCCGGCGCACCTCTTTGCGGCCCAGGCCGTCGAAGCGGTAGAGTTGCGACACCTTCTGGACGCTCTGCTGCCCCTGTCGGTCAATCAGCACCAACTCCTTGCCCGCTTCCAGCGTGCCGGCAAAAACCCGGCCAATGCCGATGCGGCCCACGTAGTCGTTGTAATCCAGGGTCGTCACTTGCGCCTGTAGTGGTGCCTCCGAATCAAAACTCGCCGGGGGCACATGCTCGACGATGGCTTCGAACAGCGCGTGGACGTCACCCCCCCCGGCTGGTGGCCACTGCTTGTCGTCCAGCGTCGCCCAACCCTCCTTTGCCGAGGCGTAGAGGACCGGAAAATCGAGGGCCCCGTCGTCCGCACCCAATTCCACCATCAACTCGAAGACTTCAAGCAACACCGCGTCAGGTCGGATTTCCGGCCGGTCCATCTTGTTGAGCACCACCACTGGCTCCAGCCCCATCTCCAGCGCATTGGCCAGGACATACCGGGTCTGCGGCATCACTCCCTCAAAGGCATCGACGACCAGCAATACGCCGTCGGCCATCTTCAAGACTCGCTGGACCTCGCCAGAAAAATCGGCGTGACCGGGGGTGTCAACAATATTGATGTGGTATTTCTTACCGGCACGGTCGGTGTAACTGATGGCGCAGTTCTTGGCCAGAATCGTGATCCCCCGCTCTCTCTCCAACGGGTTGGAATCCATAATAAGCTGACCCGACAACTCGCCACGACCGAACTGGCCGCACTGACGAAGAAGCTGGTCCACAAGGCTCGTTTTGCCATGGTCTACGTGCGCCACAATGGCCACGTTACGTATGTCCTGCCGTATCACTGATACCTCGTGCAGAAGACAACTCGCCCGCAGAAATATAGGGGGCGAGACATGGAGTCGGCAAGATATTCCCCATTCCGTCTTATGTCAATCTTTTCCGAAATCACAATCGCATTTGCGCAGCCGCCCCTAGGTGCCATCCCAAACGCACTGAATCCCATGAGTCGATGCGCTCTAACATCGAACGCCATCCTGACCACGCCATCCTGATAAGGCGAGGCTAGCTAACGCCAGGATATGTATAAGGCCAACAAGGCCAGGGTCGACAAGGCCAGGGTCGACAAGGCCAG
>CAZFVN010000070.1:0-21958 GCA_964522395.1 uncultured Myxococcales bacterium
CCCTAAACTGTAACAGTTGACCAACTTCGATCTGGGAGGTTTGAGTCACCCGATGAGTACCGTTATGCGATTCTCCCCTGGAATTCCCGCACTACTCGTCCTGCTCCATTGCGGACCTTCCTGTGCTCATCATCAGAAAGATGACCCCCCCCTCTATGAAGAACTGCTCTTCGCCGAATTGGAGGAGGACAAGCCAACTCCCGAGGTGGATTTTCCCTTTGACGGACTGATCGATGACGAAGTGGTGGGGGGGGAAGGGGGAACGGCCGTGACTCTACGCCGCCCCCGGGCGGTCCATTGGCAGGAATTCGCTAGCGATTCAAGGTCCGAATCGGTGGGAAAACCAAACGATGGCTACCTGCGTAACGGCCGGCTACTGCCCGCCGAGGGCTCCGGATTTGTTCGCAAGAATGAGAAGGCCCCTTACGGCACAGATGAAACCGTGGCGATTATCCAGTGGGCTTGCAGCGAAATGGTGCGCCTCTATCCCGGCACAGTACCGATAGTGATTGGAAACCTGTCGCGGGAGAAAGGTGGTAGACTGAAACCGCACAAGTCGCACCGCGCCGGACGCGATGCTGACCTGGGATACTACTTCGCCGATAATGGATACGTCAGACGTTTCATCGATGCTACTCCAGAAACCATGGATACGGAGAAGACCTGGACCTTGGTGGAGTTGCTCCTCTCCACCCATCAGGTCGAGTATCTCTTCATCGACCGATCGCTGCAGCGGCCGCTTTATGACGAGGCTCTTCGGCGAGGTTGGTCTGAAGAAGATCTGTGCGAGTTGTTCGAGGCCCCACTGGGGGCCCGAGCGAAAAGAGGGGTCATTCGCCACTCTCGGGGCCACAGACACCACTTGCACGTCCGCTTCAAATGCGATAAGAGTGACGACCGCTGCAAATAGGAGTCGTCATGTTCCGTGGCCTCACCGTGGGAGTCGTCGTTCCCGCCCACAATGAAGCTGACCATATCACTGCGACCCTCGCCGGTATCCCCGACTGGGTCGACCGGATCATCGTCGTGGACGATGCCTGCCGGGACACAACTGCCTCACTGGTACAAACCCATAATGACCTGCGCGTGGTATTGCTGCGGCACCGGGCGAACATGGGAGTCGGTGGAGCGATCCTGACAGGCTACCGGGAGGTGCTACGACAGGGACTCGACGTGGCCGTAGTAATGGCGGGAGACGGTCAAATGGACCCGGCGGATCTGCGGCGGCTGCTGGCTCCGCTGGCGACCGGAGAGGCAGACTATGTCAAGGGCAATAGGTTTGCCCATCCAGATGTCTTGACCAACATGCCTGCGGCGAGACTAGTTGGCAATCTGGCCCTCTCCTATCTAACCCGTCCAGCAGCAGGATTTCCGGACATTATCGACTCCCAAAGTGGATACACGGCTGCCTGCTCCAAACTGTTGCAGCGCATCGACTTCGACAGCGTCTACCACCGCTATGGCTTTCCCAACGACTTCCTGGCCCACGTCCACAGCGCTGGTGGTCGACTTGCCCAGGTCCGGGTACGACCGGTCTATGCGGGCGAGAGCTCAGGCATCAGACCCTTTTTTGCGGTTGTGCCACTCGCCTGGGTAGTGGTCAGAGCATTTGCCCTGCGAATCTGGCGAGAACGGAAGCCCCGAGCGGGAGTCCCCCGAACGGTAGTGGAGACACGCTCAGCCTCCCCTTCCCATGAAATCGAGGCGACCGGACTGAGGCGATGAACATCCTCGTCCTCTCCACCTCATATCCTGCCAATCACACCGACTATCGCGGGCGATTCGTGCAAGATCTTTCAGAAAGCCTGGCCGCGCGCGGCCATCGCGTCCTCGTCTTAACGCCACATCCTGGGACGGGGGCCTTGAAACGGGAGGCAGTCGACGGAGTCTCCGTGCACCGGATCAGCTACCCCCTCCGGCTGCGGGCTGCGCACGGCTCGCTCTTCGGCCGTTTTGGCGTGCTTGAGACCATTCGTCAACAACCGTGGCGTTCGGTGGAGGTATTACCCGCCCTCGCCGCACTGTCGCTGCAGTTGCTCCGCCGAGCCTCATGGGCCGAACTAGTCATCTCGAACTGGGCGCTGCCCATGGGACTGCTGGCAGCTCTGGTCCAGCCTCGGTTCAACTTCAAGCACCTCCTCGTAGAGCACGGAGCCGGGGCCCGACTACTCGATTCCCTGCCCTCACCCGACTCCATCTTCCGAACCCTGCTGGCGGGAACGGATCACATCCATTTCGTCAGCCGAACCATCGCCAAAACCTTCCTCAACGCGTCGGGTGCGAAGCAGGACGAAGGACCGAGTCAAACAGTCCATCCAATGCCCGCACCACGCCACGACGGTGGTGCAGTTGTTCGCCTCTATCGCCCGCCATTACGGCTGCTCTTCGTCGGCCGTTTCGTGCCCATCAAGGGCGCTGAGATTCTGCTCGAGGCCTTGAGGCATGTTCCCTGGGCGCACCTCACTCTCGCGGGCGCAGGCCCCGGGCTGGCTGCCGCTCGGACATTTGCCAACGACGTCGGACTCACCGCGAGGGTCCAATTTATGGGCGAGGTCAGTTTCGGACGACTGCCCGAACTATATGCGCAGCATGATGCGTTGGTACTCCCGTCACGCTCTATTGCGCCTCCCTCCGCTGACAGGTCAATGCCCCATGAAGAGGGTTCACCTCGTACCCTCCTCGAGGGTATGGCAGTTGGTCTCGTTCCCGTTGCTTCCGCCAGTGGCGGAATGTCCGATCTCATTGAACATGACACCAATGGCCTCCTCTTTCCGCCCGGAGATTCCATCGCCCTGGCCGCCCAGATAAACCGGCTCAATGATCAACCAGCTCTCTGTCGCCGCCTCAGCAAAGAGGCCCGAAAGAGCGCTGACAAGTGGTCATTTGAGTCACTGTTTGAGCAGTGGAAGGAGCACGGAATTGTTCTATAGCAACTGCCCGGCAGTACCCAAGGGGGGCCGCACCTAGAAGAGCGGTGCCAAAGGCGGCAGAACGATATCAACGATATCCTTCGAAACTACCAATTTGCCAGGCGGTGAGCCCTGGAGATTCAGAACCAGGCTTCCATTGATGGAATCAGGAAAGACAGCGTCGGCGAAGATCCGGTAAACTCCCACCAATCCATTAATGTGCGCGTCAGAGACAAAAGCATCGACCACGACGACAATCTCACCCTCACCGGCCATTGCAGTGAAATCCCAAAGCTGCACTACTTGTCCGGTGAGCGTAACGGTATCGTTCTCTGCCAGGACCTTCTGGCCAACCTGCAGCAGGTCCATGCCGACGACATCCCCGTTTTGTGAGGGGGCATCGGCATGTCCAAAGAGGGCAAAGCCTGCCATAATCGGTTTGCCGGTAATGGAAACCTGACCTTCGTGCCGATCGGCGATAGTCAGCGAATCGTTCATATAGCTACGCTGATAGCTTCCCGCTTTAGCCGTATAGTAGGCCACCGGCATGGTCCACTTCTCAGTTTCGGTGGCGTAGTCGTAGGCGGCGATTTCGCCAAAGAGTCGAACGGCATCTGCCAATGCATAGTCGAGCCGTCGAATCTGTCCCAACGAATGTGCCGGACACCAGGAAACAACCCCGATGGTGCCATCTGCGAGGACGAATATCAGGTCGGATAGCGGTGTACGAGCTATGAGATACTCACCTCCAGACCATAGCGGAGTTTCGACGATCTCTTCGACGATCTCCTCCAAGGGCCAGACAACGTCAGCCATCCCAGCCATATCTATCATCGTTTCACGCGTCATAATATCGGGCGGCTCCGAGATGGCATCGCCAATTACGGGGTCAGCTATCTCCGCCTGTTCGGGTCCGCGATAGACGTCGTACCCCTCGTCCTTGAGGCGTTGGGCGAAAGCATCCAGCCGGTCAGCGCCCGCCTCGACCTTGCCCGTCACCGCGCTCTGGGGAGCAGGACCGATCTTGCAGACGTCACCGTTATAGGAAAAGGCGGTCGCGTTGCGAGGCTGATTGGAATCAGGTTTGATTCGAGCTCCATCCTCGGCAAAGCCGAGATCAGTATTCTCAACTCGAGAGTCAACATCAACATCGCTACCGTTGTTGCTGGAGCCACAACTGGCCAACCACAACCCAAGACAGGCGACGCAAAGCATGACAGTGATTCTCTTCATCATCCGCTCCTGACAGATAGGCATGGGAAACTCTACCATGAGTTGGCACCCCACTCAAGCGCGTCCGGCCCCCGTTTTACCATCGACAAGCTGGTTTGCGTATGGTAGCAAGGATGGTCAACGGCGAGGGGTCGCGGATTTCATGTTTACCGGGCTCGTACAACGAATTGGTGCCCTTGTCGGCCGTGCTGCGGCGGGGCCGGGTACCCACCTCACCATCGACGTATCTCCCCCATTCGAAAACCTGGAGGCTGGCGAGAGCATTGCTGTTGATGGTGCCTGTCTGACTGCGGTAGACCCGGATGGAGCCCGCCTCGTGGTAGATGTCTCCCCTGAAACTCTGCGTCGCACAACACTTGGCGACAAGCGTCCAGGAGATCCCTTGAACCTGGAGCGGGCGCTTCGCCTCTCTGACCGTCTTGGCGGCCATCTGGTAACCGGTCATGTGGACGATGTAGGGCGAATATCCAGGGTCAAGGAACAAGGTCCATTTGTTGAATACGACTTCACAGTTCCCCCAGCACTTCTGAGATACCTGGTGGAGAAGGGCTCGGTGACGGTGGACGGTGTCAGCCTAACGGTGGCTTCGTGCAATGCCGAGGGCTTCTCGGTCGCACTCATCCCGGCCACCCTGAAACAGACGACGCTCGCCCGTCGCAGAGCCGGAGACCAGGTCAACGTCGAAACTGACCTCCTGGGCAAATATGTTGAAAAGCTGCTGGCCGGAAGGGGTACACCAGCGCCAGACCAGCGCCTTATAGAGCTGCTTACCCAAAGCGGTTTCATGAAGGAGAGCTAAGATGAAGAAATGGACCGCGGGGATTACACTGGTGATTTTCGCGCTGGGTTGCGGAAGCTCAAACGGCGGTGGCAATGATATCACGGAAAGCAAAGACGAGGTTACCCCATTCGTGAAGGAGGAGATCCCCGTCGTCGTTCTGATGGACCCGTACAGCGAGGCTGATTTCCTCTCGAAGGTCGAGGCCGACGGTGAGCTTCAGACTCTCTGGACGGAACTGCAGGGCGAAGGGTACACCTCTTTCCAAAGCGCGGGACTGACTCGCCAGGATGATGACCTCGAAGTACTCTGGGGCGAAGTCGCAGGCGCGGCCACCGGTCTCGTCCGCCATTGCGCAGGGGACGACTGTGTGCGAGCTCGCTGGACCCTGGCGGGGGGCAATGTCGAGTGGACTCGTGCGGACGGCAGCGATATCGAGCCGCGAGGCGTCGGTCTGCCGATTCTCCTGAAGCAGTTGGAAGGACACGCCTATGACAAGCCGACCCACGTAGTCGACCTGGCCCTGGACCCGCCCTCTGAGCTTCCGGAAATAGACGTCAGCAAGCGCCGCTTCTACATCTTCAACTCCTTTGGACCATTATGGGGGGCCGGAAGCATCGACGCCAAAGTCCTGGAAGATGTGGCCAAGGATGCAGGGGCCTTTGACTCCGTGGTCCGATACGATTATGTAAGAGCGGACATTGTCGATGAAATCCTCGTCCACTCGCATCCCTACGATGTCCTAGTCTGGTACGGTCAAACGGTGCGTGAAGAAGCAAAGACCAACGAGATCTGGAAGCCCGTGGGAATGACCACCAACGTCGGCATTTTTGGGGATGCCCTCTATGATCAGAAGCGGCTGGAAGACCGCATCTTTGCCAATCCGCTAAATGGCCCCGGCCTGATGGTACTCGCCGGCTGCGAAACCATGGGTGATGGTAATGGCGGTGGAACTCAAGACAAATCGATTCCCGTGACCCTGGACAATCAGACTCGCGTCGTAGTTGGTTTCAAGAAGTGCGGCGATGCCAGGGACCTGCTGCACGCCACTTCGTTATTCCTGGAAAGTTACCTTTCCGGGGCGACTGGTGCCAATCTGGGAACCGCTTTGGTAGCGGCAAACGACTATCTGGCCGATGCGGGAAGCGAACTGGAAATGACTACCTTTGAGAGCGCCAACCTGAAGCGCACTTTTCTGCCCGATCTGGCGGCCTTCTGGAATCGCTACACTGACGACGGATCACCGGGCGATTCTACCTTCAATTCCTATATCCACATCGTCAACAAGTGCACTGCGCCTGACGGTTCAACCTATCAGGAAGATGAAGACTTTGCCTCGGCTTGGAGCAAGGAGACCACTTTCCAGGGCCCCTTCTTTGAAGGCGCCCGGGTAAACCCTGAGAACATGGTCGACTTCATTTTTTCCGGGGCGCTGGTGGAGATCGAAGAGGGAGCCCATTTCTTCTTCGTCGTCAAGGGTTCCTTGAGCCCACGCGTGCAGGATTTGACGTTGTACGGCACGGGCGTCATTGATAGTATCGTGCTCGACAAGGAGAAGCCTGCCGAGTTCACCCTGCAGTTCAAGGGCAACGGCAAGGCCTCTCCGTACATAAATGAAGCAGGTGACACCTGTAATATGCAGGACCCGCTGTTGGTTTCGTCCACCGGGGAACCGGGGACCTTCAAGATTCCCGTAACCTGGCTAGTGGACTCCGCTGAGTAGGAGAAGAGCAATGAACACACTGGAAGGAAAACTCTCAGCCAAGGGGCTGCGCTTTGCGGTTCTCGTGGCCCGATTCAACCATTTCATCACCGACCGACTGGTGGAGGGTGCCCTCGACGCTTTGACCCGCCACGAAGCGGATGAAGAGAACATTACGCTGGTACGCGCTCCGGGTGCGTTCGAACTTCCTGCGGTTGCCGTTCGTCTGGTGCAAAGTGGCAAGTTTGACGCAGTAGTTTGCCTCGGCGCGGTGATTCGTGGCGGCACCCCACACTTTGACTACGTTGCCTCTGAAGTCTCTAAGGGCGTGGCGCATGCTGGTCTCAATGGTACCTGCCCGGTCGCGTTTGGCGTTTTGACGTGTGACACCATTGAGCAGGCCATTGAACGTGCCGGCACCAAGGCGGGCAACAAAGGCTCCGAAGCTGCCCTCGCTGCAATCGAGATGGCCAACCTCTTTCAGGTACTTTAGCAGCAAAAGGATTGATAATGGCGAATCGACGCAGATTGCGCGAACACGCGGTGCAGATACTCTACGGGACCGACTACTGGGACATCACGCCGGAGCAGGCGTTGGAGCAACACCAAGTCTACTTCAGCAACGAGCCCATGGAGGACCCGTTCCTGGTCTCCATGATCGAAGGCATAGTCAATCACAAGGATGCCATCGATGACATGATCCGTGAGTTCTCCACGAACTGGCGACTGGAGCGCATGGCTATTGTCGACCGCAATATCTTGCGCATGGCCACTTACGAACTGCTCCATTTACGGGATGTACCTCGGAAGGTAGCCATTAACGAAGCTATTGAAGTGGCCAAGAAGTATGGTGGAGACGACTCTCCCTCCTTCATCAACGGTATTCTCGACCGCATCGCACTCGAAGTCAGAGGGCCTGAGACCGAGGAAGAGCGCGCCCAGGGAGAGGCCTCCCGAATCGCGGAAGAGGACGGGTCTGAGGCAGAAGAACAGGCCCAGCAGTAGACGGTACACGAGGAGCAGGTGCAAAGAGAGGAATTCACATACCGCTTCATTCCCGTTCGGTTGAGAGACCTTGACGAAGAGCGGGGAGAACTCCTCGTCGTATCGCTCTTTGACGACGACCGGCCCCCCACCGGGCTGACCGGACTGGTAGATTGGCGCATGGACGGACTGCTCTCACGAATTAGAGTAATGACCGTTACCCCGGAGCTTGTAAATCCACACTTTCAAGATCTGGCTGCAGGACCATTTGATGCCGCAGATGGCGAGAAGCTGCTCTTTCCCGCTGGACGTCATCTACCTTTCGATATGATTCTCGTGCTCGGTCTAGGGCCCCAGTCAAAATTCACTTCGCAGCTCTATCGAGCGGCCGTCACCACAATTCTGGAAACCGCCGCGGCGATGAAGGTCAAGGGAATGGCGTTGCAACTTCCGGGCTGGGCTGGTGCAGGTCTGCCGGCCCGCCGCGCCTGCGACATCTTCGTCACCGAATTGCTCTCCATGTCCCGCCGCAAGCTATCAGTACCGCTGGACATCTGCTTTGTTGAGGAGCTGGAATTCCAGGGTGAAATGGACGAGCGAATCATCGAGATTCTGAATCCACATTCCAGAAGGTAGCTTCAACGCTTCGGGCGAAACCACTTCTTCAAACCGGTGAAAAGGTCGTCGACGACATCTTCGACTACAACCTTCCCGTTGTCGAAGACCTGCTCAATGCCGGAGTGGATCACTTCGTGGACAATGTCCAGACCTTTGGTTGAGTACATTTCAACCAGGGAAGCGCGAGAGCGCTCTGCACCGCGCTCATTGTCGTAGGCCAACTCTGTGAAGAGTCCGATGGAGCGAAGCAAAGCAGGCTCAACCAGAGAGCCAGTCAAACGCATCGCGTGCTTGGCAATGCCTACTGGTGCCCGACGATCTTCGTTGCGACGATACTCTTTGAACTGATCCTTGTTATCTACAAAGCTCAGGTCGGTATGAACCTCACCATCGTCGGTGCGGCGGACTGTAATCAGAAGGTTGTCGGAGATCTGGCCCCAGATTCCCAGCAGGAAGATATCACGGCCGGCGTTGCGAGGCCTCAGATCCGGGAGGAAACCAGTATCCTTGTAATATCGATGGACCAGCACGAAAAAGACAGTCAACTTCTCGGCCAACCCTGGAACTGTTTGCAAAAGAGCATTGCGCGGTGGCTGTTGAAGCTCCTCGAGGGTGAAGGTCTCTTCAACCGTGCCCCGTGCGCGGCTCGGGAAGTCGGCCCTTTCCTGGAACGAATAGAAGGTTCTGGGAAGCGGATGGTAGGTCCAGATATTGCCCGTTCCATCGGTGACACCTCCCCTCCTGACGTAATGCGCCAGCGCGGCTTCCAGCGCGCCAAAGAAGGTGTCCTGTTCCGCCTCGTCCATGCGCGCCACAAGGCCCCGGAGATCTCCGGGTCGGGTTTGCAATCGAGCGAGTCTAGTGTTTCGGCGCTGATGGAGTGGGATTCCTGCCAACGCCAGGCTCAGATCGGTGCTGACCCGTGCCGCCATCTTCAGCGTAGAGACGCTCAGCAAGCCCTGGTATGGCTCCAGGTCATAGAGCGCGTACCCGTGATGGTAGTCGAGCACCTGGCGAGCAATACGTTTCATGACTACGGCCTCAAGACCGAGGAACCCGCGGGTCCGAAGTTGTTCGTCCAGGAGGGCCGCAAAGCCTTCGGCAACCCGGTCGTTGAGAGCCAGCAGGTCCCGAGTCTTTTCGAGGTCCTGGTTGAAATCTATGCCGTAGTAAGTGATCTCCGCGGGCAGGAAATTTTCGGTACGTTGACGCTCAAAGCTACTCATGATGGTCTGACGGGCGCTCTCCCACCCCAAATCGGGGTGGCGGCTGCCCATCGCGAAACGAACGGTATCCCGAACTCCCACCGTAATCGGTGCCGAGAAGAAAGCCTCGAGTTGGTCATCCATTACGCGAGATAGAGGATTGGTGCGAACAAAGTCCTGAAATGCTCGCAGCTCGGTGAAATCACGACATCGGCCCTTGAAATAGGCATCCCGGTCGAGGATATCGTAGAGCGTCAACTCCACATCGTTGCCTTCTATTTCGTCCAGCAGATTAAGGAAGAGTCCAGCCTCCGTGGGGGGCAATCCAGTGGGTGATTCCCGCTGATTGACGGCGTGACAGAACTGCCCGATGATGTCTGGGGCGAGCAGTTTCTCGGCATCGCCATAGCCAAGATAGGGAATCTCTCGAGCCGCCTCATGGGCATCAATGAGGGTCTTTTCAACGGTAGGCAGCAGATTATAGCCGTAGGGACCAAAGGCGTGGGAGATACGGTCTCGGGGCAGGACATTTTCCTTCGAGCCCACCAACTGCATCCGAAAATCCTCGATTTTCCCCCGTTTCAGCAAGAAGCGCTCAGAAACTTTTGTTGCCAATTCTTCCAGCGCGCCTCCGAAGGGATCGCCCTCAGTGACCCCCCGCAACTTGCGCAGCCCAATCCCCAGACGCTGGGGATCAATCACCATCACGTCTGCATGAGCACCACCCGGGGCATCCGGGTTAAGATACTCGCACGACTCGTAAACCGCACGCAGCACGCTAGTCTGTCCGATGGGTTTCATCTGCGTCCCTCAGGTGGTCCATACACAGGTGGAGTCCAGGCGGTAAATCAGTCCTGGTTGGCAGGGGTTGCTCCCCCGGCCCCTTCCAGCCGCTTAATCTCGCGCTTCGCCATTTCGACGTAGGGCTTCTCGCTCTCGTAGCGCGAGGCCACTTTAACGTACTGCTTCCAGTACTCAATGGCCTTGGCGCTGTCCCCTTTCTCTTCATAAGCGTAGGCCAGATTATAGAGGCCCTCGGGGTAGGTGCGCTTGATGGCAACGGCCCGCTCGTAAGCAGCAATCTCGTTATCGAGATCGCCTAACTTATTGTATGCCAGAGCCAGATTGTAACAGGCCTTATAGAAGGATGGACGATTGTCCAGTGCCTGCTTGTAAGTCTCCACTACCTGATTGAGCAGAGCTTTCTTCTTGTCAGGGTCCTTTTGCTGGCGAGCCATCTTCGAGTAGACAATGCCAAGATTGTAGTAGACGTCGGCTTCCCCTGCATCAAGTTCAAGGGCCTTCTTATATGCTGCCTCTGCATCGGCCAATCGATCCATCCGGGAGAGCAAGATGCCCATATTCACCTGAGCATCAAGGGCTTTCGGCTCATGCTCAAGAGTCTTCTGGTAGGCGGCCGCGGCCTCGTCGAACTTACCTGAATCCTCCAACGCCAAGGCCAGATTGTAATGGGCTCGAGCGTAGGTTGGGTCCAGATCAACAGCCTTCCGATAGGATTGCATTTCCTCGTCGTACTTTCGCAACTGCCCGTACGCGGCTCCCAGGTTGAACCAGGCCTCTTTGAAATCGGGCTTCTCCCGGACCGCTTCCTGATACAACTCCACGGCCTTAGCGTATTCGCCTTCAATGAAGACAGCGTTGGCCTGGCGAAAAGCCTCTTCCGCGGTCTTCTCCTGGCCCAGGGCTGGCAGCGCGGCAACAAGCGCCAGCAACATCCCGACTATCAAGCCTCTTTTCATGCGCGAACCTCAATATGGCAACGAGTGTTCTTATACTGTGCCGCGAGATCGATGTCAACGCGGCAAGTGCTGTACTCCCTGCGCACGCTGGCGTCTTGCTCCTGCCCACATGAACCTCTGGCCCTGGCGACATAGCGAGACAATGACATTGTCGTGGTCCACGCTCAACGCCTGAGACCGCATCTTTCCTTTGCCGTTGCAATCCCGTCGCGCCACGAATAGGATCGAAAACGCCCGCGGCAGCGGCCCCGGTGGCAGACGGACTGCCCCGAGCCTGTCCGTTGCCGGTGCAACACTGGACCATGCCCACACCCGGCAACAGTCCCTTCGACTCCCGCCTCCTGAGGCTGGCCGCCTTTGCACTCCTTTTGGCACTAACTGCCACTGCCCTGGGACTTGTGCGTCCCACCTCCTTGCCTCTCCATCACGATACCAGCCGCGACCTGCACGGTGCCCTAACTGCCCTGGCAACCGAACAAGGTCCCCTGGTCGGCCCTCCAACCTCGGCTGCCGGGATCATGCAGGGGGGATTCTGGACAGTCCATCTGGCGATGGTCCTCGGGTTGGGTGGGGACATGGCTCTGGTGGCAACACTGACCTTCGCCCTGGTGGTTCTTTCGGTGCTCGCCCTGGCGATGGCCGGGACGACCCTGTGGGAATGGGAGATCGGGTTCGCCGCGGCGCTTGTCGCAGCCTGTGTTCTGGTCGCTGCCCGCACTACCTGGGTAGTGCAATGGAACCCCTCGTTGCTGCCGCTTCCAGCGGCCTTGACGCTGCTCTTCCTGTTGGAGGGGATTCGTTATCAGCGGGTGCTGCCGCTGGCCCTCGGGGCCGCCACTCTGGGTCTTACACTACAACTTCATCCCGCCTCCTGGCTGCTACTTCCGTTGGCCACCTGGACAACCTGGCGCCACATTGGGCGATGCCGGACCGGGCCGGGGCGAGATCGGGTCCTCTGCTGGCTCCTACTTTCCACTCTCGCCCTTCTTCCCTTCGCACTTTTTGGGGCTGAGGCCCTCTATCAGACACTCCGGGAAGCGGGGCAAGCTGGTGCGTCAATGGACGGAGAAGGGCACCATCCTACGGCGTGGTGGTGCGGAGCCGCTCTAGCAGCCGCTGCATTTCATGGTTTCGCTACCTTCTTCCGCCCCGCCTACGCCCGGGCTCTCCACAACACGGTTGCGATCTGGGCGGCGCTGCCTGCAGCGTTCTTTCTTCTCTTCTTCCTCTGGCGAGGTGTCCAGCCGGCCCCGCGCCACTTGCTTCCATATTTGCCGGCCGCCGCCCTCGTCATGGGGGCTCTGCCTGCCAATTTGAGACGAATCCATCCCCTTTTTGTCAGTTGGAATTGGTTGCGGGGAATTGCGCCAGTGGCCGCGCTGGGCGGACTTCTGGCTTTGGTCACAGCCTCGCACCCGGCTGGCGTGACTTACACCTACGAGGAAGCGCAATGGATTGCCGAAGAGCTTAGAACTGACGGAATATGTGAGCCCGACATAGTCGCTGCTAGCCTGCATGGAGCCCACGCCTGGGCGCTTCACGGAGCAGTTGATGCCTATCTCGTTGGAACATCGGCGGATCGCCCTTGCTACCAGAAAGAACCGGCACCGCGCATAGTTTTGCGGCTTCCCGGCGCCAACCCGAGTCCACTACCTGAAAGATGGCGAGTCCGGCCAAATGAGAAAGGTAGTCTCGTGCTTTTACCCCTCCCAGGCTTCTTAGACTGGTCCGAATTTCAATGGCAGGATGCAACCGACGATGAATTTCGTCCTGTCAGCTTGGAGCGTGACAGCACGCGGTCAAGCCCCGGATACCCGGCATGGAAAGGCCTGCGACGGACGGGGAAGCCAGGGTGCGCCTCGATACAAATTGCGGTGGACTTGCCCGTTGACCAAAGCGCAGTGGTGATTCCGCTTCTCCAGGCGCCCCTCGGGGGCAACAGTGCAGAAATCGTTGCCGCCGAAGGTCTAGAGGTCGTCGAGGAGACGACCCGATTCGTGCGGGTTCGAAGAGATGTCGACGATACGCCTGGCACCCTGTGGCTTCGTTGGTGCCATGACCATCCCCTGCCCCAGGAAGTAATTCGGGGAGTGCCGCCTGTTGTCGTGGCTGAGGATGATGAGGGAGACTTGCTGATGGCCCTGTTGGAGAAGCTGGAGGTAGTGCAATGATTCCCCATCTGCTGGCATCGTGGACCCTACCTCTGGGCCTCCAGACTGGCGGCTACTTTCTCTATCTCGCGCTGGTCATCGCCGGCTCGTGGCACTGGTGGCGCAAGCGCCCGGAAGGTGCTGCCGGAGTTAGCGCTCACGACGACGGAGAATTGCCGCCAGACGAACTTGATTAGCCTCTACCGCCAGATTCTTCTCCTGCTGTGCTATGACCTGCCCCGGAGCGCCCTTTTTCACGGCATGAACGTACTTGCGCCGAGTCCAAATCACCTCGTTGAATCCATCGTCCGGTGCCTGAGAGTAGTGGATGGCCAGGTAGGCTGCTTCGAGCAGAGTTTCGCGGTCAGGCTCCTGACCACGTGCCAGGGGCACTACTACGTGGCTCCCCGAGAAACCTCGGACATGGAGCCAGACGTCATGAGGAGCAGCGTGCTGGAAAGTCAGCGAATGGTTATCCTTGGCTCCGCGGCCGACCCGAATCGGGCGCCCCGTCTGCGCCAGAAACTCCCGGTATGGGAGCCGAGGCTCTGCTCTGCTACGGCGCCCTCGGGAAGCGCGGGGTTCCAGGGCTCGTCGCACCCGCGGCGATACCTTCGACAGCGCCTCGTCAAGGAGTTCTAGCGCGGCAACATCTGGAGCCTGCTCAATGTCAGACAGGAGGGCTCCCAAACTGTGAACAGCTTTTTCCAGTTCGCGCAGCCGAGTCTCGGCCACTACCGCTCCCCGTTTGCCCTTGCGGGCCATTTTGAAGCAACGCTCAACATTGTCCTGGGGGGATCGCGCCGGGTCTAGTTTGACGCATACAACCTGCTGTTCAGGGTCCCAGTAGTCGACCACATCCGCCACGACCGTGCCGGGACGCAACAATGCGAAGTTGGCCTTGAGGAGTTCGCCTCGTCGTTGGTGGCTTTCCCACTCCCCGGCCCGGACTAGATCCTGCCGCACCTTGGCCAACGCGCGCTCGGTGCGCCGTACCTCCTTGCGCAGAATCTGGATTCGATGACGTCTAAACTGCTCACGCGCCTCGACTGCTTCTGCAGCGGAAAAATGAGCCGCCAGCGCCGCGCTCGGCGAAAGCGCATCGCCCACTCGGTCAGTTGAGCCGGACCCACCTGGCCCGAGAGGCGGTGGCTCGTAAACCTGGCCAGGTTGCAGGGCTCTGCGCTTCGAATCTGACGGTCGAAGCGCCAACTGAATACTGCCTTCCCAGTCGGTGATGAAGAGATTGGGGTGGTGACTGGAGCATTCCAGCACCAATGAAAGCTGCACATCCTGTCGCTGGCAACGAACAACAACAATGCGATCAGGCCAGGGCATATCCACGGCAATAACCCGGGAGTTCACGAGGTGGGCACGCAGGTGGCTAACAAAAGCGGGGGGTGGTGTCAGAGTTGTTGACCGAGCATCAACCAAGTGTATGCGAGCTCGCTGGCGGGCCGTTTCGAAGAGCACGCTGGTACTCTTGCCCCGCGACCGCACCGCCATCCAGACCGCGCTCTCTGAAGGCTGACGAAACTCTTGAATCTGACCGGAAACAAGGTCTCGTTCCAGCTCACGAACGACTGCTTCCAGCTCTTTGAGGGACAGATTCATCATCCTCCTACGAGCCCCAGAATAGCTCCAAGAACTCGAGAAAACAATTGTGGCTCTCCATGCGCTCTGCTATAAAAACACACATTACCCGCAAGGGGAACTGCACGGGGTAGAAGGCATGGAGACATTGCATCTAGTCGTTGCACTGAGCAGCGGCATCGCCGCTTCACTGGCTATGGTCTTGCCGATCTTCAGCCGAGGGCTGAAGGAAGAACTCGCCGCTTTGGGACGGGAGAAGGCGGAACTGGAGGCTGCCGCTAAGCGCTTTGAAAAGCGGTTGCTGGAGAAAGACAAGAAGCTGGAGAAGCTACGCATAAGCCTTGAGGCCGCGGAGACCACAGCAGAGACTGAAAGGCGCAAAGGCCGCGGCCAACGAGGCGACGGCCGCAAGGCTCAGGATTTGGAGCGGGACTTTCGGCGCAAGGAAGAGCTACTGGACCGGCGCCTTCAAGATACAGCCAACGCGCTCAAGGAGGTGCAGGCGGAGTTGCTGGAGCAAAAGCAGAAGGTTGCCAAGATGGGCGAAGATCTGGCTATCGCAAATGCTGATGCGGCTCAGGCAAAGTCAGCGCTAGACAGGGCTAAGGCAACCGCCGCTACGCCGGAGATTGCACCGACTCCCGCCCCCACTCCCGAAGTCGCTACTGAGACCACGCCTGATACGGATAGCGAACTCGCTTCGTTGCGTCAAGCTGTCTCAAAATTGAAGAAGGAACTCAAGACACGAAGCCACGGTGAGAAGACTATCAAGCGGAAGTTCGAGCATAACCGTCGCGCTTATATGGTCACCATGATGCAACTGGATCTTGCCAACGATGAGCTCTGTCTCATCAAGACCGGCAAGCCGCGCCGCCAGACCGCCCTGGTACGCAGCCAGATGCCTGGAACCACCCCCGAACCCGAAGCCGACGAGCCCGAGACTGTCGAGGAACTGCTGCAGGAAGAACCGGCAGAAGTTGAAGCGGTAATCAACCTCGTTGAGGAAGCTCCAGCAGAAGAGATTTCCGAGGTCATCGAAGAACCAGCAGAGACGGTCGCCGAGGTTGTCGAAGAACCGGCAGAAGAGGTCGCCGAGGTTGTCGAAGAACCGGCAGAGGAAATCGCCGAGGTTGCTGAACAGGCCCCGGCTGATGAAGCCGCCAAGATTGCTGAAGAGACTGACGAGAAGCCCGCTTAAGTAGCGGCCCATTCTGTGCGAGTCCCATCAGACCGGCTTTTGGCCGCCCAGCTTCCCCACGGGAAGACACTCTTCGGGAGACCACCCGAACTTATCTGCTATGTCTCTGGAAGCCCATCCGTGTAATGCGTTCATGCCCACCCAAGCAGCCCTTTCCCGCCAAGGCGGGTGGGGAAGGCGGCGAGCGCAACGAGACGGATGGGGCCCGCACGAGATGGGCCCGAACCTCCGCACCCGCGCCACTTGAACCTCCGCACCCGCGCCACTTGATTTTACGCGCACGTCTGATATTCTCTCGACAACTGATGTATGGCAAGGCAACAACTGATAAACCTGAGTGGTCTAAGGAGTTGACGATGAGACGCGTGTTTGGCGTGGCGATGGTGGTGACGATGTTGTGGTCCTCCACTCTATTGGCAGCGGACAAGCCAGCAGCAGAACCGAAAGCAGCCGAGGCTGCCAAAGAGATTCCTGCATCGGCTACTGAAAAGGCCCCTGCCGAAGCTGCCCCCGCCGAAGCTGCCCCCGCTGAGGAACTTGCCCCGGGCGATGCTGCCGTTGAGGAGTTGCCCGCAAATCCTCCGAAGAAGAGCAATCGACGCCCTTACACGGCAACCGAGTTCGAAATGGAAAACATGAGCGACATCGAACTGGAGGGCTACGCCAAGATCTCCAAGATTCGTGAAGACTCCATCGTCAAGATGAAGAATCTGGCCCGGGATAACCCCAACTACGCCAACATCGCGGACCTCTTCTACCGTATAGCGGAATTCACCACCGAGAACATCCGGTATAAGCTGGCCATCCAGGGCCGGCAGTACAAAGCGGACTATGCTCGCTACGAGGCAGGCAAATTAGACGAGCCTCCCGAATTGCCGCTCAAGGACTACTCACCAACGCTCCCCTTCTACGAGAAAATCCTGATGGAGCACTCCGACTATCCCCGCGCCGAAGAGGTCCTTTTCTACTACGGTCGCAACGGTGCCGAAACTGGGAAATCCAAAGGTGACGATGACCTGGTTGAAAAGAGCGTCAGAGCACTCAACAAGCTTGAAGAGCACTTCCCCCAGAGCCGGTTCCTGCCCAAAGCATACCTAATCGCGGCAGAGTACTACTTCAATAAAAACAACCTGTTCGAAGCACTCAAGTATTACAAGAAGCTCACCGAGAACCACAAAGAATCGCCCATGTACCTCTACGCCCTCTACAAGCTGGGCTGGACCTACTATAACTACCAGCAATATGACAAGACTTTGGTGGCCTTTGAAGAGGTCATCACTGCGCTGCGGGAGAAGGGCCAGGAAGAATCTACGCTCCGCGACATGACCCTCAACGACTACGTAATTACTGTCTCTGAGGCCGGACAGGGCTGGACCGGGCACCGCGACTATCTGCTCCGTGAGGTTCCGGAAAACGCTGCTTACGCGATGCTCCATCATCTGGCATCGATGATGGCGCAAAACGGCTTCAACGATGATGCCGTGGCCATCTACCACTATTTCATCAGCCTCGACCAAAACGCTCCGGGAGCGGTCGACTACTGGGACCAGATCCTCACTATCTACCGTTGGAACTATGGTTTTGAAGACGTTGAAGCCCAGGTCCGCAAGCTGCGCCATTTCTTCCGTGCAGACGGGTCCTGGTTCGGCAACAACTCCAACCCAGAAAACCGGGAACAGGCCGAAGACCTCATCATCAAATGGGATCTGGCGCTGGCCGAGTTCTACCTGGAGGAGGGCCTCTACTTCAATAAAGGTGAAGAGAGCTTCCAACTCGCCATCGCCCGCTGCCAAGAGATCCTTGAGCGCGGTGCCGGGAGACGTGAAGAGCAAGCCTGGGCTGGCATTCTGCTAGCTTACCAGGGGCTCATCAGAATGGAGGGTAAGGGGCGTCTGATCTACGTTTCAGAGAACGTTTTGGGACCAGCCTATCCCGACGATTACAAGCTCCCCAAGAAGTTGCGCCGCATGGAATTGGCTCGCTACGAGGCCAGTTATATGGCAGCGGCTGACAAATATACTGCCATTGCCGACCGTTCGGGGCAGAAGCCAGGCCTCAAGCCTCTCGAGAAGATGGATATGCAGGCGAGCATTTTCTACCACGCCGCACTCTTCAATTATGTCCGAGGACGTAACCCGGAAGGGCTTGCATGGGTGGACCGACTGATCGAGCACGACCCAACCCAGAGCTTCCTGGGGTGGGCCGGCGACCTCACATACCAGATGTCTGCTCGAGCTGCGGATTGGACCAAACTCCAGCAGCGCATGAAGACAATGCTCAAGGCTGGCAACATTGCGGTGACCCCTGAGGCGAGCCTCAAAGAGTATCTCTGTTCCGGCCTCATTCAGGAGGCTCTCCAGCTAGCCGAGCAGAACAGCTTCGGCGACTCCATGGAGCGCTTGTCACTGGCGGGCCAGACCTGCGGCGACAATATCAACAAGGCGGGCGAGGCATTCTATCAACTTGGAGAGGTAGCGGTGAGGGGAGGCTTCATTCCCCAGGCCAAGGAGGCCTTCCAGAAGGTCCTCAACGAATATGGAAAGTCACGCTACCGGTCAATGGCCCAACGCGCTTACAAGAAGATCAAGGACAAGTAGAGGACCCCATGAAGATCAGGATCTTGCTGGCTCTCTTCCTGCTACTACCCGCCTGCGGCAGCGGTGACGACAACCAGTCCAATGGTGACGTTGCCAATGCCAGTTCAGATGCGGCCCCCGAGGACGTGCAACCCGCAGAAGAGACAACTGAAGTGCCCGACATCGATGAGGGTCCATCGATTCCTGTACCAGCAGATCCCCTCCCCACTCCAGAGCCGGGGATGTATTCCTGGACCGACGGGGCCAACAAGCTCTCCTTCACCTACAATGAGGGCAACATTTTCATCCTGGAGGCTTCCTTCCAGTGCGTAGGTGAAAGTGGCTGCAAGGTGGTACAGGATTTCCTCAAGTTGACCTGCAACAAGGCCTATGAGAAGGGTTACTTTGGCACGACGGACGCAGGTGCATTCGCGGTCTCAGGAATCAAGAACTCGGACACTATTTACGGGGCCATGGTGGGTAGTCAGGCCTTTGACGTACTCTACGAGCTGACGCCAACCATGGATTGCTGCAAGGACAAGTTCCTCTTCACTGCAACCTGGGACAACTCCGAGAGTTGCGCAGATTACGCCACTCCCGACTGCGACCCCTACACCGATGAGAATTGCCCCGAGGGCATGAGCTGCATCTTCGGCGCCGGGGATAAGCCGGTATGCGTGATCATCGGCGAGGTACCCGTCGGTGGTGAGTGCTCCACCCAGGGGAGTTGTGCCGACGGTTTCTGCATGAGTCTGGAAGGCGACGAGGGTCAGCATTGCTACGGCTACTGCAAAACGGCAAACGACTGCGAGTACGGTGCCAAATGCCTGGAACTTACCGACCACCAATACAAAGTCTGTTCCCTCGGTGCCGATGCCTACGAAACCTGCAATCTGTTGAGCCAGAACTGCGAGGACCCCAATGATGGTTGTTTCTGGTCATCCAGCACTATCAATCAACCGGTCTGCCAGCCCGCCGGTGATGGTGGCAACGGGGAGAGTTGCTCCTCAGCCAATGATTGCCAGAAGGGGTACGACTGTATTGCCGGCAAGTCCTGCCGTAAGATCTGTAATCTCACCGATGGGCAAGATCCGAAGTGTGATGATATTTTCGCCGGCTGCTCCAACCACTTCACACCACAAAACGCCGGCTACTGCGGCAGCTAGTCCCCGGGGAGGGGCCATTGATGTCCGACGAGAACCGCAAGCAAGCGCACATCGATATCTGCCTGGAGCAGGACGTGGAGCGCGGCGACCCCGGCTTTGATGCTTACAGGCTGATGCCCGAATCATTCCCTGAAATGACCCTCCATGATGCCAGCACTGCGTCATTCTTCCTGGGCAGAAGGCTACGTTATCCCTTCATCATCGCATCCATGAGCGGTGGTCTAGGAGGGGAATTCAAATTCAACCACCGGCTCGCTCGAGCTGCCCAGAAGGCCGGCGTAGCGTTGGCTTTGGGGTCCTTACGACCGGCCGTGGAGAACTCTGCTTACCAGGCCGAATACGACGTCCGTAGCCGCGCACCAGACGTGCCTATATTGGGCAATATCTCCGCCTGGCAATTGCGCGAACTGGGCAACCGGGATGCCATGTGCCGCCTCGTAGATGACCTGGACCTGGATGGTCTGTTTGTCCACGTCAACGTTACCCAGGAGCTGACGCAGCCAGAGGGTGAGAGGGACTTTGACGAAGTTTTCCATTCCCTCCTCGCGTTTATCGCCCGCTGCCAGGTGCCGGTCTTTCTTAAAGCGGTGGGCCAGGGACTGGCCACCGCGCACCTTCCCCGCCTTATTCGTGCCGGGCTCACAGGGATCGATGTGGCGGGGTCGGGGGGGACAGATTGGGTAGTGGTTGAAGCCTTGCGCAATCCCAGCAACGAAGCCATCAACATTGCCCGGGACCTGAGCAATCTGGCAACCCCCACGGCAGTGTCCATTCGGGATGTACGAAGCCAACTAAAAGCCATTGCCAACGACCACGGCGCAGTCTGCGTCATCGGGTCGGGTGGGATTCGCACGGCCCACGATATGGCCATTGCCCTGGGTCTCGGGGCCGATCTTGTTTCCGCCGCTCTGCCCATTCTCAAGGCCGCTTACGAGGGTGACGATGCCCTCGACGAACTACTCGCCTACTACCAAAACGGGCTCCGGCATCTCATGGTATCCTGCGGTGCAAGAGACATCTCCCGCCTCCGCGCCCGAGTAGTAGCGAAGGTACTCTAGCACCATTTCTGACCAAACTCCTGGAAGTCACTCTTGCCCAGATCTTCAGGAGTCATGCAAATGTGGCAAGAGACATTGGCACCAAAGGTCAAGAACCACGGTTCAGCAATCTTTGGCAACTCCGACTGGTCGTTGATGTTGCAGACTATGGTGCCGCCGCGACAGCCGTTGACATCATAGAAGTATGCTGCCTCGGGATGACACTCCTCCAGGATCCTCCCCATCTTGCCGCTCACCGTCCCATCCTTCACATAACTGTTGAATGTTTCATTGGGAATCTGCACCTCTAATAGCACTCGCATTGTCTCCTCCAAACGCTGCTTTATGTTGGTCGAGTTCCACGACTCGACGGAAATGCTGTGTAGTGAGGGATCGGCATTCAAGGGCAAGACGCGATGTTATTAGAAAAGAAGTGAGAAAGACCCCGGCAGAGGTGCGCAGACCGGTCTTCGAGCCCGGTGATACAATGTTCCCCGTGGGTGGATCAAGTTGCCTTCGATGGTGGGGGTTGCTAGAGTCGGAGCCTGCGCAAGGAGGTAGCCATGGCCCATCGGTTCCAGTTGAATTGCCGCACCACAGCGGGCACGGATATTATTGACCTCACCCGGGAGGTGACCAACGAAGTGATCGGCGCAGGCATCATGGAGGGGGCACTTCTACTCTTTGTGCCTGGCTCCACCGCGGCACTCAGCACCATCGAGTTCGAACCCGGTGTTGTCCAGGATCTCAAGGAGGCCATCGCCCGCATCGCCCCGGCTGACATTCCCTACGCCCACGACCAGGCGTGGGGCGACGGCAACGGCTACGCCCATGTCCGTGCCGCCTTGCTCAAGCCCGACCTCACTATCCCCATCGAAGCTGGCCAGCCAGCCCTGGGCACCTGGCAGCAAATCGTCCTCCTCGACTTCGACAACCGACCCCGCAACCGGCAGATCAATGGGTATGTGCAGGAGTGGTAGGTGTGAGTGAAGCGGGCCACGTAGAGCAGGCAGGAGCGTTGTCCGCCTTCGCCTTCGAACCACGTTGAC
>CAZFVN010000070.1:22058-28623 GCA_964522395.1 uncultured Myxococcales bacterium
TGACCATAGTGCCTGTTGGGGCTTCGGCGAGACAGTCGCCCTTGGCGCTTGGCCACGTAGAGCAGGCAGGAGCGTTGTCCGCCTTCGCCTTCGAACCACGTTGACCATAGTGCCTGTTGGGGCTTCGGCGAGACAGTCGCCCTTGGCGCTTGGCCAAGGGCGACTGGATTCGTGTCCGCAGGACTGAGGAGCGTAGCGACGAATACCAGCGACAGTTCTGGCGCAGCCAGAACGATGTCGCTGGAGCGAAGGAAGGAGGCCCGACCAAGCAAAAAAGGCGGCCACAAGGGCCGCCCTTTCTGTCGGTCGGGGCGACTGGATTCGAACCAGCGACATCCAGTTCCCAAAACTGGTGCGCTACCAGGCTGCGCCACGCCCCGACGCTGCAACTGCCGGGTATTATAGGGGCAGTGCCAATGATTGCAAGCGCATTTACGGTTGACGTCGCTGGGGCCTTTGCGGGGGGCGATGGTCGGGCCAAATCAGCCCTTGCATGGCCCCGGTGCCATTGCTATTCTGCCCGGGTCAAAAGGTGATCTAATATGTTAAGGAGCGTTGATATGAAACGGTTGATTCTGGCGGCTCTCGCAGCTCTCTTCATTCTTCCCGGCAACGCGCAGGCTGGCAGCAACAAAAGCCTCGTCAAGCAACTCAGGAAAGGGCTCATCCACCATGACACCGAGGACTTCGGCATCGCCCTCCACGGTCGCGTCCAACTCTGGGGTGGCTGGGTCGACGACGATGCCCTGCTGACGGGCGGTGACCTCATGGAAGAGCCTGGATTCCGCCTCAGAAGAGCACGTCTCAAGGTCGATGGCCATTTCTACAAGGACTTCACCTACGCTCTGGAACTCGACTTTTTCGACTCCGAGAAACTTGGCGGCCCGCTTTACAAGGCGTGGGTCGACTACAACCCCACCCACTACTTCGGCATGCGTCTCGGGGCGGACAAGTTCCTGCTTATGAAGAGCGACATCATATCCTCTGCCTTCCTCCCCCACCTCGACCGACCCATGGGAACCCTCATGATGTCCCCCGCCAACACTCTGGGGCTCGTGCTCTACAGCGAACCTTGGGAAGAGCACTTGAAGATATCTGCCGGACTTTTCAATGGCCTCCGCCGCAACTCTTCGTCGCTCCACGCCGGCTACGATGGTGTAGGGATCTCCAAGGGCAACCAGTTTGACGGCATGGCCATTGCCGGCCGCATCGACTTTGAACCGCTGGCTCCGCTGGGCCAGGCATTGGCCGATACTTGCGGCTGCAAGAAGATGCGCCTGGGACTCGGTGTCGGTGGCCATATGAGCGGCGGCGACCGCCCGATCATTGGCGGCGGCAACCTGGCACTCAGCGCTATTTCAGGCTACGTCCACATGAAGGTTGCCGGCTTCCATCTCTTCGGTGAATACACCCGGGAGAAGGTGACCGCCGACCCGCAACCGACGACCCCGTCTGATGGTGACGTGGACTCCTTGCGCTATGTTGCCAATGTCTCATTGGGATACATGATCGTTCCGAAGACGCTCGGCCTGGCAGTCCGTGGCGAACTACTCGACCCCGAAGAGGGAGAGGATGATCACTTCGACGAATGGACCGTGGCTGCCACACTCAACTACTACGTGATAAAGGACTACTTGAAAGCCCAGGTGGAGTATCTCCATCGCCAGTCCCTCCACGGTAACGACCCGGCCAACGATGCGGTAATTGGTGGCGTATTGGTGAACTTCTAGGGGGCGACGATGAACAGCACAAGGAACCTAATCGAGCGGCAACCGCTCTTCCGGCTGCTGGTGTTGGGCCTCGCCCTACCACTGCTGTGGAGCTGCGGTGAAACCGCTGAACCTGGGGGCACGGGCAAGGCCCGGGCCATTAGCATCACCAAGAAGAGCGAACTTATTGGCGGGCCAGGTGCCCGGGGTAAGCTCGGCGACTACCTCATCGAAAACGACCACGTGCGCTTCATCGTTGCGGGCAAAGGGCAGGCGTGGCAAGGCGGTGTCTTCGGCGGTTCTCTCATTGATGCCGACGTTCGTCGCTGGTGGCCCGAATTTCAGTATGGCAAAGGGTTCGACAGCTTTGGCGAGACCTTTCCGCTGGTGAACCTGGTAGTAGCCAACCCTGAACTTGCCGGCGGGAAACTCGGCGTCGGGGACGAAGGCCTCAATCTCGTGGCCATTCCCTCGGGGATCGAGGTTCTCAAAGATGGGAGCAACGGCGAAGCGGTTATCCGCGTCACCGGCCGTGCCGGCTACATGTTCGAAACCATGAAGTTCTTGAACAAGGATTTCCTTCTCTCTTTCCTAGCCGAACCCTTGGAACTGTTCGGCTTTGAACTGCCCGTGGACCAACTCCTTAACATGTTCCTGGGGGTCAACGTCTACGCTCTCGTGAACCGTCTTCAGCTCGATTTTCTCTTCTACAATGACTACATCCTGGGACCAGATGACCACTTCCTGACGCTGCGCACGACCATGATCACGTCTCCGCCGTCAGAGAAGAGAATGGAGCTTTGCCCATCGGTGCTGGACTGCAACCTTGAATGTGACACGGGCTACGCGCTTGAGGAGATTGAGTACAAGATCCCGGACCAGAGCACCGAAACCCCGGGTAAGGTCATGTGCCCCGTCTGCCAGTGCGCAGAAGACGCCGAAGAGATGCTCTCATTGAACGAGAGCGAAGACATCTTCCAGATCATGCTCGGCGACCTGGAACCGTGGCGGGACCCGGCCTGGAAGGGCGGCCTCCTGGGCGGCGACTTTCTGTTCTTTGGCAGTGAAGCGAATATCTTTACGCCAGGACTCGGATTCGATGAGAATCGAAAGATCTTCGAGAACATGTGGCAGGAAGTCCCGACCCTCGCCAACCCCCTTACCTTCGACTGGATCACCGCAGTTGCTAATAACGTCAGCTACGGGTGGGTAACCACCAATCCAGACAAACGGGTAGGGGCCGACTGCCCCACTTACCGCCTCGCTCTAACCAAACTGAGCTATGCTCAGGAGCAAGAAGTTATCAACATTCTGGTGGGCCAACTGGGTATCGACGCTGACCTGGCCGAGAGCCGGGTGCGACACGTAATAGTCGACCGACGGCCCTTCCCGCTCATGGAGTTCGACTCCCCCACAAGCGGCTTTGACGACTGGCTTGCCAGCCCCGAAGAACTTCCGTTGGCCATTATTCCTGACTCCGAGAAGCCCAATGAAAAAGTCGACACTCCAGTGAGCGACATCTTCCCGGAAGGCGTTGAGGTCTCCCTCATCGCAGCTACAGATTGTCTGCCCTCGAAGGTCTTGATCCCCATCTTCTCCACCTCCGCCACGGCAGTGATGGGGCATAAGTCCCGTTCCTCCCTGGATCTGGTGGAAGAGATACCGGTGGATAGTCGCCGCATCTACACGTTTGAGCGTTATTTTGTGCTGGGTGATGGTGACGTTGGTTCGGTGCTCGATACTATCTACGACATCAAAGGAATCGCCACCGGAAGGGTAAGCGGAGCGGTCTTCGATGAAGGAACCAGAGCCCCGATCTACCACGCTTCGGTCTTTGCGCTACGCGACCCCCGGGCCAGTGCCGATGATCCCGAACCCGAAACCTACACCGAACTCCTAGCCATGAACCGCACCGCCTTTGGCAACGACGGATTCGTCTCCCAGATGCAGACCGACCGAGGCACCGACGACGTCCACGACGGCGACTTTGAAGGCCCCTTGGCCCCCGGCCGATATTTTCTAGTGGGTTTCGACAAGCATCGAGGTGAGTCGGCACCGGTAGCATTGGAAATCGAAGCTGGGGTGGTCGAAACGGCATACGTATTGCTGCCGGGAGAAGGAACGGTCAACTACCTGGTACGGGAAGAAACCGGAGCGCTCGTTCCCGCCCGCATTACCTTCGTCGCACTGGACAAGGAGGGGAAGGCGCAACGATGGGAAGGTCGCAACCGCGTCGAAATGGGCGATAGCCGCTTTGACCAGGGCATCAACCACCAGGTTCACACTCACACTGGCAAGGGAACCACTCACCTTCCAGCCGGCAAATATGACGTCTATATCTCCCGTGGATTTGAATACGGAATCGACTTGAAGAAGGGCTTTGAAGTACCGGCCGGGCAAACCGTAACCCTGGACGGACTACTGATCCACGAAATGGATACTGCCGGATACATTTCCGGTGACTTCCACCTCCACGCTCAGCCCAGTATCGACTCCTCATTGCCAATTCGAATGCGGGTGGCAGCTAATGCCGCTGAAGGGCTTGAGTTCGTTACTTCCACCGACCACGACACCGTCACCAACTACGCCCCATACATTAACGAAATGGGATTGAACCACCTCATGGCCAGTTCCGTTGGCGTGGAGACTTCGACCCTGGAGTTCGGCCACTACATCGGCTTCCCATTGGAGTATGACCACACCGATTTGCCGGTCCATAACACACCGCCGTGGTACGGCAAGACGCTGGGGGAAGTATGGCAGGGAATGCGGGACCGCGTGCAGGAAGGCATCGATCCCGAGGATTTCATCGTCCAGATCAACCACCCCCGGGATGGGTTCATGGCTTACCTGTCTCAGGTCGGCGTAACCGGGTACGATATGGAGCGCTCCACCCCCGGCATGGAAATGTGCAACCCCCAGACCGAGGAAATTCCCTGCGACTTCGACTCCATGGAGTTGATGAACGAGAAGCGTTTCGAACTACTGCGTACGCCCACCATTGGCGAAATGTACATGCATAACCAGTGCTTTGAAGAACTTATGGCCACTACGCTCAAAGAGGAATTCAAAGATGGCGACGGGGCGCTTTGTGCCAACCTGCGCGAACCACCGCATCCAAATTGCGATTCCATCGTCGGCGAGATTGCCGCGGACACATCCGGTAACCTCGTCCTGGCCCGACTCTACGCCATCCGTGACCACTGTACGTGGCACCAGGAATTCGCCACCGAAATTGCTGCAGGAATCGATGAACTGACCCTGGTTCAGAGCAAGAAACAGGCCCTCGATGCCCTCAAACTTCTCACTGTGCGATACATGATGGAACGCACCCCGGAAGAGCAGGCCGCCTACTACGCCACCACTCCAGAAACTGACATCGGATGCGACTACGAGAAATCTCTCATGGGCACCACCGCCAACCTCGACGAGGAGGGTGCTCTTGTGGCTGGTTGCGGCGGGGAAGATTGTGTCTGCGAGCCCTGCGTCTGTGCCATTCGACCCAAATGTTGCCTGCCTCCGGGCCACACCGACGGAGTCTACGGCACCGGCTGGGACGAGGAGTGTGCCAATGTCTGTCTGAACCAGTGCCACGGCGGACCGACCCGACCCTGTACCGACAAACAACAGATCTTCGACGACTGGTTTGTCTTCTTGAACCACGGCTTCAACAAGACTGGAATTGGCAACTCCGACTCCCATAACACGAAGGCCGAAGCGGGCCTGCCTCGCAACTGGATCAAGGTCTCCGACGACCGCCCCGACTTCATCGACCCCAGCGAGATCTACCGGGGCATCAAGGAGCACCGGGTCCTCGTTTCTACCGGCCCTTTCATGGACTTCACCATAAACGGGGCCGGCCTGGGCGATACCGTTGTGGAGCCCGAAGGAGATAGCCTCCAGGGATTGCTGAAGATCCAAACTGCGTCGTGGTTCGGTATCGACCGCATTGAGGTCTACCGCAATGGACATCTTGAGACAATCCGACGGGTGAACCCTGAGGTTACGGACATAGTCGACTTCTACGCCAGCATAAGCTTCCCCATGCCAGACGAAGATAGTTGGTACGTCGTCATCGCCTACGGCCTCGATTCAAAGTTCCTCATGTCACCGGTCTACCAGCGAATTCCCCTGGGCAAGATGCTCATCCCCACGATCATCAGTCTTGGGGCTCAGTCGATCCTCATCTCCTTCCAGTCAGTCCTGAAAGAGGTCGAGAGTTCACTGGGGGCTCTCCTTGGCGAGGACGGGGTACAAGGTCTTCTGGGTGGCTTCTTCGGCCTCAGCGAAATGCCCGACAGCTTCCCCATGTTCCCGCTGGCTCTAACCAATCCGATCTGGGTTGATGTGGACGGCGGCGGCTGGAAGCCCCCCCTCTATGAACCCGAGGATCAACTACCCGACGGTTCGTGGCCGCTGCCATCCTTCTGCTCCCGCGACTGCCCTGTAGAGCAAGCCATCGGCGAAGGAGGTAAGCCCATGTTCGACGACAACGGCGACCCGGTGTGGGGCCAGTCGAAGTGCGGTCTCAACCAACTCTGCGTCCCCGATGCTACCGGCAGCGAGGAAGGCACCTGCAAGATCCCAATTCCCGCCAACTGCATCGGCTCTCAAGTAGCTGAGTGAGGTTCGCTGCGCTCACGAGGGCGGTTCGCTGCGCTCACGAGGGCGGGCTGACTAGGTCAGCCGTTCGCTGGGGCTTCGCCCCGTTCGCAGTTCGCTGCGCTCACGTTGAAAGAGACTTCGCCTCGTTCCTTTCCTGAAGCCTGAGGCCGCCTCTCGCGAGAGCGATCCCCAAGTTTGAGGGCTAATGCGACATGATCGGCCCTGGAGCAACGATTGCTGTGTATGGAATA
>CAZFVN010000071.1:0-2416 GCA_964522395.1 uncultured Myxococcales bacterium
GCTCAGAACGACACACTCAGCGCAGAACGGGGGGTACAAAGTCAATCAGATCGGGCGTGCCGGCCACTGGGAGGACTAGAACACCCCGACCTGAGATTGACAATGGCAGTGCCAGGATCTACTCTGCAAATGGACGCCGCATGGCCTCTTTGCAGGTTGAGTAGAATGGCTAAGGAGCACGATCTTCAGGACTATCTGACCGAGCTGGCGCAACTTGAGTCGATCATGGAATTGCTTGCGGCCGCGCCTCGCCCGACCATTGAACACGAATCCGCGAGGTCAGCCAACCCGACGTTGCACGTGATCCCCTGCCAATGGGTCTTCCCGAAGCTCTTGCTTGAAAGACCCCAAGACCCTCCAAACGAGCCTCCGGAGAGGGGCAACCAAATCGTGATGCTCTGGAAGGACCCGGCTACTGGTCGGGTTTGCGTCAAAGAAGCGACCTCCGAAGATCTACTGGCGCTCAAACTGGTAGTCGAGGAGATACCTATTGCTGAAGCAGCTCTGGCCAGCGGCACGACCCCGGCTGCGCTCAACTATGCGCTGCGACGCGCCGCCGAACTCGGAATCCTGCTGGCACCACTGAGCAAGATCCGCCGCGGCCCTGACTTCCCATCCGGGGATGGCGTTTCAACACGCTTCTTCACCAGTTCGAATTTCACCTTGCAGTGGCACATCACCAATGCGTGCGACCTCGATTGCCTCCACTGCTATGACCGCTCCAGACGTAAGCCCGTTGAGCTCTCGATGGGGCTAGACATTCTTGAACAATTGTCCACCTTTTGCTCCGCTCGAAATGTCACGGGGCACGTCTCCTTTTCGGGCGGAAACCCACTCCTCCATCCTGGTTTCTTCGACCTGTACAGCGAAGCGTCGGCGAGGGGCTTCACCCTCTCTATCCTTGGGAATCCCACCGATTTTGCAACGCTGCAACGGATAGTTGCGGTGCAACCTCCCACCTATTTCCAGGTGAGCCTCGAGGGCTTGGAGGAACACAACGATAAGGTCCGGGGAAAGGGCTTCTATCGGCGCGTCATTGCTTTCCTGGAGTTGCTGCGGACGGCAGACGTTGAATCGCAGGTGATGCTGACGCTGACCGCGGCCAACATGGATCAGGTAATTCCGCTGGCAAGGGCCCTGAAGGGCCACACCGACGCCTTCCTCTTCAACCGACTGGCGGAGACGGGCGAAGGTGCCAACCTCGACTCTCCCGACCCCGCGAGCTATTCGGAATTCCTGAAAACCTACCAGGAATTCGCCAGCGGCCAGGACCACGTCTACCTCAAGGACAACCTCCATAATCGGCTTCGCTACGCCAGGGGATTGCCACTCTTCGGCGGATGTACAGGATTCGGTTGTGGGGCCGCTTTCAACTTCCTTTCGCTGCTCCCGGATGGGGAAATTCATGCCTGCAGAAAGTTACCGTCGAGACTCGGAAACATTGGTTCCTCCAGCCTCGCCGACATCTACGACTCGCCGCTGGCGCAACGCTATCGAGAGGGTTGCTCAGCCTGTTTTGGATGCGCAATTCGACCAGCGTGCGGTGGTTGCCTCGCGGTTGCACACGGTTCCGGTTTGAACATCTTCGAGGAGCGAGACCCCTATTGCCGCGGCCCCTTGGGTGGTCAGGGGGAAATCTCGTGAGGGTAGTCAGGCAGGCGGTTCTGGAAGGTCAGGATACGCTCATTCTGGATAACTCCATCCTGAATCTCGATGGCCCGTCGGATAGTTTCATTCTGCTGCCATTTGCTGGGGCCACCCATGACCGTGGGCAGGAACTTCAACAGGGCCGCTGATATTTCCCACGACGCACTCTCCCACAGGTAGCTGGGTGTGTGATCCACGGCGTAGTAGTCCACTTGACCAGCCTTGAACATCGGTCTTTCGAAGGTGGTGGGCCGGGCGAAGGGAAAGCCCATACCCTCGTCGCAACTGACGTCGACAATGAGGCAGCCAGACTTTAGCTGTGCCTGCTCATTCTCGTTGATGAAAGTTACGGGCCGATTCGGATCCTGGAAAATGCCGTTCACCAACAATTCAGCATCCGCAACCAGGTCGATTAGAGGCCGCTCACTGCCATCCTCTTCGGCCATGACCATACGGTGCTCTTGCGCGTCAAAGCGAATGCGTACGTACCGACAGCCCGAAACCTCCTCCCGTAAGACCCAGTCGGGCCGCATGATGCAAACCGTAATGTCCGTGTACCCCCGTGCACTCAGTGCGTAGATGGCCCCTCGACTCACCGAACCAAAGCCGAATATGACTACCTTACGCTGCTTGCCGTAGAGCCCGTCTGTCCCCTTCAACTGCAAGGCATGGAGCACCGCAGAATAGCCCGCCATCTCATTGTTCTTGTAAAACGTGTGAAGGCCACACTGCCCGTCGGGTCCCCAGGCAAACATCTCCTCGAAGGCAA
>CAZFVN010000071.1:2426-28493 GCA_964522395.1 uncultured Myxococcales bacterium
GATGGCTTGCTGCGCAATTGCACGCTGCTGCACACAGTGGGGCCAACCCCAGACGATTCCATTCATCCGCGTCTGCTGGAAATCCTCGACCGCTGGTTTTGGAATCAGTACGACGTCCGAATTCTCGACTATCTCCTCGCGACTGGACAACCCACCACACCGCCCGGCAAGGTCTTCATCTTGCACCCCAAATGGTACACCGTACCCTCTCTCGAAGATGATCCGTGAGGTCAACTCTTCCGGAATGCGACCGAGGTGCTCCGGATGAATGGCTACTCTGCTTTCGTTTTCTTTGCGTGATGTTCCAACAACGCCCAGGCCCAGCATTGGTGTACCTCCTCCGCCAAATGGAATTTGCGTGGTGATCGTGAACTGTAGGCTTCCTGCTGTCAACGACATTGGCGGCAGATGAAGGAGGTTCTACTCAACTACGACCACCGGATTAGCCCCCACCGCAAGGCGCAATTCGGCATCGGCAACATAGTAGTTCTTGAGTTGCTCGAAGTATGATTGCACGGCCTGTACATAGGCCCCGGCACCTTCCAGTAGATCGCGAGCGTCCCCCGTCCCCGTCAGGAAAGCTGCGCCCGCAAATACCATCCACTTGCGGGTCGCCTTGACCCCTTTGCGCGAGAGCCGAACGAGGTTCCGGTATTCCCTCTTCTGGTTGTGTGCCTTTCTGACCTGCAATGGGATCCCTGTGGCGGCAAACCGTTCAAGCGCTTCAACTTCCCGTCGCATGGCCGCGGCTTCGTCGGCTTTGGCGGCGGGCTCCAGAAGATTGAGCTCAAAGCGTAGGCCCACGGCCACGCCTCCCGCCAGATCATTGTACTGATCGTTCAGGTAGGGGTTGCTGGTATCCGCCCGGGTGGGAGCCCAATCGTATTCGAAGGTCCCACCGACGAAGACCACAGGTGCGTAGGCCAATCGCTCAGCCGCCTCCAGGGACAAAGCTGCCATCTTTCCTTCTCTGATTTGCGCCCATTCTGGTCTCGCGACGGCGGAACGGGAAATAAGCTGACGGAGGTCAGCCTCCTCTGTGGAACCCTCCTTCGGCAACCGGTCATCAGCTAGGGCCAGCGGTTCACTCTCGGACAATCCCATGGTGTGTCGCAGCGCCGATAGGGCCAGCTTCGAGCCTTCGCCTGCTTGTAACCGGTACTTCTCCAACTCGGTGGAGAAGTAGGTGAGCTTCATGACATCGGGGAGGGAGACATCTTCTGAACCGTCATCGTACTTCTGTCGGGCCTTCTCCAGTGCTTCATTAATGAGCTTCCCGGCCGAATCGAGGGGACGCTGGATGGAGCGTGTGTAGAGGTAGACGTAGTAGAGTTTCCGCACCTCCATGGCGAGGACATTTCTGGCCTCTCGAACTCTTGCTTCCTCCACATGCAGGCGATGGCGGGCCGCTGCCTCTCCTTTGGAAAGGCGCCCGAAGGTGTAGACTGGCATTACAACCAACGCCTCAAAGTGGTAGTAAGGCCCCCAATCCCTCGCATCTGTCCACTGCCGTTTGAAGTCCTCTGCCAGCGACTTACCGGGGACGCTATCTACGGTGAACATTGGGGCAAGGTAGGTCAACGCGAGAAGCTGCGGGTAATAGAGCGCTTGTACCTGTCTCAACCTCGCCGCAAACTGCTCAGACCGGGCTTGGGCCTCTGCGATTTTCGGGCTGCCCCCGAGGGCAATTCGAACGCAGTCGTCTACGCTTAATCGTTCACTCTCGGCCAACGCCGACTCGGGCGTACCAAGCAACATTAGTAGGGAGACCAACAGGCAAGCAATCGGAACCGGTCCTGCCGGCCGCGCCACCCTGCTACCTCTTCCCTTGCGCTGCCCTTTCTTCATCATGCTTCTTCCCTATTCGCTTCAACAGTCCATCGGTGCCTTCCTTGGCGACAATTCGGCCGAATTGATTGCGGTAGTCCTTGACCAGAGAATCACCGTCGAACTCAATATCCACCAATCGGAAACTACCGTCGATTGCGCGCCACAAAAAGGCCACGTCCATATCCATGTCTTCCTCTGCGACGTAGCTGCTCAGGGCCACAACCGAAACTTCGCGGCGCTTCTCCGTACTCCCCAATTCGTACGGGTTGTCGCGAAAGAACTGACCCGCACTAGGATAAGCTATCCAGCGAATCAGCTCCCGGAATTTGCGGAAGAACTCGGTACGCTCCGATGGAGCCAACTTAGCGGCTATCCCAGCCAATGCTCCCCGAATCAGCTCGTCGTATCCAAAATAGCCGTCCAGCACCTCGAAAGAGCGCACATTCTCTTTGCGCTGAAGATCCGTAAGGGTCGCTCCCTCCCCCGGATAGTGGACGGTCAAGAACGCGCCGATTAGAGCCTTCGTCCGATCCTTTGGCGAGTCTTCCGCCTGCGCCGCGAGTGGTGCAACCGTTACCACTATCAGAAAGAAGGATGAGATCATTGCCACTCTCATGATAGACCTCCAATGTGACCTTCCGGTACCGAGTCCCCAAAGCGGGCCATCATCCACCGGAAAAGAGTCCTGTGTAGACCGACAACCAATGGAGCCCGAGGGCAGCAACGCCTGCCATAAGACCCGCCAATAGGTCGTCAGCCATAATTCCCAACCCACCATGCAAGCGGCGGTCTGCCCACCCTACGGGCCCCGGTTTCCAAATATCGAAGAGCCTGAAGAGTCCGAAGGTCAGTGCCGCCCAGAGTGGCTGAAATGGGACGAAAAGCAGTGCAACAGTGGTGCCCGCAAGTTCGTCTACCACCACCTCCTGCGGGTCATTCTCGTGGCGGTCGGCTGAGAAGCGCCGAGATGCCCACCATCCCCCGGCGATAATTGCCAGGGTAACGCAAATCCGAAGTTCCCAGCCTGAGTCGCTGAGCACATAGGCTAGAGGGAGCGCCAGCAAAGCCCCCACGGTTCCGGGAGCGATTGGCGAGTAACCCGCCTTGCCAACCGTCGCTACTTGCTCTGACAGACTCCGTGCCAACCTGAGCCAGCGCGACGCACCGCCGACCATCGACTCTCTGCCCCCGCCCACCGTCATGGACAACAAGGCCGGAAGTGCAACCAGAGTCACCAGCAGGTTGACGCTGAGCCCGACCACGGCCAGGCTACCCAGGGAGTCGAGCCCCGGATGGTCGGCCAGGAGCAGGGCCCCGAACCCCAGTGCTGTAGTCAGATTGGCACCGGCGATGGCGCGACCAGTTTCCCCCAGGGCCCCACCAGAGTGGGTCGTTTCCGTGCCGCGCAGCACAAGGTGCACAGCACCATCGACGCCAATCCCCAGCAGCACCGGCAATACGATGATATTCATATAGTTGAGTTCCATGCCCGCGGTTGCCACCAGACCCAGGAGCGTAATCAGTGTAACTGCCGCCGGAAGCAATGAGAGCGCGGCGCGCTTGAGCGACCCCATCAGCAACCAGCAGGCCAGGAGCACGGCGCCCATGGCAAGAGTCAGAACCGGCGGGCCTTCTCGTTTGACCATGCTCAAAATGTCCGCCAGGATCATCGCTTCACCAGCCGCCGATACCCTCTTGCCCGAGGGCAATTCAAGGCCGCGCACCTCTGTCGCGAAGAGGCTCACCGCCTCACCATCGCTGAGACTTATGGACGGAAAGGCCAGAACGAAGCCGTCGTCGGTCCTGCCATCCGGGCCCTGGAACTGCCGTCGTAATTCATCAGGCAAATCCGCGCGGGCGAACGGCTCAGCTCTACTCATTTGCCTGAGCCGCCTCAGGTCCCTACCCTCCTCCCCCGTAAAGCGTTTACCGCCCAGTTTCCCCAGCAATTTATCAATTCGTTTGAGACGCTCCTTCTTCGCTGCCTGGTTGGTGGGGATAAGATCCTCAAAGGTAGCTACGAAGTCCACTGTGGAGCTGTTGCCAAGACCCTCACGACGCGCCCGCATCAAGGTTGCAACGGCGCGCGCCTCCATATCGCTGTCCGCCAGAACGACAACCGGGGTCTGTGAGTACCCCAGGAGCGCATTGACATCCGAGTCAAGCACAAAGGAAGGCAGCTCGCTGCCTTCGAGGGAAGCAAAGTCATAGTTGAAGCGGGTGTCAGGGAGACGACTCACAAGGAGCAGGCTGAGCAGACCACCTCCCCAGAAGAGCAAGGGTGCCCAGCGCGGTAATGCAGCAGCGAAGAGAGACCTGCCACCTGCCTCTGCTGTCTCCTTGGACGAGCGCCAGCCATGGCGCTCCACCAATCGCACCAAAGGGGGTAAGCAGAGTCCATAGGCCACCACAATCAACCACATCCCAGTCGCTGCCATGATGCCAAACTCACGAAAGGCCCGAAACTCGGAGATGGCCAATGTCGCAAAGGCAACTACCGTGGTCATGGCCGCAGCGGCCACACCCAAACCAGTGGATTTGTAAGTGATCCGCAGAGCCTCCGGGACGTCTCTTCCAGCAACTCGTTCACTGCCATAGCGCTCTAGCAGGTGAATTCCGTGGTCAATTCCCAGGCCCAGGAGGATAGCCCCCAGGAAACCGGTCAGTATGTTCAGCGACTCAAACATCACGCCGGCCAGACCAAATGTCCACCAGAGGCCAACGGCCAGGGGAGTTACCACCAACAGCACCGAAACAAAGGACCGGAAGTGCACCAGGAGATAGAGCAACATCAACCCCATTGCAACCAGGGAGGCTAGCCCCAAATCAGCCCTTAATCGGTCCTCCCGGTCGAGCATCTTCTTGTAGCGACCGGTGATGCCAAGCTGCATTCCTGAGTCATACGCTGATCGGTCCACCCCATCAACCAGCGCTTGGACCTTATCTACTACCTGCCGAGCGTAGCGCAAATCGGAAGACATGCTGCTCGGTTTGGCCAGCAAAGCCACCATCTTGCGCTCCTCGCTGAGGTAGTACTCTCCCGTCTGGGTTCGGAACCATGCCGTGCCAGCCTCTTCGTCTTCCGCACTCAATAGGTCCGAGAAGTCGACCTCCGGGGCCGGGGCATCGTCCTCGAGGTTGATGTACATGGGGTTGCTGCTCCGTTTCTCCCACTTCCAGCGCTCGCGCAGCCGTTGGTACATCTCCTCGAGCGTCTCAGCGTCCAGGTAGTAGAGCGCACGCTCCTCAAGGAACTTGATGGGACGCTTGTACTCGACATAGCGAATATCGTGGATAGCTTCCAATGCCGGGGCCATGTCATCTGCAAACCGCCGGAGAGTCTGGGGGTCGGTGTTCCAGGCCGCGACGACCACATAGCCGATGCCTCCAAACCGCTCCTTGAGAGAATCGAGGTCCTGGACGCTCTCGAATGAGTTTGGTAGCAACCGCGCGAGGTCAGCACTGAACTGGAGTTCGCGAACACCAAATCCGGCGAGGGCGCCCAGCAGAAGAACCAGAATGGCAGTCCTTGCCGGCCATCCGTAGCAGCGAATGGCCAAAGCCTGGAGCCCCCGACGCGCCGCGGCGTGCGTGTGGCCCGCCCAGGGAAAGAGGTGGCGAACTCCCTTCATCGACCTGTCCGCACCACGGCCGGGAAGACGTAATCACGATTCAAGGGGTAATTCCATGCAACGTAAACAGCAAACCTCGCAATGAGCCAGGCAATCCGATAGTCCATGGTTGGAACCAGCAGCAGAAGGGCAACTCCACCAGCGTTCAGGAAGGCGCTGGAGAGGCTCACGACTGAGTAGCGGAGACTCTGCCCTCCCACCGCACCACGGCTCCCGGGGAAAGCCCAAACGCGGTTGATCCCGAAATTCGTGGCACCACCTATCAGGCAGCCGAAGAAGGTCGCTGCCCAGGGCAGAAATGCGAGCCCCGATACCAACAGAGTGACGGCGACGAAATCAAGGAAGGTCGCCACCAGGGATGAGAGAATTGAGCGGGAGAACATGGTCCAGGCGCCAACCCTGGCTTTGCCGGGATTCGTTTCGCCTCGCCGGGGTCGCTCCACCGCAACCTCGCCTTCAGGCCCTTGCAGCCGCCTTCTGACGTAAACCAGGCGGCGAATTGCAGTAATGTTGGAACCGACGAGGACAAAGACGATGGCGGCCACCGCCAGGACGTGCCAGGGATGCGGATTGAGGGGGTGTTGCTTGCAAGATGAAACCGCCACCGATATGTCCGCCGAAGATTGCCAGACAGCCGGCGGCAAGGTCCTGGACAATATACTCTGTGACCCGCTCTGCTGCGACCTTATGCCCTACAATTACGTCGTGCCGGAGGCCCTTTGCAATCAGGATGGAACCCCCATGCAGGACGAAGAGTGCGACCTGGTTTGTTGTCCGTGGATCGACGGTCAGTTCTTCCAACAGAGTACTTCAGATTGCGATGAAACACCGGTCGACGGCAAACACTGTGAAGGAAATATGGTCTGCTGCGATACCGGAGAGGGCGAGGCACTGGTCGCTACCAGCGAATGTCTGCCGGGCAAAGGCCTGCCACGTGGGGCCAATGAGTGCGGAGATATCTGTTGCTACTACCAGGATGACGGCGTGAGTCTTGCCGAAGTCATGTCGGGTATAGATTGCCAGAACCTCGACGGAGCCTACTATGTGAAGTCCATGTGCGATGAAGTTTGCTGCCTCAACCTCGATGAACAGGCCTATCAACTGGCCACAGTCGTGGAATGTGGCAAGACGGGCAATCCGGTTGAAGCGGATCATTGTGAGGAAGTCTGCTGCCTGGAAGGCGGCAATGCGTTACTCAAGAGCAAAGGAGACTGCACGGGCGAAGCGCTTCCTGAAGCGTCCTGCAAACTCGTTTGCTGTCCGGCTGCCGATCCCAAAGTCCAGCCAACCGCCCTTTGCGATGAGCCTGGCGAGTGGGCTGACTGCCCCGGATATTGTGACACGGCCCTCGATTGCGGCAGCCCCTCCTGCAGCGATGATTTCAGCAAGGTACAGGGTTGGACATGTGTGAACTACGAGTGCGTAGCCGCGGTTACGGACTGCGAGGGCAACGAGAAATGCGTGGGTGGGGCATGCGCCGCCATCATCCAAGCGGAGTTCGTCGTGCCCGGCTACAATTGCCCCTATGAATCGGTGGATTTTCCCGGCGACACTGACTGGGAGAAGACCAAATTCGTGCGCATGACCATCACCCACAATTCCATTTCGTGCTGTGCCAGCAGCGGTTGTGGCGGGTTCAACCCCGAAACCGGTCCAACGCCGTGCGACTTCCCCATTACGGTGACTACTGGGGAGGACTTCACGGTAAACGTCGACGTCTCCCAGTGGTCGGGAAACGTTGGGCAATCCTATGTCGTTCCGGCCGACAAGAAATATATCTCAGCGCACTACACAGACACCTGGTGTTCAGACAACTATCCCGCTGAACCCTGGAATGAGACCATTCCCGGCAATACCGTATTTGCGGTTGCGGCACTCACCGACGTTTGCTGCAAACTCACGGACACTTCTTACGGATTCGCCCCCGCGTCCGAGTGCGACAAAACGGTACCCGTTGAACTCTGCGCAGCGGTTGAAGTCTGCTGCGGCGAGGCGGAGCCCACCCTGAAAACAGCGCTCGATTGCGCCAACGCCGGTCTCGCCCCCGTACCCGCTAACGAATGTAGCGAGGTTTGTTGTGTCGGCGGAGTCGATGGTGATGGGATTCTTACGCCAAATGAATGTGACATTGCTGGTGGCACGCCGCAACTTCCGGGAATGTGCAAAGAGGGTTGCTGCAAAAGTGATGGGACCTACAGCAAGAAGACCCTCCCTCTCTGCATTGATGAGCAGGGAGGCGTGCCGGTAGCTGACGGATTGTGCGATGATATCTGCTGTTACCTGGGCATTTATCAAACTGAAGTCGTGCCCAAGGGGGCCTGCAAAGACAAAGGTTGGAACATCGACGAGGATGTGTCCCAGTGCGATTATGTCTGTTGCAATGTTTGGGGAGAGTACGAGGCGCGTTTCCGACTTGGCTGCGGAATCAACGATGTGGTCGGCTGGGGGAACTGCCCCGGCAAATGCAATACCGGTCCCGACTGTGGTGCCCCAAAATGCTCCGACGACGATCCCCCCCTCCTCCTGGATTGGGAGTGCACAGAAGGCAACTGCGTAGAGAAGAATGTAGCTTGTCCCGACGGCCAGATGTGCGCTGGCGGCGGGTGCTCGTAGGTCTCATCACCTCTGCACTATCCCGGCACCAACCAACCCCTACTATTAGACCTCGCACATCTGCTGGACTTTGGCGGCGACCAACCTGTCCGAGCCAACCATCGGTGCAGCGCCACGAATCCCTCAGAGGAATGGCTCGCCCCATGCTGCCGGAATGGCGGTTGTGAAGAAGGTGAACCCCCCGCCAACGGCCCCGAAGATTGCACCGAAGAGGTCGGCGAGTGCGAAGACTTCTTCACATGCAAGGACGACAAGGATTGTGTCAAGAGCCAGGCTGGATGTTGCCCCTGCAGCTCCGGCGGCCGTTCCATCGCCGTGGCCGCCGAGTGCGAGGCCGAATGGCTCAAGGCAACGAACTGCCCCCCCCCGACCTAATGTGCCTCACAGTCTACCTCTGCACCGATTCCGTGGCCGCCTGCAACGACGGGGAGAGTCTGCTGGTGGGCGGCGAATTCGCGGAGTAGCACGGGTGGTGTGGCGGCACTGATGTAGGCGTTCGGGCACTTCCGTTGGGGCAACGGCACTTCCATTGGACATGCAGGCAGATAGAAACATGCTAGAAGGTGGCGAACCGCATGGGCCGATATCCCGCGTCATTCCCTGCAAACATGTGCGGCGCGCCCTCCCTTTACCCCCCGCCCATTCCCGCTGGGAATGAGCGATCAGCAATGCCGAGCATAGAAGCATAGCCGTGGAACCACCCATGCCGCTGTGAGCATACCGTGGTTAGAGGCAATCTAGCATGTCGAAGATGGGTGGGGTGGGCTTGCCTACGATGACGGCATGGCTGAAACATGCCACCTCCCCGCACCTCCGGTGCTTCCCCTCCTGCGAGGAGGGGACGACATTGCTGCTCTGACAGCCATGCTAGCGCGGTCTCTACCGCGGGCTCTGTGGGTGGGATCGCTCCAAATACGTGCGGGTGGCCGGCAAGTTCGTGCTCCCCTCGCAGGGGAGCAGGCCCCAGCGGGGCCGAGGGGTGGCGAAGAGCGAAAAACCCGGGCCAGTGGGATCGCAACAGATACGCTCGGGTGGCCTGCAAGTTCGTGCTCCCCTCGCAGGGGAGCAGGCGCCCAGAGGCGCCGAGGGGTGGCGCAGAGCGAACCACCCCCACATCCAATCAGAAACTCCAAGAACAGGAATTATCCTCCAAACAAGCATCGTCCCACACCTCCCTTCCGGAAGTCATGAAATAGCGCAAGATAACATTGAGCTGGTAGGTCTCGATGTCGAACGCCTTGTGCGGAGCCATCAGGTAGATGCCGTGGAATCCCTCCGGTTTGGTCGGTACCAGCCGCATCGCCTGGACCCCCGCATCATCCTTGAATACGGCGCACGTTCCATCAGCGTGCTTCTTCGCACAGGGGGCCACTTCCTGCTCGTCGGGAGTGATCCCGGCACGCACCGCAGTAGTTGCCCGCACCGGGGACTCAAGGTCAAAGGGCAATCCAAAGCCGTCGCCGCACACCGCATCCGCAACGTCGGTGCACAGCCAGCCCGATACGCTCGCTCCAGAATCGTCGGGTCGGCAGGTGCAATCTCCCGATAGCCGGGAGTCGTCCAGATCGTCGGCATCGTACAATACGCAGTGCTCCTCGTTACCATCAGCCGACTCCACCTCCACCTTGTACCGGCAACGGTTGAACAATCCCTCCACCACAAACTTGTCGATGAGGACCTCCATCTGAGTCTTGTCCCCGTAACGACCATCAGGCTCCATGTAGCCCACCATTCCGGCAGCACGCCCGATGTTTAGCCCCGCAGCGAGGGGCACGTTGGAATCCCCCACGCCCAGTAGCAACATGACTTTGGTGCCGGGTTCGGCGGTGTCGGAATACTGCAACGGCTCAAGGGCAAAGTGCCGCGCCCAATTGACCGGGTCACCCGGCTCCAGAATGGACTGCGCAATGGCGAAGAACCGTCGGAACCCCGGCGTCTGCCGCTTGTAACCAAACCCCCGGTAGAGATTCACCAAAGGCTCGCTCTCGGGGTAGATGACCCCGTTGGCATGAACATCATAGTGGAAATGGTCGATGGTCTGCACCACCTCCCCAGAGGGCTTCACCACCTCCACAACCATACGGTCGCCCAGGTCCGGCCGGTCCGCCACATCCACCGTCTTCACCGGCTGGGGAATCATCATGCACTTGTGGAACTTCGCACAGCGCCAACCGTCGGGGCACTCCTCGTCTAAGTCACACTCACACTGACCGCTCTTGCACACCAGCCCCTCGCAATCACCGTCCGTTTCACAGCTCTCCCCACCCACCCGGGCAAGGGAGTCAAAGCCGGTGTAGGCCCGCAGTTCAGTAGCGCGCAAGGCATCCCCTTGGAGGTGGATGCGAAAGCCCTCCTCCGCCCCCACCACCGCGTGCTCCGAACCGCCGGTCTTAAGATTGTTCATCCGGACTGTGTAGCCGTCCTTGACGTCGTGAAGGCACAACATGGGAAGCGCTTCCACATGGTCGAAGACCGGCATGAGGTAGCGCATAAGCACGTCGTCCGGCGCATCACACGGGTCGCAGCCCGGCTCTCCACGCCAGCACGGATCGCACAGTTCCTGGACCTCGCAACCGGACCAATCCTCGTAGCGGTCCCCAAGATAAATGGGGCCCATCATGGGCATGATGGCCATCTCCGGCACCCCGGGATTGGTTGAGCGCACCGCAACATCGGTCAGACCGCCGCCGCCCACAATGATCACCGCGGCATCAAGGGCCGGCTCCACGCCAGCGAACACCGCACTCACAATGCCACCCAAAGAGATGCCGTACACAAAATAGCGATTATCGATACCGCCCAGTTCCACTTCGCCGTCGCCGTCAAAGTCGCCCAGCAAATCGGGGCCGCCTTTGCTATCAGCGTCCGTAAGCCCCACATTCTGGCCGTCCATAGAGCGCAAAATTCGGGTGAACTGTATCAGGTCCACCACCGTCTGCCGGATGGCATCACGGGTGTGGAAGGGGTCCATGGTCCAGAAATCCCCTGCTGGATCCAGGTTACCGTCCATATTAAGATCACGCGTGCGGGTTCCTTTCAGGATCTGGTAGATGGGCGCATAATCCGGCGCGACCAGCTCAATCAGGTCCAGCACCCCCTCTTCCGAGAGGGTCAGCATCGAGCCCGGCATGGGGATCGCGGGAAACGGCATACCGTGCGCGAACGCGTCGAGACCACAGGTGGCGATACCCCGGGTAGCAAAGTGCCCTGCGAACGCCAGGGCCTGCAACTTGTTGGAGGCAGTCCCGTGCATGAAGATGGCTACCGGAAATGGTGGTTCACCGGTGTGTCCGGGATAATCCGGGTCTACATAGCCGGGCTTCGCCTTGGGTATGGCACAGACAAAAGGCACGGTGGTGCTGCCATAGACTGCTTCTCCGGTTTCGGGGTTCACTTCGAACGTCTCGTCGTCATCGGCCGGGTGACCGGGGACCGCGTGACCGTCCCGGTCGGTGAGAAAGTCAGGGCTCTGGTAGGTGCCGGCCACGATATACTCCACGTGCTCAAAGCTGGCCAGCAACGGTTCCATGGAATCCTCCATGCTGGGGATCATGGGAGCTATCATGCCCAGGAGATCCCCTACCTCGTCCAACAGCTCGTCAACCCGGATGGTGTACAGGCTTCCGGTGGATTCCAATTTCGCTTCCGTCTTCGCCGCGGTCAGAGTGTAGGTCGGCGGGAACTCCTCAGCCAGCCGGGCCAGAGGGCCCTCCCCGTACAGCCCGTTGCGAATGGCCACCAGAGTCGAAGTCACGCTCTGGGTCGTAAAGGTCCAGGCAAATGCCAGGTCATCAAGTTCCAGACCGTAGGCGTTGCCACTCAAAATCCCTTCCAGCGGCTTGAGTTCTCCGCTCTGCCGGCTGTGGCTGATCCACTCAAAGGGGGAACGTACCGGGGAGCGGCACTTGCCAGCGTCGGTATCGCAGCTTCCATCAGCACCGCAGTCGCCATCCGCGGTGCAAGCCTTCCCCGTTCCCTTGTCGCCCAACACCCGCTGCGTGATTACCACTGCATAGGTGGTCCTCTCCCGCAATGGCACAACCGGCCGCAACATGAGCGTGTGTGTTTCCCGCTCGTAATGCATCAGCAGGTCATCCCAGATTCCGCCTCCTGGAGTCGCAGTATTGGGCTTGTCCTCCACACCGTCGAAGTCGGAATCTTCCCCCTCTTCCTGGACCGTTTCAAAGAGCAGGTTGGTGCCCATCGACCGGGGGTCGTTGTCGAAGTATGCGTCGGTATACTTGAGGGAGAGGGGGAAGAAGCCGCGCCCCATGTCCAGCATCACCGGTTGCCCGAAAGTGGGGCTGGAAGGGGTGACGTCCACGAGGAAGATCGCGTCGTCCTCGAAATCACGATTCTCCAGGTGCCGCTCCTCAATTCCCGGCAGATAGAGTTCCCCATCAAAAGAGACTGTGATCGGTGCAAAGCTGCCAAAGCCGTCCAGCCGGTCGGCGCGCTCCCGCACTTCCTTTTCCAGCAAGGTGGGGGCCACCACGCTGAGGTTGAGTCGAATGCCCGTTGGGGAATCCAGGTCCACCCGGGCCGCGACGTTATTGGGAAAGGGAATCTCGGGGAGCGGCTTTGCTTCGAGGTCCCAGATAACCCTGGGGCCAGACCCCTCGGGGGTTGTAGCCAGACCCGTAGCCTCCGGAGAGCAGCCGCTGTGCAGGAGGGCCAATGCCACAAGGACGAATAGCCGCATGTACTTACTTGCCTTCATCGCCACCCTCCCTCTTCTTTTCAATGCGCACAGAGAGAATCCCCTGCAATAGGGTTACGTAGTCCGTATCCGGGAAGTCGCCGGCCGCAGTGGTGAACGCGGGTCCGGGTAGCAGAATGCCGCCTTCCCCCTTTGCTTCCAGAACCACAGGGCCCAGCTTGAGCCGGTAGCGCAAGGCGAGGTCGAATTCCACTCCCATGCGTTGCAGCGAACTTGTGCTCCCCCCCAAATAGCCTGCACTTCCACCCGCCTCGAAAGTCTCGCGGGGCGATGCGTGGGCAACGTGGGACCAGGCGAGCAGGGCCAGCAGGCCCGCGCCAAAACCTTCATCGCCACCGTAGACGATTGAGGGCGCGAAATAGACCGCGTTTTCGATGCTTCCATTGGTGGCCAGCCCCTCGATACCCTCGGGGGCCACCGCAGCCTGGTCAGGGGAGTGGATCCGGTCCACAGCCGCCGCCGACATGCCGGCCAGATAGTGGTCAAAGAGGATGAGCCCCACATTGTAGTCAGGATCGAAGCGGAAGCGATAGATGGTTCCATCGTCGTTATCGCCATCCCCGGAAGCGAGGCCCGCTTTGAATCCGGCCTTCAACGCGGGTTGGTCCAGTTGGACGAAGAGTTCCATGGCCGCCCCCAGCGCGTTAATGTCCGGTCCGGCCGGCGCTTCCCACGGCCGATTGCGGGTACTGGAACCAGTCAGCCACGCCACCTCAGCCCCGCCGGTCAGGCTCAGCCGCGCGGTCAGAGGAAGGTTGAACTTGCCGGCAACGTCCACCGCCAGCACATCCAGCGTCGCACCAGTGGCGTCCTCCTGGTCCCGGTACACGACGTAGGCACCGCCCTCAAACCGCTCGTCCCTGTACAGAAGGCTCCCCAGGTACTGGAAAGCGACATCCTCGTCCAGCAGGTAGGCGTTCTCGTCCCGATAGACCAGGTCCGCGCCTGCAGCAAATATTATCTTGTCTGCAACCGGAGCGCCGGAGAAGAGCTTCAGCGGTTTGGTCGCGAACAGCGCACGCTGCACAAGGTCCCCTCGGGTACGGTGGGAAAAGAGCTCCCCGGGATCGTCCTCGCCACCATTGGCGAGAATCCCCAAACCCCACTGCGAGGTCTGCTCACCGATGCGAAAGATGCCAAAAGGGGCCGTGGCTTGAAGATAGGCCTTGCGGGGCACAAAGGAGTCGCGCAGCAAGAGCGACGTCGGGGCAAACCTGGTGGCAGACATGCCCGGAATCGGGTCTTCCCCGACCAGCAGACCGTAGAATGCGTCGCCCTCGATGTGGACATCCAGCCATTTCCAGCCACCCGCCACCCCCAAGCGCAACCGCTCGAGAACCTGAACACCTGGCTCCCAGCTCTGCTCCCCATCCCCGGAAACCGCAAAGTCGGAGACGTGCCCTCCCCAACTCTTGTAGTCCGCCCGGCCAGACAGCCAAGGGTCGTCCCCCTTAGGCTCGCCACGGGCCGACAGTGGTGCAATCACCAGGGCGAGCAACACTACCAGAACAGGTCCGGTTCCATACCGCACTCTCATCTCTTCCCTCACAGCCGGTTTGCATATCCCGAAGACCGGGCCCAGTCTAGCGCAAGCAACATTGTCAGACAAGCCACTCGTAGGCGTTCGGAATATGATGGGATTCACAATTTGCTGCTTCCGTGGCAGGCGTAGCGTTCGGTAAATCATTGCTGCTTCGCATGCCCAAGTACGTTGAATTGAACATGAGAGGAATGGGTGAGAAACTGAATCAAGCGAGTTGAAGAATCACTTATCCCTACATCGAATCCACCGCGGACCTCATTGCATCTCAAACCAGTACCCTCATCCCCGATTGACCTCCCCATCCGAATATAGGACTGGAAGTCAGGCCCATTGCGGCCGGGTTGATTTAAGCGCTACAAACCCTAGCTTAGTCCGTGTAAAATGTTCCTTAGTGGAAGAACCACAGGGACACGACGGGAGGATATCTATGGCTTGTTTCAGGCGGACTACATACGCGTGTCTTACAGTAATGCTGCTCCTCCATTCCGCTTGCGGCACCAGCGATGCCACCAAACCAAGCCTCTTTGAGGATGCCGCAGAGCCCGGCAGCGATGTCGAGGGGTTGGTCGACATGGGCTTTGATTACGCTCGCCGGGGAGACGCCGCGGGGGATAGCCTCTCATTTGATTTCGGGGCTCTTGATCTGGGGGACATTTGCGTCGACGAGCCGGGTACGGTTGGCTGTCCGTGCAAAGGGAATCCAGACTGCCTGAGCGGTTACTGTGTGCAAGCTACGGGTGGCTCAGTCTGCACTATGGAGTGCCTCGAAGAGTGTCCCTACGACTGGACCTGCACGGGGATTCAGGGGTTTGGCGTAGATCTGGTCTTTCTCTGTATCCCGGAGCAACAGGCGGCATGCGGGGCAGGAGAGGACCCGGGATTACTGCTGAGTTGTTCCCAGACGTACCCCCCCGATCCCAATCCTGGTGAACCATTTGTTGCGTGCTACGGGTTCCAGGAGTGCACTCCCACGGGGTGGTCCGACTGTCTCTTGCCTGAAGAGGAATGTGACAATCTCGACAATAATTGTGACGGGCTTATCGACGAAGGGTTCGTTGACAACGAAGGTGGATACTTCACCCTCGAACACTGCGGGCAGTGCAACAATAACTGCACTTTCCTGACCTATCCAAATGCCGAGAGCTTCTGTGACGCAGACCTGTTGGTCCCCGCCTGCGAAATGGAGTGCCTGGACGGCTACTTCGACCTTAATGACAATCCTGAGGATGGCTGCGAATGCGAGTTTCTCAGCGCTACGGATTTCCCCGACGGCATCGACCAGAACTGTGACGGTGCAGACGGCGATATTTCGGAATCACTCTTTGTTGCGAAGAACGGAAACGACGGTGACTCCGGTGCCATCGACGGGCCAATGTTGACCGTTCAGGCCGCCCTCGACAAGGCTCAGGACGATGGTAAGCGAGATGTCTACGTTGCGTCTGGGGTCTACGCAGAATCCATTGTCCTACGGGAAGGTGTAGGGCTCTACGGAGGCTATTCTTCCGACTTCAAGAAACGGGATATCGACCTCAACGTCACTGTCATTATGGGTGGAGAGTTCTCTCTCGAGAAGCCAGGTGCGGTGAACTCTGTTGCCATTACGGGGGAGGCAGGTTCAACGGTCTTGGATGGTTTTACCATCTTCGGCCGCAACAATCTGGCCCCTGGGGGAACAACATACGCAGTATACATACGGAATTGCGACGAAGGCTTGCAGGTATCGCAAAATACAATAGAAGCTGGCTCTGGCGGTCCAGGGGCCAAAGGAGCGGACGGCATTAATGGCGCGCAAGGCACCTCCGGCGGCCAGGGCTCCAACGCTTTCGGGGTTGGCACAGATAGCTGCAACGGCATCAACCCCTCCCTGCCAAGACCGGGCGGACCGGGCGGTGCGGCCACATGCGATGGCGGGAGTGGATCCGCCGGTGGCGACGGGGGAGGCAATACGTGCCCCAAGAACTACGGCGAGGGTCCCAAGGACTATGAGAATGGCGTAACTGGCCAGGGAATCGGAGGTGGGGCCGGTGGCGCCGGTGGATATGACCGAGAGATCTGGTATTGCGCTATCTTCCCGCCCTCAGGCGAATGTCACCAGGCCGAAGGTGGAAATGAGACCGGCAACACCGGCAGCCCCGGGAGCAGTGGCGCGGGAGGTGACACATTTGGCGGCAACGGGTGCCTCGCCGAGTCCGCTGCCGGCTCAGTTGTTGACGGCCTCTGGCAAGGCTCCGCCGGGCTGGCTGGGAAACCTGGGTTTGATGCCAGCGGCGGCGGCGGCGGTGGAGCTGGTGGTGGCGCGCAAAACGCTTCCAGTTGCAGCGGCCGCACCCACGTGGGTGGTACGGGAGCTGGTGGCGGCTCGGGTGGCTGCGGAGGCTCCGGTGGTGAGAGTGGAGAGCCCGGTGGCGGTTCCTTTGGCCTCTTCATCGTTTGGGACGAGGAGCCTGACAGTGCACCAACAGTCACAGACAACACGATCATCGGTGGAATTGGCGGGGCCGGGGGCCAGGGCGGAAACGCCGGTTCCGGAGGGCCTGGCGGAGCCGGAGGAATGGGGGGGGGCGACGATTTCGCCAACGCACCCTGTTCAGCCCCCGGTGGTAACGGTGGTGCCGGCGGTCAGGGCGGCCACGGAGAAGGTGGCGGCGGCGGTTGCGGCGGTGCCTCCACTGGCCTCTTTGCTCATGGAAACGGGGCGCTGGAACTGACCGGATATGCCAGCGACAATACCTTTTCACAGGGAGCTGGCGGCAGTGGTGGGTCTGGCGGACCGTCGATTGGCAATCCTGGCGACATGGGTGCCAACGGAACCGCCGACTCCACTAATCTCTAGGTAACGTATCTCCGGCTACGCCCTACTCCCGGGCGAAGAATAGATAGTCCGTTGCGCTTTCGTCAATCAGGCTATTCTTGAAAGTTACCGGAATCACCGTGACATGCCCGAAAACTGACTCCAGGGCGTTAGAAAAAGGAGAGCTGTCCGCGTATGACCAGACCGCGAGAACACCATTCGAGGCGAGATGCTGGCGAGCTGCGAGAAGGCCCTCATACGTGTAGAACTCATTGGTACCCAGATCCAGATTATCGTCCGGTGAGTGGTCAACGTCTATCAAGATAAGGTCGAAGAGTTCCGCCGGGGGACCGGCCAGCCTCTCATAGACATCCCCAGCCACTACCTGCAAACGTGATTCCGCGCTCAACGCTGCTGCCAGTGGAAAGAGTCCCCGCTCCATCCATTCGATAACCTGGGGTAGATACTCTACAACTTCCACATTGGCCACCCGGTCCGATTTCAGAACTTCGTGGGCTGTATAGCCGAGTCCCAGTCCTCCTACAAGCACCTTCAATCCATCGCCGGCATGCAGTTCCAATGCTCCATTGGATAACTCCCGCTCCGATAGGGTGTTGAAGCTGCTCATCAAGAACTCATGATTGAGAGTGACCTCCGTAACCACAGTACCGGGCAGAGAGAGCAACTCCCTGCGACGTAAACAGAGCAATCCCAGAGGAGTCTCCTCATACGCAAGAATCTCTAGATTCGATGATGAACACATTTACCCCCACTCCTCCTGCTCTACGCGTTGTAGGCGACGCTGGCCCCACCAGACAGGGGTCAGCGAGATTCGCCCCTAGACTACTGACTGGCCTTTACTATTGCCAGAATCTCCGCACCGAACTCTTTGGTCCGCGCCGGTCCCATACCTTTCACATCGAGCAACTCACCGTCAGACTCCGGGGCCGCCCGGCTGATGGCCTGCAAGGTGGCGTTGGACGCTATCCGAAATGGCGGGCAGCGCCGCTCTTGAGCCACGCTCTGGCGCCACTGCCGGAGCGCTTGAAAGCAGCGTTTCGCTACCTCCATAGAAGCCTTGACGACGGGTACCGGTGCCCTCTGCTTGCGCACCCTACGGCGGATAGCTGACCCTTCGATCGCGCTATCGGGTTCTGAGAGCCAAAGATCGCTCTCCGACAAATCCACAGTCTCCCTCCCTGCGCGTGTCAGAAAGATCCTCTGGAATGAAATGATCCGCCCATCTTTCTCAAACTTGTCCGATTGCGCATCCACCAACTTTGCGCGAGCCAGGCAGTCGACATACGCATCTAGCCAATCCCTGGAAGGTCGACCAGACGGAAATACCTGCTCGTGAAGGCGCTTGGGGGTCTGCCCGGAATGGCGCCGGAGACTCTCCATAAGGTCGGAGAGGTTCTCAAGGTCTTCTTCATCGGGAGGCCTGAAGCCCCGGGTGCGGGCATCCTGTGGGGCGCAATGATCACAAACTCCACAAGATCGGTCGCTCGCCTCCGGTGGGCTGAAGTATCGAACCAGCCCATTCATGCGACAGCCCCCTCCCTGCGCAAAGTCCATCGTATCCTCGATCTGCTTCAGGCGGTGCTCACGCTGCGCAACATATGTGGAGACCCAATCCCGCACGGGCACTCTTTGCAACCGATCGTCTGGAGTCCAAACAATAGCCTGATGATTGTACAACTGGCGTAGTGCAGCCTCCGTCGACTCGTCCTCACTATCACCAAAGACCTCTTCCCGGGCCGTCAACTCGTGCGGCACATTTTCCAGGATCTTCTTTACCGTCGCCAGTGGTGGATAGGAACATGAGTGGAGGAATTCCAGGAGACGACGATCCGACCAGCCGTATAGCAAGTAGACGCGTGCTGGCTTACCATCCCTCCCCGCACGACCAATTTCCTGATAGTAGTTTTCAACTGTCCCGGGGAGCCCGGTATGGATGACGCTACGAATGTCGGCCTTGTCCACGCCCATCCCGAAAGCGACTGTCGCCACCACAATTCGAGCACCATCCGACATGAACGCAGCCTGGTTGGCAACTCGCTTGCCGGCATCCATCCCGGCGTGATAAGGAACTGCCCCAAGGTCGGACAATTCCTCAGCCAATCGGTCCGATTCCTTTCGAGTTGGCACATACACAATCGCCGGCAACGCGCCGGGGCTGGACAACAGCTTACGAACGAGCGAGGGCCTGTCAGATGGCAAACAGTCCTTCGCCTCTACCGCAAGATTGTCCCTCCAGAAGCCACGAATGAAGAGTCCAGGGGAGGTCAAACGCAGCCCCTCCACGATATCCCGCTGGACCCGCACTGTCGCGGTGGCTGTGAGTGCCACAATGGGGGCCGGCCGCAAGGTGGGCAGACGCTCACCCAACAACCGATAGTCGGGACGAAAGTCATGCCCCCAATGTGAGATGCAATGCGCCTCATCCACCGCGATGAGAGTAGGCTTGCGTTTGGCTAGCAGTTCAGGGAAGCCCGGCACAGAAAGCCGTTCCGGGGCAATGAAGAGAAAGTCTAAGTTACCCTCCAGGTAGTCCTGACAGACCTGCCTCGAATCCGCTCGCTCCCGCCCAGAATGGATACGCTCTGCTCGAAGGCCGTCCTCCTGAAGCTTCCCCACCTGATCCTCAATCAACGCGATCAAGGGGCTCACCACAAGAGTCGTCCCCCCCCTCGCTACGCCGGGCAACTGGTAGCAAAGGGACTTACCCGAGCCAGTGGGCATTACCAGGAGAACATCAGTCCCATCAGCAACTGCAGAGCACACTTCCTCCTGGTGAATTCTGAAACTGTTGTGACCAAAGCGCCTCTTCAAGACGCTGCGCAACGCCACATCACCTCCCTCAAACTTCGACACCTATTCCCCCTTCCGCTGCCGCGGATAGTAACACAGATTCGCCACCCCACACTTGCCGACGAAGTGGCATGGCAGGGTAGCTCTCACTATCTATATCGGGAGAAGCTCCCTTAAAAGCACATTCTTTTTTGGGGCTACGTGCATAAGCTGCCGGAATCACGTCGCTATTTGTGTCTCTCTCCTTTTCCGTCTCATTCCCGTAAAGGAACCCATGGATAGATTCTCAACACCAAACCGGAAGAAGACCAGCCAATCGCATACTATCAATGACAGTTGGCGCGCTTACCGCCGTTCGCTGCTCCCATCAGACATATGCGCTCATCGATGCAATCCGCCCTTTTTCCAAAGAGGCCTTCCCCGCACCTCACCCGGCAATTCTCGCCCTTGCCAGTTGGCGCTTGCGTTCCTAGAGTCAATGTCACCACGCGGTGTCGGCCGACTGCAAATCGGTCGAATCGCGCGAGTTAGATTTCTTGATCAACAACGTAAGCCACCCGTGGAGGGACTGTCATGACGACAAAGAAGGTACTTATCACTGGAGCAAGTTCAGGTTTTGGCCATCTGGCCGCAAAAGCTTTGGCCGAAAGAGGTCACACCGTTTACGCAACTATGCGAGGCGTCTCTGGGAAGAACGCTGAGGCCGCCAACGCCCTCAGTTCGTGGGCCCGGCTAGGAGGATACAATCTAACCGTTCTCGAACTTGACGTCACCAACAACGCCTCCATCGGAGATGCCGTGGGAACGGCCACCGACACCGGTGGAATCGACGTCGTCATCAACAACGCGGGCGTTGCCAATCTAGGCATTGACGAAGGCTTCTCTGTTGACCAGGCCAAGCAGCTCTATGATGTCAACGTCTTCGGCCCGATGCGCGTCAATCGAGCAGTGCTACCGGCTATGCGAGAAGCCGGGAAAGGGCTATGCATCTACGTCACATCCGGCGTCGGCAGACTGGTTCTGCCCTTCATGTCGGCCTACGTTTCAAGCAAGTTCGCGCTTGAAGCGTTTGCTGAAAGCACTAGCTACGAACTAGAGAAGCTCGGTATCGAGAGCGTCATTATTCAGCCGGGCGCCTACGGTACAACTATCTTCAACAAGCTCATTCAGCCCACCAATAACGTCGCTGACTCCTACGGCCCGACGACTACCGCTTTCGAAGGGTTCATGAACACCTTCGAGGAGATGGGGAAGACTGGCCAGATGGGCGACCCCAGTGAAGTTGCCCAGGCAATGGTCGAAGAGGTGGAGAGGGCCCCCGGCAACCGCCCACTCCGCCGCCCCGTTGGCAATGATATGACTCCACCCGTAACCGCCATTAACGAGTTCTGCGCCAAAATCCAGGCTGAGTTCCTCACCGCGTTTGGACTGAAGTAGTTTCCTCTTCCTCGCTCCGTCAAGACTCTAGCACCAATGCCGTGCTAGGGCGGAAAGCAAGTGGAGTACTCGGGCGACCCCAGGGAAACCGGTGTTAGGAACAGGCCTTTTTACAATCCTCTTCCGATTCGAAGAAGAAGTCGCAGTCGTCCCCGCAACTACAGCCGCTGAAGTAGACACATTCCTTGCCGTTGAACCCGAACCCGAGGATCATGGCGCAAGGGCCGTAGTCCTCTGCTTTCAAGGTCTTGCATTCCCCATCAGAGCAGGCACCGTGATGATCCTTCTGCGCCATCGCAGCAGCCAACTCACAGTCGTTTCCATAGGTCTTGCCGTCGCAACCACAAACTGGGTCCCAAAGCGCGATGCAAGCACCGGGTACGTCGACACATACTCCCATCATGTCTGCCCAGTTACAGGTTCCCTCTGGGTATTGACAGTAGGCACCCTCATCGCATGGCAGACCGATAAAGCCGCCGCACTCATCGCCTGATTTGCATTCTCCGTCATGGTCCTTTTGCGCCTTCGCAGCGGCCAACTCACAGTCGTTGCCGTAAGTCTTACCATCGCAGCCACAAACCGGGTCCCAAACATCGGGGCAGATCTCTGCAACCAGCACACAGACCCCCTGGAAATCGGCCCCGTTGCACATCCCCTCGGGGTATTGGCAGTAGTAGCCACCCGGACAAGGAATGCCCTGAATGCCACCACAGATGCCCTCGTTCTTGCACTCTCCGTAGTAGTCTATCTGTTGCATCGCAAGAGCCAACTCGCAGGGGTTGCCGTAGGTCTTGCCATTGCAGGCGCAAACGGGGTTATAGACCTTTTCGCAGACTTCTGGGACCTCTACGCACACACCCATCATATCGGCCCCGTTACACATGTCCGCGGGGTACTGGCAGTAACTGCCGTCAGGACAAGGAAGGCCAATGAAGCCACCACACTCATTCCCACCATCGCACTCACCTTCGTAGGCCAATGACTGCTTCGCAGCCTGCAATTCACACTCGTTGCCATAGGTCACGCCGTCACAGCCGCAAACTGGGAGCCAGACATCGAAACAACCCTCGGGGACAGGTACACAGTCCCCCGATTTTGCGTTGTCACAATCACCATCAGAGAAACGACAGTAGCTATTCTCGGGACACATCTTGTCTTCCCAGCAATTGCCACAATCTGGAATGGTAGAGAAGACGCAGATGCCACCCTTGCAAACGTCCTCCGTGCAAGAGTCGCCATCATTGCACTGCGCATCGGAAGTGCACGCCGAGGGGTCGCCACAATCCTTCGGGCAGTTGCAAGGGTTCTCCCATTCCTCCTCGCACTTCCCGTTGCCACACTTAGCGCAAACAAAGACGTCGCTCATAATACCGCACATGCCGTTGGCCGGGTCCCACGTCGCAACCGTTAGCGAGTCAAGCCCATCGCAGCAGACCGGGTTATCTGGCAACATCCCTGAACCCATTTCGCCTTCCCCTACACACTCGTCACATCCCTCATCGATGTCACCGTCGCAGTCGTTGTCCATGCCGTCACAGATCTCCGGTCCTGGCTCGCAAATCCCCTCAAGACATTTGAGGTATTCAGGCGTCTTCTCCCACCCACACTGACCATCTTCACCAAAGAACCCGCAACTCGAGTACTCCAGGCACTCATACTCTGGTAGCCACTGGCAATCGGAGGCCATTTCTTCCGGGGCACAAATCTCACCGCTACATCCCGAGACGATGCAAACCACGCCGCAATCCTCGTCGATCTGACCGTCACAGTTATTGTCCACACCGTCCTTGCAAAGCTCTTTGACCCCAGGATTGACGGACGGGTCCTTGTCGTTGCAGTCACCCCCCTTGACCGTATAGCCATCCTGGTCCAGGTCATCTTCAAGGCAATCAGGGCTGATGGAATCTCCGAAGCAAAGCTCCTTGGAGCAGTAATCGTCCAGAGTACATGGGTCTCCATCATCACAAGGAGCCCCCTCTTCCTTGCCGTCACACGGCCCGGGAGGATCTATGCAATTGGGGTCTTTGGCGCCGGAAACGCACTTACCGGCTCCGCACACATCGCCCGCAGTACATTCATCACCGTCACTGCAGACGGTCCCGTCGGCCGATGGGGAACTCTCGCATTGGCCATCCGCACATACGTTTGCAGTGCAAGGATCACCATCGTCACACTCATCGTCGGCGCCACATTCAATGCATATCTGCTTCTCCTCGTCGCATTGGCCGCTCTTGCAGTCTGCGTCCGCTTCGCATTCCACGCAGAAGAACTGCTCTTCCTCGCAAACGCCAACGGGACAGTGGTCATCCTCGAAGCAGGCCACACACTGGTTCAATTCCGGATTACAGTGCTTGCCGCTGGGACAATTGTCGTCACTCAAGCAGGCGAAACACTCTCCACTTTCCACGTCACAGAAACCGGACCCGCAGTCGTCATCAGTATCGCAGGCGAACGGCTCAGGCTTGTCCACTTCAAAATCGCAGCCGGCCAGGCCGACTACCGAAACGATGCAGATGACCAACAGGGCATACAGTCTCATGGCGTTCCTCCAGACATTCATTCAGATTCGTAGCCTCAAATCACGTCAAAATATCATAACCTTCGAACTTCAATTGCTCGCAGACGGTCCGCTCGTCGCGTTTTCTTCCGTCGGGGGTGTACAAATCCCCGTTTCAACTTCACAAGCACCTGACGGACATTGGTAGTCCGCCTTGCAGCCAACGCAAATATGAGTTGGAATATTGCACAACCCAGAAACGCATTGACCATGTGTCATGCACCCTACGCAAACATGGGATTCTCGCAAACAGACACCTGCCGGACAGTCGACATCTTCTATACACGCCACGGCCACGCCACCCGAACTACGGTAGCACGCACCTTGCACGCAGAGGTATCCTTCAGGGCACGGGTGGTCGGGGGCAGCGCATGCAGCCCCTTCTATAGACACGGGTTCATAACACCCCGTCATAGCCAACAACGTCGCCAGCACCATCATATGGCGTACCATCGTCATCAAAAGGTCGCCTCCACTGCGGCTCCGCCCGGAATCGGAAGGAGCAAGATACCCGGCCCCACTTGCGGTCTAATGGTGCGACGCTCTTGCGGGGGGTCTACCAGGAAGAGCACAACGCCCGTTACCACCGCCCCTGCCCCAACTGCGTAAGCACCGATTGACCACGCCTCCAGGCTCTCCATTCGATCATTGTGAAGTTGCCTCTCGTCAGCAAACGCAGTATTTCGAGCCGCATCACGCTCCCGCCCGGCTTCCCAGGAGAGGACCCCGCCAGACGCCAGGAGAGCGAGTCCAGAACCCGCCGCGACCCACGCCCAATCGTTATCGTACCACGCACCTGGCCCTACCCTCTCAAAGACGAGGGTGGCTGGATAGTCACTGTCCAGCCACCCAACTGCGTAGGCGCTGTCAAAGGGCTTAGCGAAGAGGTGCTTTCGATAATATCGGTCGACTCCTCGAGCCGCCAGAGGAGCCACCTCCCGGGACTCCAACTCGTTCAGCTTCAGCACACCCCTGGACGATTCGGATACCACGTATTCGACCGTCCCGTTTACCACAAACATAACCTCACCCTTGGGGGCCAGACCAATCCTGGCGGTGTGACCACCACTGATGTTGAGGTCGGCACAACGAACGAGGTCCGCGTCTAAGACCGCGATCCTGCTATCGTCGTCAAAGCGTACTTCAACGACCCTGTCGAAATCTGCGTCGGCAAGATCTATCAGGGCCATGTTTGGGTCCGATAGTGGAGGCCGGATGTAGGGCCTCAGGCGCAGGGTCGGATTCTCGACCATCGCGTTCGCCGCGGCAACGAAAGCAGCAAGCTCCTGGTACGTAATGCGACCGTCTTCATCAACGTCTGCCGCCCCCGTGAGTCCACTGCGCACCTGGTGGCTGAAGATTCCTGCCAGATAGCGGCCCCACTCCCGCACCTCTCCAGCGCTGCTGGAAGAGAGGATCAATCCGACGTTCTCGTAATCCTCCAATTGCAACACAGAAGGCCCCGCCGGACGACGGTCCGACGCCCCTCGGCTCTGCACCAGAAAGCCTGCATTGCACGCGTCAATAAGCAGGACCAACTGAAAATCAGTGGCCTCGCCTATCAGGTGATAGAAGAGCTCGCGTGTAGTGAAGCGACCATCCTCAAGGTGAAGGTATCCGCGACCCTCCTCATCATAGTTTCCGTGACCAGAAAAGATGAAGTAGACCACGACCTCCTCCCCGTCACCGGAAAGACGATGGGCTTTCTCCACTGTTCGGCCCACAGCCTTGAGAAGGTTGGCCCGAGTTGGGGCGACGGCTCTTCCTGAATACTCCGCAAAAAGGCTAGCCGACTCGCTGTCAGCCTTTGTCAACAACTCAACATCATCCATCACCGGACCAAGGAATCGAGCGTACTTGAAAGCATCGTCGTCAGCGTACTGCAATGGCTGTAAATCGTCATCAATGGCAGCATTGTTACCGACAACCACCGCGAGGCGCGTCGCCCCCGCATAAGCAGGAGACGCGAATAGGAAGAAGGCGATGGGTATGGCCAGGAGTAGTCTCATCGGTTCCCTCCACACGAGAAGAAGAGGGCAACGGGTGTCGTCAGTACTGGTTTCATTGATTCCCTCCGCACGAGATGAGAAGGGCAACGGGTGTCGTCAGGAGTGGCTTCATTGGTTCCCTCCG